>CAZUZD010000084.1:0-18177 GCA_964624465.1 uncultured Isosphaeraceae bacterium
GGGTGGCCCGGGGCCGGCGGGGGGTGGACGGGGAAGGGTTGGGTGGTTGCAAAAGCCCCCCGCCCGTCTGGGGGGGGGGGTCCGGCCCCCCCCCCCCCCCCCCCCAAAGTGGTCATCCTCGAAGAGGTCCGTCAGCCTATCGGGTTCCGACAGGTGATTCAGGCAGGCTTCCCGAGAGGGCATCAACTGTCAACGGATGACAGCGCCGAGAACGATCAAGGTTCGCATGCGTTTGAATCGATGTGGCTGGACTGGAACTCGTCACCTACGGCGAAACTCGCGAAGGAGGCGAAGAAAGTCGACGACGCCCGATTGTTCAGTTCGTAGGCAAGCAATCCAGCGGGGTTTGTTCGCTTCGTCCGCATACCTCGCGACGACTCCGGCTACCCCCAATCCTATCACCCGGGAGCCGTCCGATGCCTGGCCCGCCGTCGATCGCCCAGTCCCTATTCGACAGGATCGAGAATCCGTCCGGGGGCCAGACTGCGTTCGAGTACCTCCGCAGGTTAGCCGATCCAGATCAGCCCCCGACCTTCGAGGGCCAGTACTTGGAGGTCAAGGTCGGCACCACGCCGAACGGGGACCGCAGGCCCGAGGACTTCGATGCGGCATTCTGCGAGGCCCTGGCCGGGTTCGCCACGACCGGCGGCGGGGTGCTGATCCTGGGGCTCGCCACCGGAATGGACAAGCGAAATAAATCAGGGCGAATCGACGGCGTGGCAATGGTTCGGAATCCCGAGGAGGTCAGGAACCGCCTGGAGCGGAACCATCACCAGGCGACCGACCCGCCGGTCCTCGGCGTCGATTTCAAGTTCTACGCCGATCCTGCCGACGAGACCCGGGGGTTCGTGGTGATCCACGTCCCCGAGAGCCGGTTCAAGCCACACCGCTCCGAGGCCCCGGGGAAGAAACGATGGGTGATGCGGGTCAACGACAAGTTCGTCGACGTGCCCCCGCCAGTGCTCCGCAGCCTCTTCTACCCGCAGCGGCACGCCCGGCTCGTGGTCCAGTGTTCGCCGATCCTGCGACGCCACGCGGAGGAGCCGGACGGAATCATCCGGAGGGTCGACTTCCGGTTCCGGGTCAAGAACCTGGGCCCGTCAACCGCCCACGATCTCACGCTAAAGTTCAGCTTGAACCCGGAGCTGGAGTACCACGCGAGCGTGGGGTGGCAGGCACGTCGGGTGGAACCCTACCATCGCTTCTCGCAGACCGGCCCGATCCACCCTGGCGACGCGTTGCACGTCTGCGTCGCCGAGACCATCGAGAAGCCGATCCCCAACTCGATCTCGAGATACCGGGTTCACGAGATGGACTTCGAGGTCCAGGTCTTCGCGACCGACCAGGAGCCCACTTCGTGTGCCGTCACCCTCGATCAAAATCAGATCATGGCCGGGGATCTCTACACCTTCACCCTGGAGCCGCTGGACATCGACAAGATCTTCTAACGCGAGCGGCCGGCACCCGAAGGCACCGGCCGCTCGCGACGTCAGGACGGCCCCCGGGTGCCCCTCAGAGGCCCAGGCAGTCGTGGGCGATCATCAGGGCGTCCTCGCGGTCCACCTGCGCGCCTGTAAACGCTCCGCAGGGCCTCGGCCGTGGCGGCCTTCAGGATCAGGAAGGCGGTAGCCGGGTCGAGGAAGTCGCAGTAGACGACCAGGTCATCGCAATTGTCGACCAGGCAGGTAACGACCAGCTCCCCCCTCGGGATCCAGGGCTAGGGTGGGCATGTCGGCCTCCTCGGCGGCGCTGGCGGCCACCGAGGCGACCCAAGGGCAGCTCGGTGACGATCACCGAGTCGGGCAGGTGGCGGCGGATAGCCTCGAAGCGGGCCCGCACCGCCCCAAGCTTGGGGTAGTTGCGTCTGGACCTCGTGGCATTATTCATCTCGGTCCATGTTCGACTGAGGCGGTCCCAGCTCCTCTGTTTCGGCAATCGTCCGATCGACCGAGCTTTGGGGCTCGGCCGGGGACGGGGACAAGACCTGCCGTGGCAGTAAGCTCTGGAGAGCGTGGTGCTCGGCGAGAGAACCTCCATCGCGTGAATCTCGGTATTGAATCAAAGCACTGAAAGCGTCTTCGAACGAAAGACCTAAAAGAGTTCTTATCAAATTTAAAAATTTCGCTTTTTCCATAGGACTCAAATCGTAATCGGCTTGCTGGGGCCGTACTGTCCTCAGATCATGATCGAACGTCTGTCGCTCCTGCCTCCGCTCAGACTGCTGCCGGTCCGTGAGTCCATCCACTCGGCTCACTGGATCAAATACAATGCGACCATTTTTTCTTTTATTTCGCATTATTAGGTTCATATATTCGCTGAAGTGAGCTTTTTCGGATTCGTCTATCTTGCGTACATGCGTTTCGTATGATTCTGCAGCAGGCATCTCAAGAGAATAATCGAGTTTCGGTGGTGGCCAGTCGGCCTCGTCATCTGCCAGCCAGTCTGGGGGGCAACGCAGGAGCAAGGCCAGTTTGACAAGCTGCTCCAAAGTCGGCTTGCCATGCCTGCCCCATTTGGCAATCCGGGCTTGGGGAAGGTCGCAAAGCTGTTCCACCTTAGCTTGAGTTAGATTTCGTACGTCGATCAGTTTCTTGAGCTTTTCAGCAAATGGTAGGCCCATAATTCCGTTCTCGTGAGGGGGGCGGTGCAGGCTCGTGAACCACCATGGCACGGGCCAAGGCTCCTAAGCACACTATGATAGTCACAATTCGGCAATTCGGCAAGCCGGCAATCCGATAATGGCCTGATTAGGGTCCATCCGGGGTCCGACTAACCAAAGGGCCACGCGCCGGGCCGTTGCCGGGGCGGATTCGGATCTTGAGATCCACCTCGCCACCTGCGCCAACGGCATCCCGACCGGTGCGGTCCGCACCGCGGGACAGCGGCACGGGTCGACGCAGGTCGAGGCCGTGAGGGCCTCGACCTGTATTCCAGGCTCAGCCGGCGGCCGGCAGTCATGCCGTCCGAAGACCGTGGTCGGTGACACGGGTCGGCCAGGCTGGCGGTGAGGCTCGCTCGGCCGAGGTTCAATCCAGCGCCTCGCGGTAGTTCCAGGGCAGCCAGCGGTCGGGATCCGACTCGAGCTCGGCGGCGTGATGCTGCAGCTCGGTCAGGTATTCGAACGGGTTGGCCTGGTTCAGCCCGCAGGTCACGATCAGGCTCATCAGCAGGTCGCCCACCCGGGCTCCGGCCGCGGTCCGGTAGAACAGCGCGTTCTTGCGGTGCAGGATTGCGCGCTTCAGCACCCGCTCGCACACGTTGTTGTCCAGCGGGGCCCCCGCCACTCGCAGGAACAGCGTCAGGCGACCCCAGTGCCGCAGCAGGTACCGGATCGCCCCGCCCAGCGCCGAGTTGGGCTCGGCCTGCTTCTGCTCCAGCTGAGCCGTCAGCCAGCCGTGCAGCTGATGCAGCGTCGGACCGCTCTGCTCCTGATGCAGTCGCAGCCGCGCCTCGGGGGACAGGCCCTGCGTCCGGGCCTCGGCGTCGACCCGGTAGACCACGGCCAGGCTCTCGAGCAGGTGCCGGCAGGGTTCGGGGAACCGGTCGTGGATCTCGACGAACTGCCGCCGGGCGTGGGCCAGGCAGTGCGCCACGATCGTCCGCAGCTCACACGGCAGGTTGCGAGCCAGGGCGTCGCACATCTGGATCGGCGGTGGCAGCGCGTCGGCGCGATGCCGCAGCACATCGGCCAGGTTCTCCCCCGCATGCTGCCGGCCGCTGAAGAACAGCGCCACCCGGTGGCCGTCCCCCACCGAGACCACGCCCGAGGTGTACAGCCCCCGGCGGCTGGCCGCGACGCCCGCCTCGGGGGGCTCCGCCGTCGACGGCGCGGCGGCCTGAGCCCGCAGCTGCAGGATCCGGACCGTGGTGTCGTCGTTGTGCAGCACGCCCCCCTGGGCGGCCTGGCGGACCAACGCCTCGAAGGCCGGGGTCAGGTTCCGGGCCAGGGCCTGGACGATTTCCCACTGGGTCGAGGCCGGCAGCGGGACGCCCAGGTCCCCCTGCAGGCCATCGACACGGTTGAACGGCAGTCCCGTGCCGTATTTCAGCAGCGCGATCATGCTGGCCGCCCTGGCGTCGTACTTCCGCTCGCCGGCGTCCGGGGGCGCTTCGGCGGTGAAGACCCGGCCGCAGAGGTGACACCGCAGCTTCTGGAGCTGGTAGACCCGGGCCGCCAGCGGCGGCTGGCCCGTGATCCGGACCAGGACACCCGGGGCCTTGTCGTAGACGATGCCCCCGGCGCAGTCGGGGCACGGGTCGCCCGCGGTCAGCGTAGGGTGCGGTACGTCGATCCGGGTGGCGCCCGGGTAGGCCCCGGCGCCATGGCGGCCGTGACCTCGACGCACCGTCGCGACCGGTGTCCCGGCCATCGCGTCGTCCGCCGGTGCGGCCTGGCCGGTTGCCTCGGCCGATGGGGGTTCCGGTGCTGACGGCTCGTCGGCCTTCGCGCCCACCACGACCTCGGTCGACTCGGTCCGGGCGCCGAAGAGCAGCTGACGCAGCCGGCGGATCGTGGTGTTGCGGTCGTCGACCAGGTCGACCACGTGGGCGTACGACTCGAAGATCACGCGGATCAGGGCCGCGTCCTGGGCGTCGAGCCCGGACTGCTCGACCCGACCCAGGACCTGCTCCAGCCGGCGACTGTCCACCTCGACCAGCTCCGTGGCCTGCATCCCAGCGACCCGTCGAACGGGGTCCAGCCGGGCCGCCGCCCCGGCATCCTCAGCCTGGGCCCCGCGACCGGCAGCATCCGCATCGGGGCCCAGTGAACCAGGCGGGCCACGCACTGGCAAGGACCTGTCTCGACCCGATCAACTGGGCGGCCCGACCGGCCGCCAGTCGGCCGCCACCCCGGTCCGGGTCGGGTCGCCGGCCGCCAGCAAGACCGCCAGCTGATGAGCGGCCAGCCGCGCGGCGGCCGTCCCTTCGACCATCGGCGGCCACCAGGAGAGCTTTCCCTGGGACAGACGCTTCTGGCAAAGCCAGAAGCCCTGGCCGTCATACAGCAGCAGCTTCACCGCGGTGGCCTTGCGATTGCGGAATACGAACACGACGCCGGTCCACGGATCCTGACCCAGCGACTCCTGGCAAAGCCGGGCCAGACCGTCGATCCCACGACGGAAGTCGACCGGTTCGAGGGCGACCAGGATCTTCATCTGCGGCGTGATCTGGAGCATCAGCGCGCGGCTCCGATCCCGCGTGCCAGGGCCTCGAGGTCGGCCGCCTCGAAGCCGGTCAGCTCGAGGCGCAGGCTGGACCCGTCACCGGGCTCCCACTGGAGCCGGCAGTGCCGGATCGGGGTCAGCGACGCGGGCGTCAACTCGACGAACGTCGGCGGCCTGGGGGCCGGACGCGTGGGCTCAGCGGTCGGCTGGACCCGGCGTTTCAGGCTGTAGTAATCGAGCCCGAGCGCCGTGGCGGCGCGGCTGAGCCCGTGGGTCTGGGCCAGGCGTGCGGCGAGATCCCAGAGTTCTGTTGGGATCCGCTGTCCGGGCTGCCGGCGGAGCAGCCAGTCCTGGAAGCGCTCTCGAGCCCGCCGGAGCTCCGGCGGAGGCGGCTCTTTCCCGATCTCCCTCATTGCGGTCCTCCTCGATGAGGACCGTCAACCTATCGGCTCTCGTTCCACGATTCAGGCAGGCTTGCCGAAAGCACACGCTTCAGCTACGGCCGGATCCGGTTCTGGCTGGGTCGCCACTGGATCCAGGCGGTGATCCCGCGGCGAAGCGACCGGGTCGGCGACCGGGGTGTCTATTGAACCCCTCGGCGGCGGCCGGGTTGGCTTGGCGATGTCGAGGCTGCGGGGCAATCGTGCCGATCGACAATCAAGAAAACTTCCAAAAATCTTGCCGCTTGCCTATTGAATTGATTGCGATTGGAAATATCATGAGCCTGACGACTGGGCCGAGCCTGCCGGGTGGCAGTGATCTCGAGCCGGTCTGATGTCTAGTGGGAGGAGTCGGCCTTGAGCCAGACGCCAAGCTTGGAAGCCCCGCCCGAGGTCATCAACATCGCGATCAGCGAGCTCCCGGAGAACCTCGCGCCCGCGTCCCAGATGCGGCACGAACTCAACACGGAGGCGATCGCCCGCTACAAGGAGACGTTCGAAGATCTGCCCCGCCCCAGGATCATGGAGGCGACGGACCGCGACGGCTTCTACCTCGTCGACGGCACCCACACCATCACCGCCGCGAAGGGGCTCGAGCGCACCCACATCGAGGTGGACCTGGTCGGCAAGGGCACCTACACCGACGCCTTCGCTGCTGCGTGCCTGGCGAACCAGACGCACGGCTTGCCGATCACAAACGCCGACAAGAACGCCCGCGTCCGCCACGCCCTCCGCCACCCGGAGCTGGCGTCGCTCAGCAATCGCGTCCTCGCGGCGACGCTGGGCGTCAGCTACGAGTTCGTCCGGCAGAACAAGCTGGAGCTGGCAACCGTTGTCAGGCCGGCTCGGGCCGACGAGCTGGTCGCCCCGAACGGGAAGGCCGTCACTCGGTCGGTCAAGAAGCCGGGGAACGCCGTTGCCACCCTCGAGGCGGGTGCCAAGCAGGCGAGCCCCCTCCCCATCTCGGCGGCGCGGCCCGAGCCTCGGACGCCGTCGCGTCCCGACCCCGCCGTGGTGCGAGACCGGGTCCGCCGCTCGTTGCAGCAGGGCCCCTGCTCGCTGGATGCCCTGGGCATCGACCTCGTCGGGCTCGACCCCGAGGCAATCGACACCAACCGGATGCTGGTCCGAGCGGTTTTCTCGGTCAACGGCGAGTTCGCCACCGAGTCCGACGGCTCGCTGCTCGCCCTGCTCCCCGAGCACCGCGAGCAGCTGTCGGACGACCTGACCCGTGCCACCGAGGAGCAGCTGGCCGGCTACCTGGAGCTCGACGTCGCGGACCTCCCCCTCCTCCTCCGCGGTGAGCTCAACGCCGCCGGGGCCCCCGGTCCCGAGGGACCGATGGTCGATGGTGCTGAGCCCGCTGACTCCCGGGCCACCTCCGAGGAGATGGCCGCCACGCTCGGGCGCGGGCGGGCCGAGCTCGAGTGCCTGCTCGAGGCCCAGTTCCAGAAGTGGCCCTTCCACGGCGCCTGCCCGTTCAGCACCGTGCTGAAGGAAGCCGCCGACAAATACCACGTGCGGGAGACCGCCTTGGTCGGAGTGGAGCCCGACCTCGGGGAGGTGCTCGAGGATGACGAGATCGCGGTCGAGTCCCGGAACGGTGTCGTCGTCAAGTTCGGACCCGACGGGAAACTGATGGAGCCCGAAGCCGTCGAGGACGAGGAGCACATCGAGATCACCGAGGACGAGGAGTTAGTCGAGATCGCCGAGGTCGAGGTCGAGGTGTTCTACGCCGAAATCGAGATCGCCGAGGACAAGGAGGACGAGGAGGAAATCGAGATCGTCGAGGACGAGGTCGTGTTCCACGACCTGCACGGTGTCCTCGCTGGAGACGACTCCGAGGAGTTCGCCGAGTGATGGCAAACGACGACGGCCGTCCCGGCGCCTCCGGCTGCGGTCGTTGCCGTCCGCCCGAGGCGCGGTGCGACCGCACCGCGCCTCTCGGGCCGCCGGGGCGGTTCGTCCTCTCCGACGACCGTGTGGGGTCGGGCGCCTCGCCAGGCTGCCGCCCCACCAGCGCCCGGCCGGGCTCGGTGCGTCGCACGACCGCCGACTCCGTCCGGTCGAACGGATCGCCCCTCCGCCCGCAACCCCGCGAGGACAACCTGCTTCAACACCGGCTGCGGCTCGGTGGGGAGTGATGAGCTCGCCCGGCCCGGCCTCCCTGCACCCGTGACCGTTGCCTTCATGATGGCCCCGGCGGAGCCGCCGGGATGCCCCACGAAACCAAGTCTGGCCCCCCCCCCACGTCGCCCACCCCTCGGCTGATCGCCGGGCCCCACACCAGGAGTATGCACCTTGAGCCGACTCATGATCCCCAGCGTCCCGGGCCCTGACGGCGGCGGGCGCGAAGCGATCGTCCCCCCGGGCAACTACCCGGCCGTCTGCGTTCGACTCCTCGACCTGGGTCACTCCAAGCAGTCTTACCAGGGCCAGCCGCCGCGCTCGGTCCATCGCATGGAGCTCGTGTTCGAGTTGCCCACGGTCCCGCGCGGCCGGGACGGCGAGCCGATCACCGTCAACCAGCGCCTGAACCTGACGCCGAGCCCTCTGGGGCACCTCGCCAAGTCGATGACCAGCTGGCTCGGCCCCAACTGGGCGCAGTCGCTCCCGGACGGCACGTTCCGTGGGCTGCTGGGTCGGGCCGGCGAGCTCAAGATCGAGCATGGCACCGCGCGGTCGGGCAACCTCTACGCCCGCATCGCCGAGATCAAGCCGCTGCCCCCCTTGACCCCGAAGCCCGTGGCCACCCTCGAGCTCCGCATGCTGGAGCTGGGCGACGGGGTCATGCCCGTCTGGCTGACGCTGTGGCAGGCCGAGGACATCCGCGCCAGCGACGAGTACCTGGAAGGCGGCCTGCTGGACTTCGCCCCTCGTCGATTCGGCGGCATGGGTGAGCACCTCGAGATGGCCCGCGAGTACGTCCGCGAGCAGATGATGAAGGCCCCGATGGACCGGCGCCGGGACGTCTACTACGAGGCTCGTCGCGCCTGCGGTCTCGAGGCCCCGGATGGTCAGGGGGAGGTCGTCCTCGACCCCGACACCGAGGCCGCGGGGATCGACGAGGACGCGGGCGATGGGGCCCCGGACGAGGACCACCCGTCGTCCCCCCCTGAGACGCGCGGCTTGACGCCCGCCCCCGGTCGCGCCCCGGGTTCTTGACCACACCTGCCGTTCCAGATCCGTCCCCCGGGGCGTTCCGGAGCTTTCAGTCAGCCCCGGCGACGTCTCGAGCTCAGACGTCCGCCGCCACCCATTGCCTTTCCGCCAGTCCCACATTGCCCCCGGCGGCGGATCCGCCGCCGGGGGGGCCACCCGTCCTGACCGAGGAGTTCCAGGAAGACTCATGAACTCGCCTCTAATGCAACTTCGGGGCAAGTCGCCGTTGGAGACGGCCCTGTCCCTGCGCTCCGCCGGGCTCTCGCCCACCGTGATCGCCCCCGGGGGCAAGGCGCCGAATTACCCCGAGTGGGGGCGTCGTCGAACGGATCGCGAGATCCGGTCCATGTTCGCTACGAGCCCCACGAGCGGCGTCGGGGTCAACCTGGGCCCCGACGCCGGCCCGGAGGGCCGATGGCTGATCGACTGCGAAGGCGACGGGCCCGAGGCCGAGGAGTCGCTCCTGCGGCTCCTGGCCGGCGAGGTGGTCCCCACGCTGGGCTGGACCTCGCGGCGCGGTCAGCACCGCCTCTACTTCGTCGATCCCGAGCGGGTCCGCCGGCTCCTCGATGAAGACTTGGTCGCTCCGATCCTCAAGCACCCCATGCTGCCCGACCTGGAGCTGCGGCTCGGCGGCGCCGGCAAGGCGTTCCAGTCGGTCGTCCCGCCGACGCCGGGGGAAGCCGGTGTCCCGCGGGAGTGGAACGGCGAATCGACGATCGCCGACCTGCCGGAGGCGGCCTACGTGATGCTCGAGCAGCTCGGTCGCGCGTTGCGGCCGGACGGCACGCCCTCCGTCGACCCCTCGGCGCCAGCCGAGGGGGACGGCCGGCCGGGCACGGACTTCAGCAACCGCGGCCTCTGGGACGAGGTGCTGCTGCCGGCCGGCTTCACCCCGATCCGGAAGGCCGGCCAGGTCGTCTACTGGACCCGGCCCGGCAAGTCGGAAGGCATCTCGGCCTCGACGGGCTTCGGCGACGCGGACCTGCTCTACGCGTGGAGCACGAACGCCGGGCTCCCGGCCGGCAAGTGGCTGACGAAGTTCCGCGCCTACGCCCTGCTGCACCACGAGGGGAATTTCTCGGCGGCCGCGGCGACCCTGGCCGCTCAGGGCTATGGGGGGCAGTCCACGGCGGCAGGGGCCCCGAGCCCGGCAACGGGGCCGATCCAGTTCGAGTCGAGGATCGGGGTCCGGCCCTGGCCGGAGCAGCCCGACCTGGGACTGGTCGCCCCGGGTTCCCTGGGCAAGCTGATCGAGGTCCTGGGGCCGAGCACCGAGGCGTCCGCGGTGGGCCTGGCCGTCTCGTTCATCCTCGGGGTCGGCAACCTCGTGGGCCGCGAGGTCTGCCTCGAGGTCGGGGCCAGCACCCACCACGCCAATCTGTTCGCGGCCCTGGTCGGCCCGACCGCCACCGGGCGGAAGGGCACGATCGAATCCGCCACGAAGCGGCTGATGAGCCAGCTGGAGCGCAGCGTCTGCCTCGGCGGCGTGACGCCCTGGTGCAGCCACTGCAACCTCGGCGGCCTGAGCTCGGGCGAGGGCCTGATCTTCAGCGTGCGGGACCCGGTCAAGAAGCCGTCGCCCGTCAAGCAGAAGGGGCAGATCATCGATTATCAGGAGGAGATCGTCGACGCGGGCGTGTCGGACAAGCGGCTGATGATCACGGAGCCTGAGCTGGGCCGGACCTTCCAGGTGATGGCCCGCGAAGGCAACACGCTCTCGGCTGTGGTCCGCCAGGCGTTCGACAGCGGGGGCCTCAACTGCCTCACGAAGAGCTCCGTGCGGGCCACCGGCGCGCACATCAGCATCGTGGGCCACATCACGGGCCACGAGCTGATGACGCACCTCACCGAGTCGGAGGCCGCCAACGGCTTCGCCAACCGCTTCCTCTGGATCTGCGTGAAGCGGGCGCGGCTGCTCCCGAACCCGGCCCCGTACCCCGAGGCGGCGCTCGCCCCGCACATCGAGGCGATCGCCGTGAACCTGCGGCGGTTCTCGCCGGACGGGGTCTCCGGCAGCCGACTCGCGGTGCCTGCCGGCCCCCGGATCCTGCGGCGACTCCCGGAGACTGACCGTCTGTGGGGGGACTTCTACGTGGAGCAGGCGGCCGACCGGTTCGGCTTGCTCGGCAGCGTCCTGGCTCGTGGGGCCCCGATCACGCTCCGCCTGGCGATGATCTACGCGATCATGGACGGCGCCGACGCGATCGGCGAGCCGCACCTCCGCTCGGCCATCGAGCTCTGGCGCTACAACGAGCGGTGCGCAGCGTACCTCTTCGGGGACTCGCTGGGTAACGACGACGCGGACCAGATCCTGGCCGCGCTGAAGTCCCAGCCGGACGGGCTCTCGCAGACCGACATCCACAACCTCGTCTTCAACCGCCACCGATCGGCCACCAAGATCGAGCGAGCTCTCCACCTGCTGCTCGAGGCGAACCTGATCCAAAGCCATGAAGTCCGCACCGGGGGACGCCCCCGGAGGGTCTGGCGAGCCCTGGCGGCGATCGCCGCCTGATCCCGGACACGGACGACCGAACCTCGCGGACGGCAGGACCCGTCCGTATCCCTGGTGGAGCACCTCGATGTCTGCGAAGTCGCGTTCCACGCCCGGCCGGGCGGAGCCCCGGCCCGCCCCGCCCCCGGGGCTGGAACCCATGCTCCGCGTCGATCAGCTGGCGGAGGTGCTCAACTGCTCCCGCCGCGAGGTCGAGCGGATGCGCTCGCGGGGCCGGCTGCCCCGCCCTGACGTCCTCGTGGGCTGCCGGTCGCCCCGGTGGTCCCCGGCCACGATCCGGCGCTGGGTCGAATCGGGCGGCAAGTGAGTGTGTCTGGAGGAACGGTGGGCCCAGGCCGGGGGGTAGTCCCCCGGCCTGGCTGGCCCAGGGCACCGGTGGCAGGAGGGAGCAGATGGCGTCCTATCGCAAGCGTGGCCGGGTCTGGTGCTATCGGTTCGTCGATGCCGCCGGGATCCAGGTCGAGCGGCGGGGCTGCTCGGATCGTCGCGAGACCGAGCGGCTGGCGGCGGCGGCCGAGGCCGAGGCGGCCCGGGTCCGGGCCGGCTACATCGATCCGAAGGCGCCGGCGCTCATGGCCCACGAGGCCCGCCCGCTGGCCGAGCACCTGCAGGACTTCGAGTCCTTCCTGCGGGCCAAGGGCAACACCGTCAGCCATTGCCGGGAGTCGACGGGCCGGGCGAGCCGGGTGATCGAAGGCTCGGGGGCCCGTCGCATCAGCGACCTCGGGCCGTCGCGGGTCCAGGAGGCCCTCGCCGGCTTCCGCGCCCGGGGCATGGCCGCCGAGACCATCAACCACCACATCCGGTCGATCAAGGCCTTCGCCCGCTGGCTCTGGAAGGACGGGCGAGCCCGGGAGCACCTGCTCGCTCACCTGGCGACCTCGAGCCCCGAGGCCGACCGCCGGCGGGTGCGGCGGGCGCTCACGCCCGACGAGTCGCGGCGCCTGGTCCGGGCCGCCGAGCAGGGCGACACGGTCATGGGCATCCCGGGGCGGGACCGGGCGGCGGCCTACGCGCTGGCGCTGGCCACGGGGCTCCGGGCCTCGGAGCTGGCCAGCCTGACCCCCGAGTCGTTCCACCTGCACCTGCCCGAGGTCGTCGTCGAGGCGGCCTACTCGAAGAACCGCCGCAAGGCGGCGCAGCCGCTGCCCACCACCCTGGCGGCCGTCCTGCGCGACTGGCTGGCGCCGAAGCCGCCCGGGGAACCGGTCCTGCGGCTGCCCGATCGGACCGCCGAGATGCTGCGCCACGACCTGAAGGCCGCCGGCATCGAGGTGACGACGGCGGCGGGGGTCCTCGACTTCCACGCCCTCCGCAACACGTACATCAGCGAGGTGGTCCGGTCGGGCGCGACGGTCAAGACGTGCCAGGAGCTGGCCCGCCACTCGACGCCGACGCTGACCATCGGCCTGTACGCCAAGGTCGACCGGGACGACCTGACCCGGGCCGTGGAGCGCCTGCCCGACTCCACCACCACCCCGAGCCTCGGGAATGCGTCGCCACCACACTTGATGGAACCGCTTGCCCTTTATTTGCCCTACGGAGCGGACGGAACTGGTCGGGACCTGGCGGTTTGTGCACCTCGGGCCGGCGCCGACCGGAATCCGGCCGACTCGGCGCAAGTCCTGAACCGGTTGGATCCTGACGCGTCTGGTCGGGATCTGTCGCAAAGTACCGAAGGTGGGACTCGAACCCACACGGGTGTTACCCCACCGGATTTTGAGTCCGGCGCGTCTGCCATTCCGCCACTTCGGCATGCCGGGCGCCCGCGAGGGGCGCCGGGACGGGGAACATCGTAGCAATCCGGATGGAAGGTGGGTAGGCCCCCGCCGGGGGCGAGGGCGGGGGTTGGATGAGGGGGCGGGGGGATCAGTCGGTGCCGCTGGCGGAGGTGGCGGGGCGGACGGGGATGAGGTAGTCGATGTAGCCGATCATCATCTCGTCCCAGGTCTGTTCGCCCCAGCGCACGCGTTCGCGGGTGTCGGCCTCGGTCAGGGCGGGGTTGGCCGGCGAGTTGTCGAAGTGCGCCAGGCAGTCGATCCGGGTGCCCTTGGGGAGCTCGCGGGGGTCGGCCAGCCAGTAGATGCTCTGCCAGGCGAAGTCGTACTGGGGGACCGCCAGCAGGGTCTCGACGCGGCCGTCGGGGAACGTCGCGGTGTAGCGGAAGTCCTTGCCGCGCAGGTGCATGTGCGGCAGCATCCCGAGCAGCTTCACGTCGCGGTCCAGCGTCAGCGCCGAGGCGACCTCGCGGTTCGGCTCGCCGGGCTCGATGCTGAATTGCAGGTTCGGGATCGGCTGGGTCACGACCCGGTACGTCGGCGGCTCGGTGGCGAAGATCAGGCCGACGCTGGAGCGATCCTCGACCGGGCGGCCGATCGGGGTGTAGTGCAGCTCGAAGACGAGCTCCGAGCCGGCGGGGATCCGCTTGGCGGCGCCGGCGGGAAAGACGCTCGGCAGGTCGCCGGGGGCGTACGCGGCCAGGTGCTCGGGCTCGCCGCCGCTGGCCGGGTCGCGGAGGTACACGATGATGTGGTGCACCACGGCGCGGCTGCCGGGCCGGGGCTCGATGGCGCGCACCCAGCGGTCCTCGGTGAAATTTGTTTTGACCCGGAACCGCTGGTACGGCAGCGTGCCCTCGGCCTTGACGGTGTACGGCTTCGGCATGCTGAAGACGGCGTCGGGCGTGCCGATGCGCCAGCCCTCGGGCCAGGCGCGGGGGCCCGGGGCCTGCGCCGGGTCGCCCTCGGGGGTGCCCTGGTCGACCCAGGCGATCAGGGTGGCGCGCTCGCGGGCGGTGAGGCGGCGGTCGTTGGCGAAGTGGCCGTGTCGGGGGTCGGCGTGCCAGGGGGGCATCCGGCGATCGTCGACGGCCTCGCGGAGGCCGTCGGCCCGGCGCTTGGCGTCGGCGAAGCTCAGCAGCGGGAACGGCCCGACCTCGCCCGGGCGATGGCACGACTGGCACTTGGCCTGGAGGATCGGCGCCACGGCGGTGGCGTAGTCGACCGGGCCGATCGCGTCGGGATCGACGGGCGGATCGACCTCGTCCTGCGCGGCGATCAGCGCGGCTGGCGCCGACCGCACCTGCGAGCCGGTGGACCGCTCGGGCGCCGCGGGGAACTCGATCGGGCAGCCGACGACGGCCGTGGCCGGGGTCGCGACCGGCCGGCCGTCGAGCAGCGCGTCGAGCGCGTCGGTCAGGGAGTTCGTGGTGGGGGCGTCGCGGCGGACGCCGTAGCCGTACTGGTCGTCGATGGCGCCCCGGTAGCGGAGCCGGGCCGAGCCGTCGAGGATCAGGGCCTCGCAGGTGCGCTCGGCCTCCAGGTCGCGGGCGACGCGGCCGGTGTGGTCCTTGAGCACGGGGAACGTCAGGCCGAACTCCCGCGCGTGGGCGGCCACCTGCTCGGCCGACTCCGAGGCGTTGGCGTTGATCGCCAGCACGACCACCCCGCGGTCGGCGTACCGCTGCTGGACCTCGACGAGCCGGGGCAGGTACAGGTTGCCGACCGGGCAGTCGACGCCGGTGAAGACCAGCACGACGGCCTTCTTGCCGAAGAACTTGTAGAGCGCCACGTCCTTGCCGCCGATGGCGTCGACCAGGCGGAAGTCGGCGACCTTCTGGCCGATCTGACGGTCGATCGGTCGGCCGGCGCGGGCCGGGGCCTTGGCCTGAGCCGGGGCCGGAGCGGGCGGGTCGTCGAGGGGGCGGGCATGGGCGGCGGCGCCCAGGGTCAGGACCGCGGCCAGCAGGCCGGGGCCGAAGCTGCGCAGACGGGGGGACGTGGGCACCGCGTGAACCTCCCTGGGATCGGCCCTCGGCGGCGGTTCGGGCGGGGGACCCGAGCGGGGAGCCCGGGCGCCGAGGGCGGCACCGGGGCCCGGTCCGGAGTGTAACGGATGACCAACTCTCCAACCAGAGGAACCGACCGCTGCGACTGGTTGGCGGAAGGGCCTGTTCAAGGCGGTCGGGGGGCGATACACTTGCCCTTGAAATCAACGGCCGCCGCCCGGCGGGTGCGGCACCGTTGCGCCGAAGGATTGCCACCGGTACGGTTACGTGACTGTCCGCCCGACCTGACGGGGGGTCACCATGCGTTTGGAGGCAGTGATCCTGCCCGACCTGGGGACCGGTCCGGACGAGCCGATCCTCGTCAGCCACTGGTTCGCCGCCCGCGGCGCACAGGTCTGGGAGGGGGATCGGCTGGTCGAGGTGCTCGTCGGGCCCGCGACGTTCGACGTGCCCGCTCCGGTGTCCGGTCGGCTGGCCGAGATCCGCGGCCGGGAGGACGATCGCGTCGCGCCCGGGGCCGTCCTCGGCCTGCTGGCGGTCGCCGAGTCCGGCGACGCGACCGGCGACTGCAGCGACCCGCCGGGGGATTCCCGGCGCCCATGACCTCCCTGATCGAGAACTCGGCCGGGGTCATCCCCTTCCGCACCGCCGAGGACGGCACCCTCCTCTACCTGGCCCTGCACTCGGCCACGGTCCGGAACCCGCGCGCCCGCTGGGAATTCCCCAAGGGCGGCATCGAGGCCGGCGAGACCGCCCGCCAGGCCGCCGCCCGCGAGTTCGAGGAGGAGACCAGCCTCACCGCCTGGCACTTCCGCGAGGGGTTCGAGCGCAGCCTCTCCTACACCTACCTGCGCCGCGGTCGCAAGGTGCTCAAGACCGTCACCTACTACGTCGTCGAGGTCGACGACATCCGCAGCCTGGCCCGGTCCGCCGAGCACGTCGAGGACCACACCGGCCACTGGTACCACTGGGGCACCCTGGCCCAGATCACCGGCCTGCTCTACCACGCCAAGATCCGCCAGCTCTTCGCCGAGGCCGACGCCTGGCTCCGCGGCGTCGAGGCCCCGCCCCGCCCCGTCGGCGACGAGCTTGACGTCGACTGAGCCCCGGCCCCGCCCCGGCGTGAATGGATCGACGCTCGACCGGTCCCCTGCTCCCGAACCGAACCGCCCCGTTTCCGGCCCGACCTCGCGCCGCCGTGGAGGACGCCATGACCGATCCGGCCGTCCCCCCCGAGGAGCCTGACGAGGCCGCCGCCGCCCCGCCGGCGGCCCCGGCCTCGCCCACGGTCCGGCCCGGGCTGTTCCTGGCGCTCGACGGACCCGACGGCGGTGGGAAGTCGACGCAGGTCGCCGGCCTGGTCGAATGGCTCCGCGACCAGGGGCTCCCGGTCGTCGCCTGCCGCGACCCGGGCGGTACGGCGCTCGGGGAGCGGCTCCGCGCGATCCTGCTCGACCGCGACGAGGTCGACCCCGGCCTCCGCGCCGAGATGCTCCTGTACATGGCCAGCCGGGCCCAGCTCGTCGACCAGGTGATCCGGCCGGCGCTCGAGGCCGGTTCGATCGTGATCTCGGACCGCTACCTGCTGGCCAACGTCGTGTACCAGGGGCACGCCGGCGGCCTGCCCCCCGACGAGGTCTGGCGGGTCGGCCGGGTCGCCACCGGCGGCCTGATGCCCGACCTGCTGTTCCTGCTGGACGTGCCCCCCGAGGTCGCTGACGCCCGCATCGGCGCACCGCGCGACCGCATGGAGGAGCGCGGGGCCGAGTTCCGCCGCAAGGTCCGCTCGGGCTTCCTCAGGGCTCTGAAGAACTACCCCGCCCCGTTCCTGCTCGTCGACGCCAGCGGGTCGCCCGAGCGGGTGGCGGCCAAGCTCCAACGCGAGGTGGCCCGTGTCCTGGCATGGCGTGCGCGGTCATGATCGCCTGGTCGAGGACCTCCGTCGCGGCCTGGCGCAGGGGCGGCTGCCCCACGCCTTCCTGTTCGTGGGGCCCGCCGGCGTGGGCAAGACCCGCTTCGCCCTGACCCTGGCCCAGGCCCTGCTCTGCGACCGCGCCGACGAGACGGCGCTCGACCCCTGTGGCGCCTGCCCGGCCTGCCGCCAGGTCGCCGCCGGCAACCACCCCGACGTGCTCCGCGTGGTCAAGCCCGAGGACCGCCACGAGCTGCCGATCAAGGCGATCCGCGAGCTCTGCCAGAGCCTGGGCCTGAAGCCGATGATGGGCACCCGCCGGGTCGCCATCGTCGAGGACGCCGACGACCTCAGCGAGGAGGCCGCCAACGCCTTCCTCAAGACCCTGGAGGAGCCCCCGCCCGGCTCGGTGCTGATCCTGATCGGCACCGCCGCCGAGGCCCAGCTCGATACCGTCGTCTCCCGCTGCCGCGTCCTGCGCTTCGAGCCGCTGAGCGAGTCCGACCTGACCGCCGTGCTGCTGGAGCAGGCCGTCACCGACGACCCCGCCGAGGCCACCCGCCTGGCCCGCCTGGGCGAGGGCAGCGTCCGCCGCGCCATCGGCCTGGCCGACTCCGACCTGGAGCAGTTCCGCCGCACCCTGATCGACGAGCTGGCCGCCCCCCGCGGCTTCAGCCCCGAGAGCCTGGCCGAGCGCCTGGAGGCGTACGTCAAGGCCGCCGGCAAGGAGAGCGTCGAGCAGCGGCACCGCGCCAGCCTGCTCATGGGCGAGCTGGCCCGGTTCTTCCGCAACGTGCTCTGGCAGACCGCCGGCCTGGTCCCCCCCTCCCCCGACCCCGCCGACCGCCGCGCCGCCGCCCTGATGGCCGAGCGCCTCGAGCCCGACGACGTGTACCTGCTCGCCGAGCGCTGCCTCGACGCCGACTACCAGATCGCCCGCAAGGCCTACCTGCCCCTGATCCTCGAATCCCTCTGCGCCGACCTCGGCCGCCTGATTCCCCCGAGCGCCTGACCGCCTGCGGGCTCACCGGTGGTTCGGGTCCGCGAGTCTCCGCACGACCGGCAGCGGTGGCCTCCACCCTGTCGGTGTGCCGTGGCCTGAGCGGAGCGTGGCCCCGCCGACGGCGGCCGGCGAATCGTCGTCGGCTGCGGGGGGGGCGGGGGGGGCGCGGGGGCGGCCGGGGCGGGGGGCGCCG
>CAZUZD010000084.1:18187-20367 GCA_964624465.1 uncultured Isosphaeraceae bacterium
CCCCCCCCCCGCCCCCCCCCCCGCGGCGCCCGGCCCCCCCCCCCCCCCCCCCCCCCCGCCCACCCCGGCCATCCGGCACATGACACGGCTTCCGGGAGATCCATCGCCACGATCCACTCCGGCAGTTCACTCCTGGTCCGGACTCCGGCCTGGCCCTTGGCAAACGATCGCCAGGCTCGCTGGAACCGCTGCGGATGCGGCGGCCCCCTTGCAACCGGGCATTGTTCCGGGGGTCGAAGGGCCGGGAGCAAGGGCGGGTGCGGTGGAGGTGCTTGACCGCAGGGCCCGGGTGTGAGGCACTGGGCCGGTGATCGGTCCGGACCCATTCCGAACGCAGAGGCAGGGACATGGAGACGCGGGAGACGGCGGAGGAGCGGCGGCTGATCGCCATCTGGGAGGAGCACCTCAAGTGCGAGTTCGCCGAGCGCGACGCGGCGGCGACGGTCGACACGATGACGGTGGCGAACTCGGTCAACCACGTGCCGGTGATGACCGGCGGCCGGGGCCGGGCGGAGATGCTCGAGTTCTACGGGAACCACTTCATCCCCAGGATGCCGGCCGACACCCGGCTCACGCCCGTCTGCCGGACGGTGGGCCGGGACCGGATCGTCGACGAGCTGATCTTCGCCTTCACCCACGACATCGAGATGGACTGGATGCTGCCCGGCGTGCCCCCCACCGGGCGGGCCGTCGCGGTGCCGCTGGTCGTGGTCGTGCAGATCGAGGGGGATCACGTCGCCGGCGAGCGGATCTACTGGGACCAGGCGTCGGTCCTGGTGCAGATCGGCCTGCTCGACCCCGCCCATCTGCCCGTCGCCGGAGTCGAGACCGCCCGCAAGGTACTCGACCCCACCCTCCCCTCCAACGCCCTGATCCGCCGCGCCGCCGCACTCCGCCCGCGCTGAGGCCGCGCGGCGGTCCCGGAGCGACCCATTCGGATCGAGGTATACCGGCCTGGCGAAATCTGGCCGGCTCCGGATTGCGAAAGTCGGGCCCGGGCCGGCATAATCGCGAAACGTTCATGATGGACAACTTCCGACGGTCGGAACACGGGGTGGGACGACCATGGGTATGGCGAAGCTGCCGACCGGCTGGGGACTGAAGGCGCTCGGGCTGGCCCTGGCGCTCGGGCTGGCGGGGCTGCCGGCGCCGGCGCGGGCGGGACTGATGCTGCCGGCGGGCGTGACGACGGCCGCCGACCCGCTGATGGCGGCGGCTGGCGCGATCCGGGTCGGGCTGACCAGCGGGGGTGGTCTGGTGCGGTCGGCGCTCGGGCTGGGGGCGACCACGGCCTCGTCGCGGGCGATGGTCGTGATCGTCTCGGGCGCACCGCTGGTGGCGGCGGTCGGCCGGAGCTGGATGGAACTGAGCAGCTCGCAGGCCCGCGACGCCACCCGGGCCGTGAGCCTGGACGGCTCGCGGGGCGTCGACATGTTCGCCCTGCTGGTGCCCGAGCGCGCGGCCATCCCGACGCAGGTGCGGGCGCGGCCCGTCGACCACCTGCAGGCGCATCTGCTCCGCGAGCGCAAGCGCCGCTCCTGAGCGAGCCCACCGGCACGTCCGACGCGAGTCTCCCGGCGCCTGCGTCGGGTGGGCCCCGGCGCGCGCCGACCCGACCGTGGCCCCGCTCGGGCCGGTCTGGCCACCCCGGCGCCGGCGCCGGCGCGCCGGCCGCGTTCGAGCGGCCCGGAATCCCGATCTGACCCGGCCCACCCGAGGGCTTCGACAACCCGCCGCGCGGGCGGTTGCCCCCTGCGCGGGTGCGGGGCCGGGCCGGGCGTGGGCTCCGACGCGCCAGTGCCCATGCGAATCCTGACATCGGTGGCTGGCGGTCGCGCAGGCGGCGGGTAGACTGGACCGGTCAGGTCCATGTGTCTTGTAGTCGTATAAGTAGTGCAATTTATCAAGGTTTCCCGGAGGCGGCTGGCCTTCCTGGCCGTCGGGGGCTTGCCCGGCGGTGGGCCGACTTCCGGCGGAGCGAGGGAGTCCACGCGCATGCCCGTGATGATCGAGTGCCCCGCGTGCCAGACCCGCCTGAAGGTGCCCGACGCCGTGCCGTCGCGGGTGCAGTGCCCGAAGTGCCAGCTCAAGTTCAGCGGGGTCGAGGCCGCCGCCCGCGCCGCCGGCGTCGCGCCCGCCGACCCCGAGGCGTTCGAGCGCCCGCCCACCATCCCCCAGCG
>CAZUZD010000085.1:0-20363 GCA_964624465.1 uncultured Isosphaeraceae bacterium
GATCGCGACGGCCACCTCGGCCATGATCCTGGTCGAGCGCGGTCGGTTGCGGCTCGACGAACGGCTGGGGGCAGTCCTGCCCGACTTCGACAACCACGGCAAGGGAGCCATCACCGTCGAGCAACTGCTGCGGCACCGCTCGGGGCTGATCGCCGACAACCCGCTGGCCGATTACGCCGATGGCCCCGAGGTCGCCTGGCAACGGCTGGCCGGGCTCGGTCTGACCGGCGAGCCGGGCCGCCAGTTCCTGTACTCGGACGTCAATTACCTGATCCTGGGCCGGATCGTCGAGGCGCGCTCGGGCGTGCCCCTGGCCGAGTTCGTCCGGACCGAGATCGCCGAGCCGCTGGGCCTGTCCTCCACCGGCTTTTCACCCACCGATCCCGCGATTCTGGCCCGCACGGCGCCCACCGAGCGCGACGGCGACCGGATGCTCCGCGGGGTCGTGCATGACCCCCGCGCCCGGGCCCTCGGTGGGGTCGCCGGCCACGCTGGCCTGTTCGGCACCGCCGGCGACCTGGCCGTGTTCGCCCGGACGCTGCTCGACGGCGGCCGGGCGCCGAACGGATACCGCCTGCTCTCCCCCCTGACCGTACGGCTGATGACCACGCCGGGCGACGAGCCCGAGGGCCAGCTCCGCGGCCTGGGCTGGGACATCCACACCGGCTTCACCTCACCCCGCGGGGCCCTCTTCGGCCCGACCGGGTTCGGCCACACCGGGTTCACCGGCACGAGCCTCTGGATCGACCCGGAGACGCAGTCGTTCGTGATCCTGCTCACCAGCCGGCTGCACCCGGACGGCAAGGGGGCCTCGCCAACGGCCCTCCGCCGCGAGGTGGCGACCCTGGCCGCCGCCGCACTGACCGATAGCCCGATGCCTCTACCAGGACGGATGCGAACGGTTGCGGCATCGAGTTCCGGTGCGCCCCAGCCCAGACCGTCCACGCCGGTGCTCTGCGGGATCGATGTCCTGGCAAAGCAGAACTTCGCCGCGCTGCGGGGCAAGCGGGTCGGCCTGGTGACGAACCACACGGGCCGCACCGCCGACGGCCGCTCGACGATCGACGCGCTCTTCCAGGCACCCGGGGTGACGCTGGTCGCGCTGTACAGCCCCGAGCACGGCATCCGGGGACTGCTCGACAAGGAGGTGGCCGACGACCGCGACGCGGCCACGGGCCTGCCGATCTTTAGCCTCTACGGCAAGACCCGCAAGCCGACCCCGGAGAGCCTCGAAGGCGTCGAGGTCCTGGTCTACGACATCCAGGACATCGGCGCCCGCTTCTACACCTACATCAGCACCCTGGGCCTGGTGCTCGACGCCGCGGCCGAGCGCACGATCCCCCTGGTCGTCCTCGACCGACCGAACCCGATCGGCGGGGAGGCGGTCGCCGGGCCGGTGCGTGACGACGAGTTCGCGTCGTTCATCGCCCATCACGCGCTGCCGGTGCGGCATGGGCTGACGGTCGGCGAGCTGGCGCACCTGTTCAATGCCGAGCGGTCGATCGGGGCCGACCTGACGGTGATCCCCTGCGAGGGCTGGCGGCGGGCGGACCTCTACGACCGAAGCGGCCTGCTCTGGGTGAACCCCTCGCCGAACATGCGGAGCCTGACCGAGGCCCTGCTGTACCCCGGCGTCGGGCTGCTGGAGGGCACGAATCTGGCCACGGGCCGCGGCACCGACACCCCGTTCGAGCGGGTGGGCGCCCCCTGGATCGACCCGATCGCGTGGGCGCGCGACCTGAACGCCGCCGGCCTGCCGGGCGTCCGGTTCGTGCCCGTGCGGTTCACACCCGGTGAGCGGCAGTACGCGGGCCAGGAGTGTGGCGGCGTCTTCCTCCAGATCACCGACCGGGCCGTCTTCGAGCCGATCGGCCTGGGCGTCGAGATGGCGCTCTCGCTGCGGCGGCTCCACCGCGACCAGTGGCAGCCGGACGCCCTGCTCAGGTTCCTGGCCGACCGCCGGGCCTACCAGGCGATCCTCGAGGGTAAATCGCGCGCGGAGGTCGAGGCCCTCTGGCGCACCGAACTGGAGGCCTTCCGGGGGCTGCGGTCCGGATATCTGCTCTATCGCTGAGCGGCCTCGTCGGGAGTCAGGTCAGATTCGGGCCGCCGCTGCGGGTCCGGCTCGGCCATGCGCCCCGGGCTGTAGTAGCGCCGGAGCCAGCGGCTCAGGCCGTCGAGGCCGGGATACAGGACCCTTTCGGTGATGTTCGCCTGGTCGAGCTTGTCGCGGATCTCCCACTTCAGGGGGCCCGGGATCACGAGCTGACGCACGAGCCGGGGGTGTGCCTCGAGCCAGTGATCCAGTCGGGCCCCGGCGTTGGACATGAGCGCGAAGAGGGCGAACTGGTTAACGATCCGCTCCTCGATCGAGGCCGGCTCCAGGAACAGGACGTACGGCCCGGCGGTCTCCAGCGACTGGAGGTCGCCCAGCGAGCCCACGGCCTGGGCGAGCAACTCGCTGGTGAAGACGTCGGACCCCTCGGCGTCCAGGATCGCCCGCAGCGGCGCCGGCAGCCGCCGCTGGGCGGCGACGTAGTCCACGCACCAGACGACCCCGTCGGCATCGAAGTGCGCGGGGTCCTCGGTGGCGATGTGCAGCGCCACCAGCGGCGAGAAGGTCCAGTCGAGCAACCGGGTGGGCAAGCCGTGGTGCTGCGCCAGGGCCAGCCAGCTCCAGGTGGAGTCCTCGGCGGGGGCGTTCAGCATGCGGGCGTACTTGCGGAAGTTGCGCAGCAGATGCGCCTCGTGTCGCGCGTAGTCGCCGCCCAGCCGCATCAGGCTGGTGGCCAGCCCGAACTCGGCGCGGGCCATGCCGCGGAAGGCGTGCGGGGAGCGATGGCGACCGAGCGTCGGGTTCCACGACCCCTCGTAGAGCCGCTCCTGCAGCTCGACCCAGCTTGCCACCCGCGTGCGGTCCACGGTGCACCTCCCGGCCATCGTCCCGGACCGGCCTGCGTAGCAAGTCCGGTTCCGGGGCGAGGCGGGTGGTGTCCTGGCCGGGCCTCAACTCCGCCCGGTCAGCGCATTGAGGATGAGCATCTCGAGCTGCTCGTACTGGCGGTTCTGGCGGAGCTGCTCGACGCGGGCCTCGTCGACACCGCGCACGATCTCCAGCAGCCGCAGGAACATCGTCCGCGAGTGGGCCAGGTGGAACATGGCCTCCTCCGGGCGGGTCGTACGCATCGCCTTGACGTCGAGGCCGACGCACTCGCCGTTGCGGCCGAACCCGTGCTTCTCCAGCACCCAGACCTGATCAAAGGCCCGCCGCAGGTCGACGGCGCCGAAGACCTTGTCCTGGTCGTACTTGAGGCCGTTCTGGTCGTTCAGGTGCACGCTCCAGAGCTTCTGGTGCCAGAGGGCGTACGCCATGTCGTCGGCCGGGTCGAGGCCGGCGAGGATCGAGTGGGCGCTCTCGATCAGGACGCCCGAGCGGCTCGGGTCGATCGTGCGGTAGGCCAGCCCGATCATGTGGCCGACGGTGGGCAGGTACGCCTGGTCCATCGGCTCGTTGGGCTTGGCCTCGCCCAGGATCCTGATGTGCGGGTCGTGCTCCAGGATCGCGTTCCAGGCGTCGAGCAGCCGGCCCATGGCGGTGACGGCGCACTTGGCCTCGCGGATGTACGTGCCCTCGCGGGCCAGCCAGAGCACGTAGTTGGGGCAGTTTACGGCCTTCGCGATGTCGACGCAGCGGCGGGCCCGGTCCAGGGCGTACTGGCGGTCGCTGGCGCTGTTGGCGGTGAAGGCGCCGTCGACGGTGCGGGGATCTTCCCAGAGCCGGGGGGCCACGATCTCGACGAACAGCCCCTCGCCATCGAGGATCTTCTGGACCGAGGCGATGCCCTTCTGCTGCTCGGCCCACGACCAGTCGGCGGGCACGATGTCGTCGTCGTGGAACTGGACGGCGTGGAATCCCAGCTCCTTGTAGGCCTTGAGCTTCCGGCCGAACTCGACCTCGTTCCGCACGGGCGGCCCGAACGGGTCGGAGCCGGTGCTGATGTTCCAGGGTCCGAAGGAGAACCCGTACTCGGTGGGCGGGCCGGTCGGGGGCATGGCGGGGAGCTCCACGCAAGGAGGGTCGGGGCGGGGACTGCGGCAGACCTTTTGACGCCGAGGCTGATAGGATACTGACTCCCCCGGGTCACGCCACGGTGCAGCGGGACGGGGGCCGGTCGGGATCGCGGGGGGCTCGGGCGACGATGCGGCTCTGGCACCTGGGGACCGTGGTGCTCTTCACCGCCTTGTTCCTTGCCATCGGGCGGAGCGAGGTCGGCCGGGTCGCGCTGATCGTCTTCTTCACCGGCCTGGGCGAGGTGTTCGTCGGCACGGCCGCCCTGATGCAGCTGTTCCGGACCCTGGGTGAGCTGGGATCGGCCCGCGGGCTGGCGGCCCACGTCGAGGCGATCGCGGCGACGGCGCTGGTGCTGCTGGTGGCCACCATCGGCATGAACGGCGTGCTCTGGGTCGGGGTGCTGATGCTCAGCCGGATTCTCGACTGGTAGCCGGGGGGTCGCCAGCGTCCGGGCAGGCATCGGAGCCGGAGGCGACTGGAACGCGGCGTACCACGGACGTTACCCTGAACCGCATTGCGGGGCGGGCTGCGGTCCGACGGATCGCCGGCGCCCTGGACCGGACCCGGTTCGCGCGAGGGCCACGGATGAACACTGCCTACGTTCCCGAGACGTTCCCCCACCAGTGGCTCCCGACGACCGTCGAGCTCAAGACCTGGGAGCAGATCGAGCCCTGGTACACGCAGCTCGTGGAGCGCCCGATCGACTCGCCAGCCGACCTGGAGCGCTGGCTGCGCGACGCCGGTGAGCTCAACGGTGCCGTGGGACAGGAAGGGACCCGGCGCTACATCGCGATGACCTGTCAGACCGACGACCCGGCCCGCGAGCAGGCGCACCTGGAGTGGGTCCGCGACGTCGAGCCGCGGCTCAAGCCCGTGCAGAACGCGCTGCGGACGAAGTACCTGGACAGCCCGCACCGAGCGGCCCTGCCGCAGGACCGCTTCTTCGTCTTCGACCGGGCCCAGCAGAACCGCCGCGAGCTGTACCGCGAGGCGAACATCGCCCGCGAGACCGAGCTGGCCGAGCTCGAGCAGCAGTACCAGAAGATCATCGGCGGTCAGACGGTGACCTTCCGCGGCCAGGAGTACACGCCCGCGCAGATGGCCCCGTTCCTGGAGGAGCCCGACCGCGCCCTGCGACAGGAGGCCTGGGAGGTCGTGGCCCGCCGTCGGCTCCAGGATCGCGACGCCCTGGACGAGCTGTTCGACCGGATGCGCGGCCTGCGCGCCGAGGTCGCCCGCGAGGCGGGGTTTGGCTCGTTCACCGACTACGCCTACCGGCTCCGCGAGCGCTTCGACTATGGCGTGACCGAGGCCGTGGCGTTCCAGAACGCGATTGCCCGGGTCGTGGTGCCGCTGGCCGCCGAGATCCAGGAACAGCGCCGCAAGGACATGACGCTCGACCGGCTCCGGCCCTGGGACCTGGCCGTCGACCCGCTGGGGCGCCCGCCGCTGCGACCGTTCCAGGAGGCCGAGCAGCTCGCCGAGGGGACGCAGCAGATCTTCCGCGACGTGGACCCCGACCTGGGCGCCCAGTTCGCGTTCCTCCGCCGCCAGGGCCTGCTCGACCTGGCCAACCGCAAGGGGAAGGCGCCCGGCGGGTATCAGACCACCCTGGAGGATGACCGATACCCGTTCATCTTCATGAACGCGGTGGGCATCGACGGCGATCTGCGCACTCTTTTGCACGAAGGTGGGCACGCCTTCCACGCCCTGGCGAGCCGGGCCGAGCCCCTGGCGGCGTACCGGGAGGCGCCGATCGAGTTCTGCGAGGTCGCCAGCATGAGCATGGAGCTGCTCGGCGCCCGCAAGCTGGAGATGTTCTACGATCTGGCCGACGCCAATCGCTCGTACCGTCAGCTCCTGGAGGGGATCGTCCTGATCCTCCCCTGGATCGCCACCGTCGACGCCTTCCAGCACTGGGTGTACGCCCACCCCGAGCACACCCGCGCGGAGCGCCGGGCCGCCTGGTCGGGGCTGATCGCCCGGTACGGTGGGGCGGTGGACTGGACCGGCTACGAGGAGGCCCGAGAGCACTCCTGGCACCGGCAGCTCCACATCTTCCTGTACCCGTTCTACTACATCGAGTACGGCATCGCGCAGCTGGGGGCGTTGCAGGTCTGGCGCAATGCGCAGACCGACCGGGCCGGGGCCGTGGCGGCCTACCGGCGGGCCCTGGGGCTGGGGGGCTCCCGGCCATTGCCGCAGCTCTTCGAGGCCGCCGGCACCCGCTTCGACTTCTCCGAGGCCACGCTCACGCCCCTGGTCCAGGCGATCCGCTCGGAGCTGGACCGGATTGCCGAATGAGCCAGACCGGCCAGCCCCGGGCGCTCAGCCGGCCGTGGCCCCGGGTGGGGCTGCGGCCGGGGCCAGGCTGGGGACGGTGGGGAGCGACTGGGCGGGGTTCAGGAAGACCCGGCTCAGGAGCACGAGCTGGTCGCCGGCCTTGAGCGGGCCGGCGTCGGAGCCGACGGGGTTCAGGAGCATGTCCTCCCCGCGCTGCAGGCCGATGAGCAGGCACGAGCGCTTGTCGGTGCGGTAGCGGAGGAACAGGCTGGCCATCTCGACGAAGTCGCGACCGATGAGCTCCGGGGGCACGTTGAGCAGGTACATCTCGTTGGCGTCGCGGCCCACCGAGAGCAGCTCCTGGTACACCTGCGTCATCCCGTGGTAGATCGCCGTGCGCGCCAGCAGCCGGAGCCCCAGCTCGTCGGAGCTGATGATCTCGTCGGCGCCGGCCTTGCGCAGGTGGTGGCGGTTGGCGGGGTTGCGGCACTCGACGGCGATGTTCACCTCGGCGCCCTTGCAGAGGTTCTGCAGGGCGATGCAGGTGAGGATCGTCTTGCCGTCAGCATGTTCCCCCTGGCGATCGTCGGAGAGCACGACCACCGAGTGGGCCCGCTGCACCCGGGCGCGGCGGAGGATGACCTCGCTGGTGGGGTCGCCCTTGACGATGTACACGTCGTGGAACGCCGGCTCGTCGGCGGTGTCGGGCAGGTCGATGTCCTCGGGGTGGTCGTGAATGATGACCACCGGCCGCTTGTCCAGGACGATCTTGGAGTGCACCTCGCGGATCCACTCCAGCCCCCGGGGGGCCCAGTTGCAGAGGATCAAGTGGTCGTCCATCTCGAAGTTCGGCACGTCTCGCCTCCGGAGTCCCATCTCGACCAGGGCCGAGGCGACCGCACCCGTGAGCACGGCCACCAGGCTGATCCCCGCGGCCATCACGATGAGCGCCAGCACCCGACCCGCCGGGGTCCGGGGCTGGATCTCCAGGCCGCTGAACATGATCACCAGCACGCTCCACAGCGACTCGCTCCAGCTCTCGAACGCCGGCTCGCCCCCGGCCTCCGCCAGGTGCAGGAGCAGCGAGCCGCCGATCCAGGCGGAGAGCATGCCGAGCAAGGCCCGTTGCAGCACCCGCGCCTTGCGGAGCTGCCGCACCAGCGTGCGCCAGAGCCGGTCCTCCGCCTCGCGGTCGGCGTGCGAATCAGGCGCCGCCTCGTGCCAGGCGTCGTATCGGCCGGCGGGCCGCGGGGTCGAATCGGACATCGGGTTCCGGCCTCGGCACGGGGCAAGGGCGCACCGGCCGGGGTGGTCCCCGTCAGCGGGGAGCGGGGGCCGGGCGCACGAAGAGCGGGATTGCCGGCGCGCTGTCGTCGGTGCCCGCCGGCTCGCACCGGCCCACCGCGTAGAACGGCCGCTGCATCGGTCGGACCCACGGCTCGGCGTAGAGGGAGACGCTTCGCTGCGACTCCGCCTCCGTGACCAGCACGCCATTGAGCCCGATATGCAAGACCCGTACCCCGAACGGCAAATTGCGGAGCTCGATCGGCACCCGGCCTGCGAACCCGTTGCGGCGCTCCACCCGGATCGTCAGCTCGACCTGCTCGCCCGGCCGGATCTCGACCCGCTCCGGCTCGACCGTGATCCGCAGGTTCGGGCGCTCGGTGACCGTGATCCGCCCCCCCCCTGGGCCGCCCGGGTCGACGGTCTGCTCACCTGGCAGGCCCGTCCCGCCCGGCGAATCCGCCGGCTCCAGGGGCCGGGCGACCAGGGTCCAGTTGGCGTCCGAGAACGTCTTGGCCCCGGTCCCGGCGGTGAACAGCAGGTCGGCCGTGTACTGGTCGGCCTCGATGACCGCCGTGGTCGCGGCGATCCCTGGAGGGAGCCCCTCGACCCGCACCTCGACGGCGCCGGCGAACTCGTCGAACCGCCGCAGGTTCACCGGCACCACCAGGCTGCCGCCGCGCGGGATGTTCGGATTCTCGACGCCGACGCTCACGGCGAAGTCGGGCCGGGCCCGGCGGACGATCAGGTGATAGCCGGATCCGGGCCCGCCCAGGCCCCGGACGTCACTCACGCGGATCAGATAGGCGCCGTCGGCGGGCGGGTCGAAGACGAGCTGGGAGTCTTTGAGGAAGCCGGGGCCGCCGTCGTCGTTGCGGTAGTCCAGGGTCACCGCCGGCACGCCGCCGGGCGGGAAGCTGGTGCCGGGCAGGTGGACGGTGACCTTGTAGATGGGTTGTCCCATCGGGTGGTGCTCGGGCGTGGTCCCGAGGAAGGCCACCCGCTCGCCCGAATTGTTGCGCGGGTTGCCCAGGCCCCAGAACACCGAGTCGTCGTCGAGGTTGCGGGGCAGCTCGTGGATCCGGCTCACCTCGCGGCCCACCAGGATCTGGTCGCCGATCGCGAAGCCGTCCCAGGGGTACGTGAGCCGGATGTTCCGGCCGGTCGAGGGGTGGTCGCGGAACTGCACCGAGGTCTGCTCCAGCGGCCGCAGCACCGCGCGCGGGACCGGGCGGCCCTCGGCGTCGAGGACCTCCAGCAGGGGATCAACGGCCGTCCCGAGCCGGCGGGCATAGACCTCGAGGCCCAGCCGCTCCCCCTTCCTCGCGTGGATGCGGAACAGGTCGGCGTCGCCGGGCGTACCAATCTCCCCGGTCGCTCCACCCGGCACGGCCACCGCGACGGCCCCGGCAACTTCGTCGTTCGGCTCGACCTCCAGGCGTTGCGGGCCGTCTGCCGCGACGACCCGGCGGGTGTTGTCGCGAGCCGAGGCGACTGCGGGAAACGGGACGTCGAGCACCAGGGGCCCGGAACCCGCTGGCGGCTCCAGGGTCGTGGTCGTGGCTTCGCCCAGGTTGACCCCCGCGAACGTGATGACCGCCGGACGCCCGCGCTCGACGCCCAGCGGCGTGAGCGCCTGGACCAGCGGCCGGGCACCGGCCTGGATGCGATAGAAGTGCCCGGCGGAGCCGCCCAGGTCGAGGTCGCGGATCTGGAGCGTGTAATGGCCGTCGGCCGGCAAGGTCACGACCAGACGGGGGTCGCCCGATCCGCCCAGCCCGTCGGCCTCGGCCACCAGGTGCCCCATGGAATCGACGAGTCGGAGCGAGCCGTTGAGCGGGGAACCGAGCGCCCTGGCGACCGCCTCGAGGACGACCTGCGTGCCTGATGTGCCGTCGAACGCGAAGGCGTCGACATCGCCTGGCCGATCAATCACGCCGGTGAGCGTGGCCGGCAGGCGGACCTCGGTGGCCGGACTCTCCGTGGCGTCGACGTCGGCCTCGGTCTGCTCGGGGTCGGCCGTCACGGCGAAGCCCTGCGACGCGGTCATGCCCCGGGCCGTCCAGACCTGGAGCCGATGGACACCCACGCGGGCGTCGGGGGCGATGACGAGCTCGGCCTCGATCGCGTTGGGGGCGGGCTTCTCGGCCGGCAGGAGCCGGGCGGTGATCCCCGGTTCGGGCAGGAGGAGGGCGCGAGCGGAACCCACCCCCTCGCCGGTGAGGGCGACACGGATCGTGGCCCCTCGCTGACCGCCCCGGGGTCGCGGAGCATTCAACGTGGGCGGGCGTTGCAACTCGGGTTTGGGATCCGGTGGATTGGAACCTGTCTGGTCGTCGGGGCTGGCCGGCACGGGAGCGGTCGGTGGGGTCGCCGTCGGGGCTTCGAGGACCGTGGCGGCGACGGTCCGGGTGGCCGGATCGACGAGCTGGAGCGAGCCGTCGTAGCGGCCCACGGCGAGCCGCGATCCGTCGGGCGCCAGGGCGAGGGCCAGCGGCCAGTCGGGCTGGCCGGTGATCGAGGCGCGCGGGGCCAGGGTCGCACGGTCCCAGAGCTTGACGATCCGGTCCTCCCCGCCGGAGACCAGCGTCCCTCCGTCGGCCGAGAGGACCAGCCGCAGCACGGGCCCATCGTGGGCGAACACGGAACCGGCGGGCGTGACGGCGTCACCCTCGAGGCGCCAGCGGCGGATCGACCGATCCGCGCCGGCGGCGAGGACCGTGCGCGAGTCGGGCTCGAAGACGACCGCGTACAGCTCGGCCGTCGCGTCCGAGAGCGTGGCCCGCTTCCGACCGGTCGCCGCGTCCCAGACCTTCACCGTCCGGTCGCCGGCAGCCGTGGCCAGGCTCGACCCGTCGGGGGAGTAGGCCACGGCATAGACCGCGTCGGTGTGCTCCTTGAGGGTCCGCAGCTCCTGCCCGGTCGCCACGTCCCAGAGCTTGATCAGGCGGTCGTAGCCGGCAGTCGCCAGGGTGCGGCCGTCGGGCGCGAGGTCGGCGGCCAGGATCTGGTCGGCGTGACCGCGCCATTCCCGGCGCCTGGTCCTGGAGGGGAGGTCCCAGATGGTGATCGATCCGAACTGACCGGCTCGGCCGCCGGCGGCGATCAGGGTCTGGCCGTCGGGGGAAACGCAGAGGCTCGTGAGCGGACCAGGATGGCCGTCGAGGGTCGCGTCGACCCGGTTCGAGCCAGGATCGATCAGGAGCACCGCCGCCCCCTGGGCCACGGCCAGGCGGTGACCGTCGGGTGCATAGGCCGCAGCCGTCACGGGGGCGGCGACCGCGGTGCGGAGGGGCAGGGCGGGGGCGAGGCTCAGCGGATCGACGAGCGTGGCCAGCGAGGTGTCACGCTCGGAGCCGCCATCGAAGAGGGCCCCGGCGCGGACCCAGCGTTCCAGGATCGCGCGCTGTCCGGCCGGCAGAGCGGGCTGCTTGAAGGGCATGCGCGGTTCGGCGTCGGGCTCGCAGAGCGTGACCAGGGCGCTGGCCTCGGGGTCGCCGGGCTCGAGCACCGCGGCGCCGTGGGTCTTGCCGCCGCGTCGCAGCCGCTCGAAGGTCGAGAGGTCAAAGCCGCCCTGTGTGATCCGCGCGTTGTGGCACCCCAGGCAGGACCGCGCCAGGATCGGGGCCACGTCGGCCCGGAAGCTGGGCGCGGCGGCCGGCGGGTCGTCGGCCGCCCGGATCGTGGCGAAGCCGAGCATCAGGAGCACACCCGGGATCGCACCGTGCATCGTCAGCCACCGTCGCATCGCGTGTCTCCCGGCCGCATCCCGGCCTGCCGCAGTCGTCGGGGCGAGTGGACCGTGGCCGGCCCGGAGGGGTCGAGTCGTCAATTGAGCGACGGACGGTACTGACCGGCCTGCGAGGCCGGGCTGGCGGGCCGTTCGCGGTGGGCAAGCAGGGCGTGCTCGTCGATCCCCTCCGGCAGGCCGAGGCGGAGCCGTCGTCGGGCTTCGAGACCGCGGGCCAGCGCCGCGAAGCCCAGCACTGCCGCGGCCACCGTGTTGCAGGAGACGAGGACGAACGCCTTGCGGAGCCGCTCCAGGGACTCGGCGGTCGCGCGGGCGGCCGGGGTCGCGAAGTCGTCGCCCGCCACGGCGAGCCGACCGGGGCGGCCCTCCGGCGCACCAGCCGGCGGGCCCATCAACAGCAGCGCCAGGGCGTTGGCCACGGTGAAGGCCGCGAGCACGAGCATCAGATCCGAAAGTGCAGGCCACCGACGCGCGGGGCGACTGTGCGGCAGCAGCGGGGACGATTCGGGCGGGGAGACGCCAGCCATCGGGAACCTCGTGGAGCATGGCCCGGCGGGCGAGTCCGGGTGGAGACGAGGAAGGTTTGCGAACGTAGGACCGAACCGGAGGGAGCCGGCCTGGCTCAGTGGTTGAACAGGAACTCCTTGCCGGTGAGCGTGGCCCAGAACAGGTCCTCGATCGCTTGCCGGCGAGCCTCCTGGCGAAGCTTCGGGTCGGCCGGGCCGGCGGTCGCCTCGGCGAGCACTGGCAAGATCCGCTCGCGCTCGGCGACGGTCGGCGGCCGGCTCAGCGCCAGGCGGTACAGGGTGTCGAGGACCGCGGCGTCCTCGGCGTCGGAGGCCGCCAGCCGGGCCACCCGCCCGGAGTCGGCCCGCAGCTTGTCGTTGAGGGTCGCGCCATTGGCCAGGTGCAGGGCCTGCGAGACCGAGGGCTCGTCCGAGCGCTCGCACGAGCACACGCTTTCGCGGATCGCCCGTCCGAAGGCATCGAGGAAGCCGTTCTCGACCCGCGCGTCGGGGAGCTGCAGGCTCCGCCAGCCGGGCGGGAAGCTGGCGAACGTGGAGTCGACCCCCGTGACCCGCGACAGGGCGTCGAGCAGCACCTCGGCGGCGAGCCGCTTGGGGGTGTAATGGCTCAGGAACTTGGTGTCGGCCGCGTTGCCCGGCAGCGGGTCGGCCGAGCGGGCGTAGGCGGCCGAGGTCATGATCGTGCGGATCAGGTGCTTCACGTCGCGGCCGTGGGCGCGGAAGTCCTGCACCAGCCAGTCGAGCAGCTCGGGGTCGCTGGCGGGATTGGTGGCCCGCAGGTCGTCCTCCGGGTCGATCAGGCCGCGGCCGAAGAAGTTCGCCCAGACGCGGTTGATCAGGGCCCGGTCGAAGTACGGGTTCTCGGGACTCGCCAGCCAGGCGGCGAACGCCTCGCGGCGGTCACCGCGGGCGTCGACGGGCACCGCGTCACCGTCGAGCGGCTGGGGCGCCATCACGACCCCACGCCTCGGGTGCCGGATGTCGCCGTCGGTGGCGGCCGAGACGATCACCTCGCCCCGGCCATCGCCGTCCTTGAGGGCGACCCGGGAAAACAGGTTTGCCATGCCGTAGTACTGGTCCTGGGTCCATTTCTCGAGCGGGTGGTTGTGGCAGCGGGCACAGGTCAGCGACAGGCCCAGGAAGGCCATACTCGTGCTCTCGGTCAGGTCGATCGGGTCGCGGTGCAGCACGAAGTAGTTGGCCGCGCCGTTGGCGAGGGTCGAGCCACGGGCCGTGAGCACCTTGCGAGCGAACTCGTCCCAGGGCAGATTGTCCGCCACCGACTGGCGCACGAACCGGTAGAAGGCCCACATCGTCGCCGGCTGGAGCTTCTTCGAGGAGATGAGCAGGAGGTCCGACCAGCGGTACGCCCAGTAGTCGACGTACTCCGGGCTGGCGAGCAGCCGATCGACCAGGGCCGTCCGCTTGCCGGGGTCGGTGTCGGCGAGGAAGGCCGCGACCGACTCGGCTGGCGGCAGGGTGCCGGTGGCGTCGAGGGTGGCGCGCCTGAGGAACGTGGCGTCGTCGGCGGGCGGCGAGGGGGGCAGGTTCAGCGACCGGAGCGTCGCCAGGTTCCGCTCGTCGATCGGGTTCTGCACCGGGGCCGCCGCGAAGACCGCCGGGGCGACCGGGTCGGGGTAGGGGACCCGGATCGTCACCAGATCGACCAGGCTCGAGTACCACACCGAGATCGCGCCGGCACCGGGCCCCTGGATCGTCAGGCGGCCGGAGTCGTCCACCCGGGCCACCGTCTGGTCGGTGGTCTCGAACTTCGCCCAGCGGGTCACGTCGCGCACCCGGCCGTCGGAGAAGGTCGCCATCACGAGCAGCTGCTGCGACTGACCCGGCCCGAATCGCACGGCCCCAGGGAGGGCTTCGATGGAGACCGCGCGGGGGTCGTCGTCCCGGGGGCCGGGCGCCCCGGCGGCGATCCACTCGCCCACGATCCGGTACTCGGGAGAATCCAGGCCAAACCGCACTCCGCCGCCGTGCTCGACCAGGCCGGTCGGCTTCAGCAGGATCAGGCTCTCGGCCGGTGCGGTGGGCACGATCCGGCGGCCGAGGGCCTGCCGTGTGAGCGCCTCATGGTCCGACTCGGGCCCGTAACCGCGGAGCGTCAGCCGCAGCCCGTTCTTGCCCGCCGCGGCGCCGTGGCAGGCGCCCATGTTGCAGCCGGCCTTCGTCAGCACGGGCAGCACGTCGTTGCGAAAGCTCGGGACTTCCGGCCCCCGAACGTGGCGGACCTCGACCGCGACCCGGGTCGATTGGTCCCCGACGCTGGCGGTGATTGTGGCCCGGCCGTCGGAGCGCGGGGTCACCCGGCCCTCGGGGGAGACGGCCACCACGCGCTCGTCATCGCTGGCGAACCGCGCCCGTGCCGTCTCGTCCGCCAGCCCCGTCGAGCCGTCGCGGCGTTCGACGACGAGCTGCTGCTCCGCCGTGGGGCCATCGAGCACGACCGAGCCCGGGAGCACGACCAGGTCGTCCGCCGCCCGGCCCGGGACGGCCGTGCCGAGGAGCAGAATTCCGAGCAGGAGGGCCGGGAGCAGTCGCCGGTTCATCGGGCACGACCTCGGGCACGCGGAGGGGGCAGAGGAGAGCGGCCGGGGGGAGTCGGCTCAGAACAGCTCGTCGATCGGCTCGACGCCGTGGTCCACCAGGCGGATCGGACGGCCCTGCGGACCCGGCAGCTCCAGGTCGAGCGACAGGCCCAGGCCCTTGTAGATCGTGGCGGCGATCTCGGCCGTCGTAACCGGGCGGTCCTTGGGGGCGTGGCCGATCTCGTCGGAGACGCCGACCACGCACCCGCCCTGGATCGGGCCGCCGGCCATGAGCACCGTCCAGCAGTTCGGGTGGTGGTCGCGACCGCCGGCCGGGTTGATCTTGGGCGTGCGGCCGAACTCGCCGCAGGCCAGCACGATCGTCTTCTCCAGCAGACCCCGCCGGCTCAGGTCCTCGATCAGCGAGGCGTACGCGTTGTCGAAGTTCGGCGCGATGACCTTCGGGTAGTCGGCCACCGAGGTGAACGGCGCCGATCCGTGGCTGTCCCAGGTCAGCTCGTTGAAGACCGTCTCGAACTGGTTGACCGTGACGAACCGCACCCCGCGCTCGATCAGGCGGCGGGCCAGCAGGCAGCTCTGGCCGAAGCGGGTGCGGCCGTAACGGTCGCGGACCTCGGCCGCCTCCTGACCGAGGTCGAACGCCTCGCGGGTCGAGGCGCTCGACATGATCGAGTACGCCTGCCGGAAGTTGGCATCCAGCAGCCTGGCGTCGGCCGACGCCTCGAACGCCTTCACCGAGCCGTCGACCGCCTCACGGAGCTTGCGGCGGCGGGATTCCCGGACCGCCGTGATGTACTGCGGCGGCAGCAGGTCGGGCACCTGGAAGGCGGCGTCGTTGGGGTCGGCGTTCAGGACGAACGGATCGTAGGTCTTGCCGAGGTAGCCGGCGCTCTGGCCGTGCGGCATGCCGCCGCCGGTGTTGCCGATGGGCCGGGGGATGAGCACATGCGGTGGCGCGTCTCCCTTCGGTCCCTTCTGCCACGAGAGCACGCAGCCCATGTGCGGGTGCTCGATGCCGCCGGTGAACAGCCGACCGGTCTGCATCATCTGGTGGCCGGTGTCGTGCACGGCGGTGGCCGTGTGATAGACCGTGCGCACCAGGGCGACCTTGTCCATCTGGGTCGCCAGCCGGGGGAACAGCTCGGTGATCTGGATGCCCGGCACGTTCGTGTCGATCGGCCGGAACGGCCCGCGAACCTCGTCGGGGGCCTCGGGCTTCGGGTCCCAGGTGTCGAGCTGGCCGGGGCCGCCGACCAGGAACAGCAGGATGCAGTTCAGATCGGAGCCGGGGTCGAGGGCCCCCGAGGCGCGGGCGGCCTCGAACGGGCCGAGCCCCAGGCCGAGCAGGCCGACGGCGCCGGCGTGCAGGAAGTCGCGACGGTGCAGGCCGTCGCAGAACTGCGCCGGTCGTCGGGCGTCGAGTCGGATCATCCGGGCCGTCTCCGGCGGGGAGGGAGCGGAGCGTGGGCACGATCGGGGACCGCACCACGCACTGTATCCGGCCGGGCGGCCCGCTTCAATCAAACCGGGCCTCCCCGTTGCGGGCCCCCGGCGGCTGCTGTAGCGTGAGTGTCCCCCGGGCTGTTCCACCCCACGGCCCACCCTTCCCCCCCACCGTCATGACCGGGTCGTGAGGTGCCACCGTGCGTGTCGTCCAGTCGATCCTGCTGTTCATCTTCAGCACGGCGCTGGTGACGTTCATCCTCCAGAACACCGACACGGTCACGATCAAGTTCCTGGGCTGGCACCCCTCCGCGCCCATGGCGGTCATCTGCCTGGCGCTCTACCTGCTGGGCATGTCGAGCGGCTGGGCCGTCCTGAACTTCCTCCGGTCCACCTTCCGACGCATCCAGCACGTCCCCCAGCCCCCGGCCGAGCCGACCAGCCCGGACGCCTGAGCTGGGGGCAAGCCCGTGACCGCCCGTGGCTCCCTGATCCGGGCTCCGATCGTCGCGGGCCCGCACGCGGCGGAGCCGGCCCCCGCGGCCGAAGCGTGCGGGGCGAGGCACTCTGGCGACGTGGCCGGCTAGGGGTTTGACCGCGTCCCGGGGCGGAGTTACGATCCCCCACAGGGCCGCACTCCCGGCACGGGAGCCCCCGACCCCTGTCCCGCGTCTCTCGAAAGGGGGTTCGACGATGCCCTTGTACGAGGTCGAGACCACGTCACATATCATGGTGGCGTGCGTGGCTGACGAATCCGACGCGCGGCAGTTCGCCCGGGCGAACTACCCGCAAGAGGAGATCGTGCGCGTCAGTCATCGCCCGCGCGACGCCTGGGTGATCTCCAAGAATCTGCTGGGCGTGACCGGTCAGGTGGACGTCTGCGGCACCGCCCGCGACTGCCTGGCCCAGTCGGCCGGCGACAAGCTGCACGCCGTGCGGCTGTACATGCAAAAGACCGGCACCGACCTGGAAGGCGCCCGCCGGATCATCGAGTCGAACATGGCCATCGGATGGTGAGGTGGACCAGGCCCTGAGACCCTGGCCGCCGGGGCGGATCGTGGCATCCCCCCGGCGGCCGCGTCGACTCGGCCTGGACCGATTGCCGGCCGTCGGGTTTAACTCGGCAGCCATGCCGGCCGTACGCCCCGCGGCCGGGCCGGAACCCAGCAGTTGCACGTGGACGACGGTCACCCGGGGGTGGGGTTGGCCCTCGGACTGGGCGTGGGCCCTGCCGCCCCGGATTCCCTCCCGGATCGACGTCAATGCCGAAGGTCATCAGTCTCATTCTGGGCGGCGGTCGGGGATCGCGCCTGTATCCGCTGACCAAGTCGCGGAGCAAGCCGGCCGTGCCGATCGCCGGCAAGTACCGGCTCATCGACATCCCGATCTCCAACTGCATCCACTCCGGCCTGAACCGGATCTTCGTGCTGACGCAGTTCAACTCGGTGAGCCTGCACCGGCACATCACCAACACGTACAAGTTCGACGTCTTCGGCGGCGGCTTCGTCGAGATCCTCGCCGCCCAGCAGACCACCCAGCACGAGACCTGGTACCAGGGCACGGCCGATGCCGTGCGCCGGAACATCCCGTACTTCGCCGAGGGGGATTTCGATCTGGTCCTGATCCTCTCCGGTGACCAGCTCTACCGGATGGATTTCCAGGAGATGATCCGGACGCACCTGGAGTCGAAGGCCGAGATCACGATCGCGATGCTGCCGGTGCCCGAGCGCGAGGCGATCGCCTGCGGGATCATGAAGGTGGACCCGACCGGCCGGGTGACCGACTTCACCGAGAAGCCGAAGTCGGCCGAGGCGCTGGCGCGGAGCCGATCGGACGACGCCTCGCTCCGGAGCCTGGGCGTCAGCCAGCCCGACGAGCGCCCCTACCTGGCCAGCATGGGCATCTACCTGTTCAACCGCTCCACCCTGGTCGAGATGCTCGCAACCGGCGAGGCGACGGACTTCGGCAAGGAGCTGTTCCCGGCGGCGATCAAGGCCCACGGGGTGCAGGCTCACCTCTTCGAGGGCTACTGGGAAGACATCGGCACCGTGGGTGCCTTCCACCGGGCCAACATCGACCTGACCCAGGCCAACGCCCCATTCGACTTCTCCTCGGGTTCCCGGCCGGTCTTCACCCGGCCCCGGTACCTGCCGTGCTCGCGGCTCGAGGATGTCACGGTCCGCGACAGTCTGATCTCGGACGGTTGCGTGATCGGTCGCGGGTCGGTGATCGAGAACTCGGTCATCGGCGTGCGGGCCCAGATCGCCGAGAACGTGATCATCCGCAACTCGTATCTCATGGGCGCCGACGCCTTCGACCCGCAGAAGTCGCGCGAGCTGGGCCCGAGGATCGGTCGGCCGTCGGTCGGGATCGGGGCCGGCACCCGCATCGAGAACGCCATCATCGACAAGAACGCCCGCATCGGTGCCAACGTGCGTATCCTCAACGAGGCGGGCGTGCAGTCGGTCGAGGAACCGTCGTACGTGATCAGCGACGGCATCGTCGTGATCCCCAAGTTCACCATCATCCCGGACGGCACGGTGATCTGAGCCGACGCGGGCGGGGCCGGCGACCGCCCGCCGGGGGCGCCGGATTTGCTTGCATCGTCCCAAATTGCGTCGAGCCGGGCCGGCGGATTAGACTGGTTCCGTGGTCCGCGGCGGGTCCCTCCGGCGCGCGGCCGCCGCGATTCCGGCCCGCTCGGCGGTGCGGCCGCGTGGCGTCGGGCCGGGCCCTCCGACCCGGCGACCCAGTCGACCCAGGGGCGGGGAGGTTCTTGCATTGTCCACCGGTGCACCGGTCCATCAGAGCGACGACAAGATCGGGAATTACAAGGTCGTCCGGACCTTGCTCCAGGGCCAGAACTCCACCGTGATGGAGGTGGTCCAGGAAGGCTCGGGCAAGCGCTTCGCGATGAAGCAGATCCTCCCGAGCAAGTCCAAGGACTCCGCCGAGGTCAAGGCGTTCGTCGCCGAGGCCAAGCTCGGCATGACGCTCAAGCACCCGAACCTGGTCGGGGTCCACGAGCTGGTCCTCAAGGAGAAGGGCCAGCCGCCCTACTTCGTGATGGACTACTTCCCGTCGACCCACATGCGGCTGATCCTCGCCAAGCAGCCGCTGTTCGACGAGTTCAAGCCCCGGCTGCACCGGGTCATCGAGCAGGCCGCCGCCGGCCTGGCGTATCTGCATGACCGCGGCTACGTGCACCGCGACGTGAAGCCCGAGAACATCATCGTCAACAAGACCGGCGAGGTCCGGCTCATTGACTATGCTCTGGCGATGAAGATCCCGACCGGGCTCGGCAAGCTCTTCGCCAAGAAGCCGCCCCGCCAGGGGACGCACAGCTACATGTCGCCGGACCAGATCCGGTGCCTGCCGCCGTCACCGGCGGCCGACATCTACAGCTTCGGGATCACGATCTACGAGTTCGCCGCCCGCCGGCAGCCCTTCCGCGCCAATTCGCCGATGGAGCTGCTGAACAAGCACGTGCGCGACATCCCCAGCTCGCCGATCACCCACGACAAGAACATCACGCCCGAATTCGCCGAGCTGGTCATGCGGATGCTCAAGAAGAAGCCTGCCGACCGGCCGCAGACGGTGCACGAGTTCCTCAGCCAGTTCAACCGGGTCCGGATCTTCAAGGACGATCCGCCGCCGGGCGGCGACCGCGGCTTCGGCTGAGCCGGACGATCGGACCCGTCGCGCCATCGTCCGGTCCGGCCGGCTGCGGTGGACAGGCGATCGGGGGCCGGCTAGGATGTGCCCATGTTTCCCACGGGCCCGTGGGCGGGTTCGTCCCGCGCCCCGGCCTGTCGGTTCCACGCCGATCCGCCCCGAAGCGGGGCGACGGCCCCGCCCGGCCTGCACCCGCCAGTGCCCGCACGCGGCCAGGGATGAGCCCGACGATGTCGACCGCCACCGCCAAGAACTACCGGCTGCCGTTCGAGGCCCCCATCCTCGAGATGGAGGCCCGCCTGGCCGACCTCGAGGCGCGCTACGCCAACGTCAAGGCCGAACACTCGGCCGCCGCCACCGACGTCTCCGAGCAGGTCCGCCGGCTCCGTCGCGAGCTGATCGGCCTGACGCGCACCATCTACGCCAACCTCAGCCCCTGGGAGACGGTGCTCGTCTCCCGCTGCGACGCCCGGCCCCAGTGCCGCGACTACCTCGCCCTGATCTTCGACAACTTCATCGAGCTGCACGGTGACCGCGCCGTCGGCGATGACCAGGCGATCGTCACCGGCCTGGCCCACCTGGGTGAGCAGAAGGTCATGGTCATCGGCCACCAGAAGGGCAAGGCCCTGGCCGAGCGCCAGGCCTGCAACTTCGGCTGCGCGCACCCCGAGGGGTACCGCAAGGCGCTGGTGAAGATGCGGTTGGCCGAGAAGTTCCGGATCCCGATCGTCTGCCTGATCGACACCCCCGGCGCCTACCCCGGCATC
>CAZUZD010000086.1:0-20333 GCA_964624465.1 uncultured Isosphaeraceae bacterium
GACGAGGTCGACAAGCTCGGCAACGACTTCCGCGGCGACCCCTCGGCCGCGCTGCTGGAGGTGCTCGATCCCGAGCAGAACCACGCCTTCCGCGACCACTACCTCGACGTCGACGTCGACCTGTCCCGGATCATGTTCCTGGCCACGGCCAACGTGCTGGAGTCGATCCCGCACCCGCTGCTCGACCGCATGGAGGTGCTGGAGCTGCCGGGCTACAGCGAGGAGGAGAAGGTCCTCATCGCCCAGGCGTACATCATCCCCAAGCAGCTCGAGGCGCACGGCCTGGCGGCCCGCGACGTGACGTTCGCGCCCGAGGCGCTGCGGCGGGTGATCGCCGACTACACCCGCGAGGCCGGCCTGCGGAACCTGGAGCGCGAGATCGGCGCCATCTGCCGCAAGGTGGCCCGCCGGTTCGCCGAGGGCCGCAAGACGGCCACCGAGGTCGTGCCAGCCGACCTGGCGACGTTCCTCGGCCCGGCGAAGTTCTACCGCGAGATCGCCGACCGCACCGGCTCGCCGGGCGTCGCCACCGGCCTGGCCTGGACCCCGACCGGCGGCGAGATCCTGTTCATCGAGGCCACCGGCGTCTCCGGCAAGGGCGGCCTCACGCTCACCGGCCTGCTGGGTGAGTCGATGCGCGAGAGTGCCCAGGCGGCGCTGACGTTCCTCCGCACCCGGGCCCAGGCGCTCGGCCTCGACGCGGCGAAGCTGAGCAAGACCGACATCCACATCCACGTGCCCGCCGGCGCGGTGCCCAAGGACGGCCCCTCGGCCGGCGTCGCGATCGCCTCGGCGCTGATCAGCCTGTTCCGCCAGCAGGCGATCCGCCCCGAGCTGGCCATGACCGGCGAGGTGACCCTGACCGGCCGGGTGCTGCCCGTCGGCGGCGTGCGCGAGAAGATCCTGGCGGCTCGCCGCGCCGGCATCAAGACGGTGCTCGTGCCCCGCCACAACGAGAAGGACCTGGCCGAGCTGCCGCCCGAGGTGAAGGCCGACCTGACGTTCCACATCGTCGAGACCCTCGATGACGTGGTGACGCACCTCTTTCCCGGACCCAGCAGCGGCCGGCCCGCGCCCCGGGCGCGTCGGGTGCCGCTGGCCGGCAAGAAGCCCGAGCCGCGTCGGCCCCGGGGACCCCGCACCGCCTGAGCCCGCCTCAGCGCCGGCGCCCCGGCCGGTTCAGGGCGCCGGCCTGGATCAGGCCCAGCAGCATCAGGGCCAGACCGAAGCTGTCGCCGGCCTGGACCAGCAGCGGCAGCGCCGCGAACGTGGCCAGCCCGCGCGGCGTGGCGAACAGCTCCGCCCGCGCGGCTGCGTCGAGCAGCGGCAGGTGGGCGGCCAGCAGCGCCAGGTAGGCCAGCATCGGCGCCGCCACCTGCAGGGTCCGGCTCCCCCGGCGGCCCGAGCCGAGCCGGGTCGCCAGGCCGACGCCGAACCCGACCACCCAGGCGCTCGGCGTGACCCGGCCCCCGAGCCAGGCCGTCAGGGCGGCATCGGCCAGGCCCAGCACGACCGCGGCCCCCGCGCCGGCCAGCAGGCCACGGAGCCGGGGCGATCCCCCGCCCGGCGCCGATGCGGAGGGCGGCTCGGGTCCGGTGAGCGTGGGCTCGGGCGACGGCGTGGCGATCGGTGTCAGGTCCATGCGCACTCCTCGGGAGGGTCGTCGCGACCGCGACAGGCCCGGCGTCCAGGATAGCCGGCGGGGTCCCCGGGCGCGAATCGCGACCGGCGACTCGGAGGACTGGCGCAACCGACCGGGGCCTGCCAATCGCCACAACGCTCGGCAGGGCCGGCGTTCGGCCCCGATTTTCGGGTCGGACGCCCATGCCATTTGTCGATCTCTGGACACTGTGAACCCGTCGCGTCCCTCCCAACGGCCCGCCGCCGCCCGTGGTCCCGGAGCATTGCCGGTGAAATCCCTGATCTTCTGGGTCCTGAAGCACGGGGCCCTCGTCGTGGTGCCCTTCCTGGGTGTGGCCCTGCTGGGGCGCCCGCTCCTCCGTGTCTCGCAGGACTACCGCAGCCGGGCCACCGCGCACGCCGAGCTGGGCGAGGCCTACAAGATCGCCATCGAGCGGCTCCAGAGCGAGGTCGCCGAGATCCGCAGCGCCAGCCGAAATCGGATCCTCGGCGGCAACTCCGAGGGCAAGATCGGCTGGCGGCTCGACGAGGTCGAGCTTTACAGGCAGCGCATCGAGTACGAGGCGAAGCTCGTCGCCAAGTACCAGTCGGCCGCCTGGCGCCCCTGGAGCTCGGTCGAGCCCGATCCCCCGATCCCGACCGACGCCACCGTCCGCACTGCCGGCCGCTGAGCTGGCGAACCCACCATCGGCACCGGGCCCTCACTCCGTGGGCCCGGCGCCCTCGACGGGAGCCGATGTCCCGCCCATGATCCGCACGATCAGCGGGTCGTAGAGCGCCGAGGGGAGCAACCGCCCCAGGGCCACCAGGGCGGCCGACGGCCAGGGGAAGTTCACGACCCGCTTCCGGTCCGCGATCCCCCGCAGGATCCGCTCGACGGCGGGTTCGAGCTCCATGAGGAACGGCTGCGGCCGCGCCGAGCCGGCGGTCATCGGCGTGCGGATGTAGCCGGGGTGCACGGTCGTGACGGCCACGCCGCGGCCGCGGAGGTCGATCCGCAGTCCCTCCAGCAGCGAGCTGAGCGCCGCCTTGCTGGCGCTGTAGCCGCAGGTGCCGGGCAGGCCGCGGGCGCCCGCCAGGCTGCTGATCCCGACCAGATGTCCCCGGCGGCGCTCGATCATGCCGGGTAGCACGGCCTCGATGGCGGCGGCGGCGCCCAGCACGTTGACCCGGAAGATCCGGGCCACCGCGTCGGCCGAGAACCCGACGGCGGGCGTGCTCAGGCCCAATCCGGCGTTGGCCACCAGCAGGTCGACGGGCCCGAGCCGGTCGGCCAGCGTGCGGACGGCCGCGCCGGCGGCCTCGAGGTCGGCGGCGTCGGCGACGACCACCTCGGCCACCCCGCCGGCGGCCCGGATCTCCCGCGCCAGCTCGTCCAGGGGCGCCTGGCGGCGGGCGGTCAGGCCGACCCGGACGCCCTCGGCGGCCAGCCGCCGCGCCAGCCCGGCCCCCAGCCCACTCGACGCTCCCGTCACCACCGCCACACGCGTCTCGATCCGCATCCACGGCCCCCGTTCGCCGGCCCCGAGAATGGTCCCGTCCAGCCCGATCGTAGCGAACCGCGTGTCCCCACGACAGCGCGGCCCCGATTCCGATTTGGGCCCGATCGGCGGCCGTCGATCCGCCGATGACGAGAGCTGAGAGTCTCGGCCCGTGGCCAGCGCGGCCGCCCCGAGGCTCTCGCCCCGAGGCGCATGCGTCGTCATGTCTGGACTCCCCGCACGTCGGCCCCTGATGCTGGTCCTGGCGGGGGCGACCTCCGTCTTCGGCGGCGGCCAGGACGCCAGCGGCCCGGCCCTCCAGCCCCCCCTGGAGCGTCCCGCACTCGTGCCGGGCGGCCCGCCCGCCCAGGGCCCGGCCCCCGTCCCCAGCCCCGGCCGCCCCCTCACGAACCCCGTCGCCGTGCCGGACGCCAGCCGGCTGCGGCCCAGCACCAGCCTGATCCGCCCGCGCCTGGCGATGCCAGCGCCCGGCTCGACCCCCACCGTGACGACCGCACCCGTCGCGCCCCCGACGCCCGCCACAACCGCCGGGCTGGCCGAGCCCGCCCTGGCCCCACCCACCGCCGTGGAGCCCGACTCCCTCGCGCCCGAGGCCACCAGCCTCGAGACGCCAACGCTCCGCGTGCCGGAGCTCGACGGCCCGGCCCCGCCCCGGACGCCCGCGCCCGCCGTGGGCCTGCTGCCGCCGCCCCTGGAGGGGCCGGGGCCATTCAGCAACCCCTCGATCGGCGTGCAGCTGGCTCCGCCCGAGCTGCCCCCGGCGCTGGAACCCGCCCCGTCCGCGGTCCCCGCCGGCACAGGTGGAGGCGGTGGCGGTGGCTTCGCCCTGCCGCGCTTCGAAGGCCCCCGGCTCCCGATCGAGGGCCTGGAGCCGCCGCGCGTCGATCTGGCCCCCTCGACGACGACGCCAGACCCCGACGCGCCACCGTCGCTCGAAGGGCCCCGGACCCTGACCCTCGAGACCCTGCCCGACGAGCCCCTGCCGGGCCTGCCCGACCTCGGGCTCGATCCGGACGACCGCCGCGACCGCAAGTCGGATCGCGAGAAGTCGCTGGCCGAGGAGCTCGAGGACGACCGCCCCTTCGAGCCCGATCCGCCCCCCCGCCGCCGCGGCCTCTTCGGCCTGCCGCTGCCGAGGCCCTTCGCGGGCCCGGCCCCCTCGCGAGCCGTCCCGCCCCCGGCAAAGCCGGTCTCGAAGGCGGACCCGGCCTCGGAGGATGCCCTGCGGCGCCGGATCGAGTCGCAGGTCCGCGAGGTCGCCGGCCGGCACCTCCGCTCGGTCGACGTCCGGGTCCGCGGCGAACGGGTCCGGATCAGGCTCGACGTCGACCGGTTCTGGAACAAGCGCACGGTCCGCCGGTCGGTCGAGACCCTGCCGATCCTGGCCGGCTACGACGTCGACATCGACATCGACGACTGAGCCTCAGCGGGTGGACAGCCAGAGCTCGCGGAGCCAGGCGTCGCGAGCCCGGGTGTGGGCCCGCAGCGCGGCCAGCGGATACAGATGGTTACGCCAGCTTACGCCCCCACGACGGAGCGTCATCCAGGCCGAGCGGAGCAGGGCGTAAACGCAGAGCAGGGCCCCGATCGGCAGCGTGAGGCCGTACTGGAAGCCGATGCCGCTCTGGCCGCCAGCCAGGCCGGCCATGATCACCACGGCCAGCACCCCGAGCCCGCAGATGCCGCGGGCCCAACCCGGTCCGACCCCCAGGCCGACGAACGGGGCAACCCCGATGGTCAGCAGCACCAGCACGCCCATCAGCGTGAACGGCACCCGGTAGCCGCCGACCGCGAAGAAGTTCTTCTCCAGGCCCCGGATCAGGTTCGGCAGCCCGACCTGCCACCGCACCGAGACGTCGCTGCCGCCGAGCACGACGCGGGGCTGGTATCCGGCGTACTTGAGGGCCCGGCCGAGCTGCAGGTCGTCGTCGACCGACAGGGCGATCCGCCGGAACCCGCCGATGCCGCGGAACGCCTCGGCGCGGACCAGGTTGAATGCCCCGATCCCCAGCGAGGCCCGCGAACGGCGCCGCTCCACCCGCCAGAGCGGGGAGCCCAAGGTCATCGCGAGCTGGAACATGATCAGGAACAGCCGCTCGCCCACGTGCTCGGTCGGGACCTGCGGCGGCACCACGACGTGGTCGGCGCCGCCCTGCACGGCATCGGCCATCACCCGCCGCAGGGCCCTGGCGCTGTACATCACGTCGGCGTCGGTGAACAGCAGCCACTCGGCGTCGGTGGCGTCGGCTGCCGCCTGCAGCGCGTGGGTCTTGCCGAGCCAGCCGTCGGGCAGGCTCTCGATGTGGCGGACGGTCAGCCGGGCATCCTCGGCCGCGATCCGATCGAGGATCGCGCCGGTGCCGTCGGTGGAGCGGTCGTCGACGGCGATGACCCGCAGCGCCGGGTAGTCGAGCGCGAGCATCGAACGCACGGCCCGCTCGACCAGCTCGGCCTCGTCGCGGGCGGCGACGATCACGGCCAGCGAGGGCCAGCCGCCGGCGGGTTCGACGTCGGGCAGGTCGGCCAGGCGCCGGATCTGCTTGCGATGGCAGGCCGCCTCGACGAACAGCCAGAGCCAGGCCAGCGATCCGATCACACCGGCCGCCGAGATCAGGGTCGCGATCCAGGCCGCGAGACTCATGCCGGGCCTCCTCAAGGGTGGGTCCCGGCCGGCCCCGTCGCCGGCGTCACGGGACCGATAGTGTAGGATGACGCCGGTTGCGATCAAGCCCGCCACCACCACCGCGACCGGCCCGGGGAGCGCCACGACCCATGTTCCACCAGGAGAGCTTCACTCTCGGGACCCGCGGCCGCGGCACCGTCGAGATCACCGACCGCGTCAATCAGGCCGTGCGGGCCTCGGGCCTGGAGCGCGGGCTCTGCACCGTGTTCGTGCATCACACCAGCGCCTCGCTGATCCTCTGCGAGAACGCCGATGCGACCGTCCGCCGCGACCTGGAGCACTTCCTCGCGCGGCTGGTGCCCGACGGCGACCCGGAGTTCGTCCACGACGCCGAGGGACCCGACGACATGCCGGCGCACGTGCGGACGATCCTGACCCAGTCCTCGATCGGCATCCCCGTCGCCGGCGGCCGCTGCGACCTGGGCACCTGGCAGGGCCTGTACCTCTACGAGCACCGCGCCGACCCGCATCGCCGCCGCATCACCGTCACCGTCATCGGCTGACCCGGCCGGGTCGCGAGCGCGCCTTGACGCGGGTCCGGCGTCTGTTCCGCCGGTCGCGGGCGGGGTTAGCATGGAGGGCGACCGGTCGCGGACGCACTCTGACCGGCTCTCCCCCCGCCCGCCGCGAGATCCGCCGATGAAGAAGCTGATCAACCGCCCCGAGGACGTGGTCGCGGAGCTGGTCGAGGGCCTGGCCTCGGCCTGGCCGGGGCTCAGCCGCGTGCCCGGCACCACCGTGCTGACCCGCGATGACCTGCCGGCGGCCCCCGAGGCGCGGCCGGTGACGCTGATCTCCGGTGGCGGCAGTGGTCATGAGCCGGCGCACGCCGGCTACGTCGGGCGCGGGATGCTCGCCGCGGCCGTCGCCGGCGACGTCTTCACCTCGCCCAGCCCCGATGCCGTGCTGGCCGCCATCCGCGCCGTCAGTGGACCGGCCGGGACGCTCCTGATCGTCAAGAACTACACCGGCGACCGCCTGAACTTCGGGCTGGCGGCCGAGCTGGCGCGGTCCGAGGGGCACACGGTCGAGATGGTCGTCGTCGGTGACGACGTCGCGCTGGCCGGGTCGGTGGAGTACGCGGGCCGTCGGGGGCTGGCCGGCACCGTGCTGGTCCACAAGATCGCCGGCTCGGCCGCCGAGGCGGGCCTGCCGCTGGCCGAGGTGGCCGCCGAGACGCGCGCCGCGGCCGAGTCGGTGCGGACCATGGGCGTCGCGCTGTCGGCCTGCACGATCCCGGCCGCCGGCCATCCCGGGTTCACGCTCGGGCCCGACGAGATCGAGCTCGGCCTGGGCATCCACGGCGAGCCCGGCGTGCGCCGCGGCCGGATCGCGACGGCCGACGAGCTGGTCGACCATCTTCTGCGCCCGATCATCGACGACCTCGTCCTGACCGAGGGCGAGCGCGTCGTGCTGATGGTCAACAACCTGGGCGCCACCCCGGCCATGGAGCTGGCGATCGTGGCCCGCCGCGCGATCGCCGACCTGGAGGCCCGGGGGCTGGTCGTCGAGCACGCATACCTCGGCTCGTTCCTGACAGCGCTGGAGATGGCCGGGGTCTCGCTGTCGGTGCTGCGGGTCGACGACCGCCGGCTCGCCCTGCTGGAGACCCCCACCGAGGCCCACGCCTGGCCCAACGCCACCGTCCGTCGGCGCTTGCAGCGCACGGCCGCCGCCGTCGCGCCTCCGGCGGCGCCGGCCCTCGAACACGGATCGGCGGGCGGCCCGCCCACGACGCCGCTGGGTCGTGCGGTCCTCGCGGCGATCGCGGCGGCCAGCGCGGCGATCCACGGCCAGGTGGAGCGGCTCAATACGCTCGACGAGGCCGTTGGCGACGGCGACCTGGGCACGAGCCTGGACCGCGGCTCCCAGGCGATCGCCGAGGCGCTGCCGACGCTGCCGTGCGACCGGCCGCCCGAGGCGTTGCACGCGCTCGGCCAGATCCTCCGGCGTCGGCTGGGCGGAACCTCGGGCCCGCTGTACGCCGCCCTGCTGCTGCGGGCCGCCAGCACGCTCCGCAAGGACCCCAGGCCCTCGACCGACCCGGCGTCCTGGGCCGACGCGTTCGCCGCCGGCTGCGAGGCGATGGCCGAGCTGGGCGGAGCCGCAGTCGGCGACCGGACCATGCTCGACGCCCTGGTCCCCGCCGCCGCCGCCCTGCAGGGCGCTCTGGCCGAGGGCCGACCCGTCGCCGAGGCACTCGACATGGCCACGGCCGCCGCCCAGATCGCGGCGCACGGCACCGCGAGCCTGGTTCCGCGCAAGGGCCGCTCCAGCTACCTCGGCTCCAGGGCCCTCGGACACCCCGATCCGGGGGCGGTGGCCGTGGGGATCTGGCTGGAGGCGATCGCCCGCGCGGCGGCGTCGGCCCGCTCGTGAAGGTCTACTTCAGTGACCAGTTCGTCCTGCCGCTGCCGCCCTCGCACACCTTCCCGATGGTCAAGTACGCCAGGCTCCGCGAGCGGGTCGTCGCGGCCGGCCTGGTCGGACCCGGCGAGCTGCTCGTGCCGCCGGCAGCCGGCGATGACGACCTGCGACGGGCCCACGATCCAGAGTACGTGGCCAGGGTCGTCGAGGGCCGCCTGAGCGTCGCCGAGGTCCGGGAGATCGGACTGCCCTGGTCGCCCGAGCTGGTCGAGCGATCCCGGCGCTCGGTGGGGGCCACGATCGCCGCGGCGCGGGCCGCCCTGGCCGACGGCGTCGCGGTGAACCTCGCTGGCGGCACGCACCACGCCGCGGCTGGCAAGGGGGCCGGCTACTGCGTGTTCAATGACGTGGCGGTCGCGGCCCGGACCCTCCAGGCCGAGGGGCGGATCGCCGGCGCCGTGGTCCTCGACTGCGACGTGCACCACGGCGACGGCACCGCCAGCATCTTCGCCGGCGACCCGTCGGTGTTCACCTTCTCGATCCACGGCGCCCGCAATTACCCCCTGCGCAAGCCGGCTGGCGACCTCGACGTGCCGCTGGACGACGGCGCCGACGACGCCACCTACCTGGCCGCTCTGGAGCGTGGCCTCACGATCGCCCTGGCCCGCGCCGAGGGTGCCGATCTGGCCTTCTACATGGCGGGAGCCGACCCGTACGCCGGCGACCGGCTCGGCCGGATGGCGGTCTCGGCCGACGGGCTGGCCCGGCGCGACCGGCTCGTCTTCGATCGCTGCGCCGCGCAGGGCCTGCCGGTGGCCGTCTCGATGGCCGGCGGCTACGGCCGCGACACCGAGGAGACGGTCGCCATCCAGCTCGAGACCGTGCGCATCGCCGCCAGTTTCGCGCGCCCGGGGCCGCCGGCCTGACGGCCGGGGCCCCGTGGGCGGCGGGTCCTCAGAGGGTCATCTCGGCGCGGACGACACCGTCGTGCTCGTCGGCCTGGAGGGTGAACCCGAGGCCCTGGCAAAGGGCCTGCATCGGGCGGTTCTGCGGCAGGATCTCGGCCGTGATCCGGTCGAGCTGCCCGTCGCGACCGACCTGCACCAGGCGGCCCAGCAGCTCGCTGCCGAGCCCCTGGCGCTGGCAGGCGTCGGCGATCAGGAGGCCGAACTCCGCCTCGTTCACGCCGCGACGCTTGCTGAGCCGGCCCACGCCGAGGATCTGCGGGTGCCCGTCGGCGTCGCGGCCCTCGGCCACCAGCGCCATCTCGCGGTCGTAGTCGATGAAACAGATCCGCGTCAATCGCTCGTGCGAGATCCGCTGGCTGAGCTTCATGGCGTGGAAGTACCGCATGTACACGCTGTTCTCGGAAAGCTCCTGGTGGAACTTCACGATGAGCGGCTCGTCCTCGGGGCGGATCGGCCGGATCGTCACCGGCCGGCCGTCGCGGAGGGTCCAGGGCGCGACGTAACCCTGGGGGTACGGCTGGATGGCGGGGGTCGGCAGCCGATCGTCGGGCACGTCGGCCGGGTGCAGGACGACGCGGGCGTCCAGTGCGATCAGCCGCTCGGGTGCGGCCACCAGCGGGTTGATGTCGAGCTCGGCGATCCGGCGCTGTTCGACGATCAGCCGGCTGAACCGGACCATCAGCCGCTCCAGCGCCGCCAGGTCGACGGGCGGCCGGCCGCGCACGCCCTTCAGCGCGGTGAAGATCTTCGTCCGCTCCATCATCCGACGCGCCAGGGTCGTGTTCAGCGGCGGCAGGCCGAGGGCACGGTCCTTGTACACCTCGACGAGCTGGCCACCCGAGCCGAACAGCAGCACGGGGCCGAACTGGGCGTCGGGGCTGCTGCCGATGATCAGCTCGTAGCCGTCGAGCTTGATCATCGGCTGCACGGTCACGCCCAGGAAGTGCTCGGCGCCAGCCAGACGGGTCACCGAGGCCCGGATCGCCTCGTAGGCGGCTCGCACGGCGTCGGCGTCGGCGAGGTTCAGCTTCACACCGCCGACGTCGGTCTTGTGCGTGATCGTCTCGGAGTGGAGCTTGAGCACGATCGGGTAGCCGAGCTCGCCCGCCAGCGCCACGGCCGCCTCGGGCGTGGTCGCCACCCGGGTCGGGACGGTCGGGATCCCGTAGGCCTCGAGGAGCTGCTTCGACTCCAGCTCGGTCAGCAGGGTGCGGCCCGAGGCCAGCGCGGCGGCGAGGATCGCGGCCCCGCGCTCGGTGGCGGCGCCGTCGGTCACCTCGTCCTCGGCGAGCGAGGGGGTCTCGTACAGGGCCCGCAGGTTGTCGCTGTACCGCCACATCAGGGTGAAGACCTGCGCGGCGGTGTCGGGATACGGGTACGTCGGGATGTTCGAGCGATTGAGGATCGCCTCGCCGGCCGCCACGTCCGAGCCGCCCATCCAGCTGGCCAGCACGGGCTTGCCGGTGACGGACTTCGCGGCGTGCTTGAGCGTCTCGGCCGTCTGGGTCGGGTCGGTCATCGCCTGGGGGGTGAGGATGACGAGCAGGCCGTCGCTGGCCGGGTCGTCGGCCGCCTTCTCCAGGGCCCTGGCGTAGCGCTCCGGGCTGGCGTCGCCGAGCACGTCGATGGGGTTGGCGTGGCTCCAGTGCACGGGCAGGAAGGCGTTGAGCTCCGCGACCGTCGCCTCGGAGAGCTCGGCGAGCTGGCCGCCGGTGCCGATGAGGGTGTCGGTGGCGAGGACGCCGGGGCCGCCGGCATTGGTCAGGATCGTGAGCCGGGGGCCGCGGGGGCGGGGCTGCTTCGAGAGCGCCTCGGCGAGGTAGAACAGCTCGCTGATCCGGTTGACGCGGAGCACGCCCGAGCGGTGGAACGCCGCATCGAGCACCTCGTCGCTGCCGGCCAGGCTGCCGGTGTGCGAGGCCGCCGCCTTGGCCGCCTGCGCCGAGCGGCCGGCCTTGATCACGATGATCGGCTTGCTCAGGGCCACCTCGCGCGCCGCCGACAGGAACGACCGCGCGTCGCCGATCGACTCCATGTAGAGCAGGATGCTCTTGGTCTGCGGGTCGTCGGCCAGGTAGTCGATCAGGTCGCCCCAGTTCACATCCAGCATCGAGCCAATCGAGACGAACTTGCTGAAGCCGACGTTCTCCTTGAGGCTCCAGTCGAGGATCGCCGTCAGCAGGGCGCCGCTCTGGCTCACCAGGCCGACGTTGCCGGGCCGGGCCATGGTGCTGGCGAAGGTGGCGTTCAGGCCGTTGAGCGGATTCATGAGGCCCAGGCAGTTCGGGCCGATGATCCGCATCCGCCCCCGGCGGGCCTGCTCGAGCACCTGGCGCTCGAGCTCGACGCCCTCGGGGCCGACCTCCTTGAACCCGGCCGAGATGATGATGGCGCCGGGGACCCCCATCGCGACGCACTCGGCGATGATCGCCGGCACGCTCGGGGCGGGGGTGACGATCACCACCAGGTCGGGCGTCTCGGGCAGGTCACTGACCGAGGGGTACGCCCGGATGCCCAGGACGTTCGGTCGCTTGGGGTTGACCGGGTACACCGTCCCGCCGAACGGGGTGCTGATCAGGTTCCAGAGGATCGTCCGCCCGACGCTGCCGACCTTCTCGGTGGCGCCCACCACCGCGACGCTGCGGGGGGCGAAGATCGCATCGAGCGGCCGCTGGGTGACCCGGAGCACGTCGTGGGCCCGTCCCTTTTCACTCGGATCGCTGACCGGCATGGCACACGTCCCTTCTCGAACTTCGGCGGGGAGAGGCAGCCCTTATCCAACCACAGACCGACCGGATCGACCAGACAGGGCTGCCAGGGCGCCGGCTGGCCGTCCCGGGATTCCCCGGCTAGACTCTCCGGAGTCCGTCCCATCAACACCGTTGCATGATCGGTGAAGTTTCCATGAAGCCCACGCCCCCGACCCCGTCCGCCCCGATGGATCGCCGCCACTTCGGCCGCGTGCTGGCCGGCGCGGCCGCCGCCGCGACCGGCTTCGGCGGCCGGTCGCCGGCGATCGTGGTCCCGGACCGGGCCCGGCCGGCGATCGACTCGGGCGTCGCCGTCGGCGACGTCTCGGGCCGCTCGGCCCTGGTCTGGAGCCGCACCGACCGGCCGGCCCGGATGCGCGTCGAGTACGCCACCCGGCCCGACATCCAGGGCGCCCTGCGCCGCGAGGGGCCGATCGCGCTGCCCGAGGACGACTTCACGGCGCGGCTGGTGCTCGATGACCTGCCGCCGGGGGCCCTGGTGCACTACCGGGTCACGTTCCGGGACCTCGACGACCGCCGGATCGAGAGCGCCCCGGCCGTCGGCCAGTTCCGGGTCGCGCCCGGCGAGGGCCGCGACCTGACGTTCGCCTGGGGCGGCGACACCTGCGGCCAGGGCTGGGGCATCGACGAGTCCCGCGGCGGCCTGGCCATCTACGACGCCATACGCCGCGCCGCCCCCGACTTCTTCCTCCACAGCGGCGACAACATCTACGCCGACAACCCCATCGAGCGCGAGGTCCGGCTCGACGACGGCAGCCTCTGGCGCAACGTCGTCACCGAGGCCAAGAGCAAGGTCGCCGAGACCCTCGACGAGTTCCGCGGCAACTACCGCTACAACCTCCTCGACGCCAACCTCCGCCGGCTCCAGGCCGAGATCCCGCTGGTCGTGCAGTGGGACGACCACGAGGTCCTCAACAACTGGTATCCGGGCGAGATCCTCGACGACCCCCGCTATAAGGTCCAATCGGTCGACCTGCTCTCCGCCCGCGCCCGCCGCGCGTTCTTCGAGTATTGCCCGGTCCGCCGGCACCCCGACGACCTGGAGCGCATCGACCGGGTGATCCACTACGGCCCGCTGCTCGACGTGTTCGTCCTCGACCAGCGCACCGATCGCGGCCCGAACTCGGGGAATCGCCAGGCCGCCGACGGGCCCGAGACGGCGTTCCACGGGCCCTCGCAGTTGCAGCGCCTGAAGCGCCGGCTGCTGGAGAGTCGCGCGACCTGGAAGGTGATCGCCAGCGACATGCCGATCGGCCTGGTCCTGGGCGACGGCCCCGATCGGTACGAGGGGCTCGCCAACGGCGACCCCGGCCCGCCGCTGGGCCGCGAGCGCGAGCTGGCCGAGCTGCTGGCGTTCTGCAAGTCCGCCGGGGTCCGCAACCTCGTCTGGCTCACCGCCGACGTCCACTACGCCGCCGCCCACCACTACGACCCCGAGCGGGCCCGGTTCCCCCACTTCGACCCGTTCTGGGAGTTCATCGCCGGCCCGCTCCACGCCGGCACCTTCGGCCCCGGCACCCTCGACCCGACCTTCGGCCCCCAGCTGAAGTTCCGCAGCATCCCCGAGGGGATGAAGCAGAACCGCCCGCCGTCGGAGGGCAAGCAGTTCTTCGGGCTGGTCAAGATCGACGGCCGCTCGCAGACCCTGACCGTCAACCTGCACGACGCCACCGGAGCCCGGCTCTACTGCGTCGACCTGGAGCCCTGGCAGCCCGCCTAACGCTCCGGAGCGAGCCGGTCGACCAGCGCGTCCGGCTCCGGCCGCTGGGGAACATCCTCACGCCGTGAGGGCTGGAGGCGGGGGGTCAGAGGTCGTCGATGTGGCAGGCGCGGCGGGCGGCGTCGTAGGCGGCCTGGAGCCGGACGAACGCATCCGCCGTGCCGCCGGCGTCGGGGTGGGTGGTGCGGGAGCGGGCCCGGAAGGCGGAGCGGACGTCGGCGGCAGTGTAGGGGGGGGCCAGGCCCAGGAGGTCGGCCCACCAGGGAGCCCCGTCGGACGCGGTCCCGGTCGGGCGAAACTCGCGGCCGAAGTGGTGGGCGTAGAGCCGCCGGACCTCGTCGCGGAAGCCGCGGACCCGGCCCGCCAGGGCGTCGGGGTGCACGAGCCAGGCGGCCAGGGCGCGCGGATCGTCGCCGGCATCGTCCAGGACCTCGCGGGTCAGGCCGGCGTCGCGGAACGTGGCGTCGAACCGCGAGGCCACCGCCTCGGTGAGAACCTCCCGCGGGGTCGGGCCCCCGGGGGCCCAGAAGAGCACGGCGGCGGAGTCGATCAGACGGCCGGCCGCCGCGGCGAGCGGGTCGTCGCCGCCGGCATCGCCGAGCGCCACCTGCGACCGCCAGAAGCCGACCAGGGCGACCTCGAACAGCGTCCGCAGCGCCTCGAAGCTCGGCGGCACCGGACGGCCGGCGCGGAGGGCCGGCACGGGCTCGGGGTCCAGCCCGAGCCGGTCGCGGACGAACCCGGTGATTCGGCGCACCTCGTCGACGCCCGGCTGGTCCGGGTGCGGGATCGCATTCGGCGGCATCGTCGCGCGCCCGAGGGCCTCGGCGGCGACGTTGTAGGCGAACGCCGCCAGCCAGGGCGTCGCGTACAGGCCCAGGTGAACCTCGCCGCGCTTGCCCTGGCGAATGCGCGCCTTGAACCGGCGGCCCTGCCGGGGCACCGCCAGCTCGATCACCCCCCTGGGGAGCTTTCCGGGACCGGACTGCGATCGAGCCATGCCAGCAGGTTCCCTCGTCGTCCCGGCCCGTGAACCCGCAAAGCCACCGTCGTCAGGCCGCCTCGCCGGACAGCCCCGCACCCCGCGGTTGCGCCGCGAGCCAGCCGGCCAGCCGCCACGCGGCCACCAACCCCAGCGCCACGCCGAGGGTGTCCGCCAGGGCGTCCAGCACGCTGGGATCGCGACGCACGGCCGGGTGGGCCTGGCCGAGTTCGGTGATCACGGCCAGGGCCACACCCACCAGGGCCACGGTCCACAGCCGCCTGGAGTCAACCCGGCCGGCCAGCAGCCAGAAGAACGCAAACCCGCCGAACATCAGCAGGTGCACGAGCTTGTCGAGGTGCGGGAGCTTCCACCCCTGCTCGGGGAGGGGCAGCCGGGGGCCCGGCAGCCAGCAGCCCAGCAGGACCAGCGCCGTCCAGACCACGGCCCCCAGGATCAACCAGCGACCATCGCGACCCGGCATCGGACGTTCCTCTTCCCCGTGATGTCCGGGCCCGCCCCGCGCCAGCCTCCGGATCGCCGGCTCCATTGTGTCGGATCGCCGCCCCGCCGGCCAACCCCCCCGCTCCCGGGTTCGCGGCGGGGACCGCCGGTGGCGGACGCACGTCACCCCCCAGAACCCTCAGGCCTCCGAAATAGCCCACAGCCCCAGAACCCAGGGACTCCTGGCAAGATTTGCGGCCCGAAGAAGGGGCGAAATCCGGTTCGACAGCGCCGGGGGCTTCTGCTAAAGTCCGCCCCCGTTCCGGCCGACGGCCCTGGGCTGTGACCGGGCGACCCCCAAGATGGGGGCCCAAGGAGGAGTTCGACGCATGGATGCTCGACCGCCCCGCGCGGACCGTCTCCGGGTCTGCGCCCGCGTTTCCCGCCAGGCCCTGCTGGCCGGGGCCCTGCTGCAGGTCCTGATGGGGGCCTCATACGAGACCCGCAACTTCAGTGTTCAGGCGCCGACGGCCCAGGCCGCCCGCGCCGTCGGCGACCACGCCGAGCGGTGCCGCCAGGCGATCGCGCAGGCCTGGCTCGGCCGCGACCTGCCCCCCTGGACCAGGCGCTGCCCGATCCAGGTCAAGCTCACCGGCGGCGAGGCCGGCGGCGTGACCAACTTCGACTTCGGCTCGCAGGGCGTTTCCGACCAGGAGATCAGCGTCGAGGGCCGGCTCGACCGGATCCTCGCCTCGGCCTTACCGCACGAGATCACCCACACCGTCTTCGCCGCCTACTTCGGCGGGCCCATGCCGCGCTGGGCCGACGAGGGGGCCTCGCTCCTGAGCGAGGACCACCGCGAGATGATCCGGCACGACGAGATCGTCCTGAAGCTCCTCGACCGCCAGGGCGAGATGTCCCTGGGCCAGCTCTTCCGCCAGAAGGACTACCCCTCGGACCTCTGGGGCTTCTACGGCCAGGGCTACTCCGTGAGCCGGTTCCTGGTCAGCGTCGGCGGCCGGCCCCGGTTCCTCAAGTTCGTCAAGGACGGCATGGAAGGCGGCTGGGACGAATCGACCCGCCGCTACTACGGCTTCGCCAATTGCCGCGAGCTCGACCGCGCCTGGCGCTCGTGGCACAAGGTTGCCATGGTCGACAACCCCCCGGCCGCCCCGCCGCTGATCGTCCGCGCCCAGAGCGAGCCGCTCAACGACACCCGCCGCCGCTGATCTCGGCTCACCGCCGCCGCACCCGAATCGAGCGCCTCCCGGCCGGTCGTGACGACCCCGGGAGGCGTTCGCGTTTGGGCCCGTGACCCCTTGCCGGCCAACTCCTCAGCGGCGACAACGGAGCCGTCCCGCTCGCCGGGGCGGCCCGCGAGACTGTGGGCAGGCCCCCGGCGCGATCTTTAGCGCCTGGAGCCCACCGGATGACCCTGCTGCGACGCCTTGCCTGCTGCGCCGTCCTGGCCTGGCCCGTGCTCGCCGTGGCCGACGAGCCCCCGGTCGTCCGCGAGGCCGTCTGCCGCCGGACCGCCACGCCGCCGACCATCGACGGCAAGGGCGACGACCCCGCGTGGGCCGATGCGCAGCTCCTGGAGCACTTCCCCTCGTTCTGGAACGGCACCGACACCCGCTCCCGCACGACCACCCGGGCCCGGTTGCTCTGGGACGACCAGGCCCTCTACGTGCTCGCCGAGATGACCGACCGGGAGCTGCGGGCCTCGGGCACGACCCGCAACGCCAAGCTCTGGTTCGGCGACGTCTTCGAGATGTTCCTCAAGCCGAAGGCCGACGCGAAGCCGTACTACGAGTTCCAGTTCAACCCGCATGGCGCCCTGCTGGAGCTGGCGATCCCCGGCATGCCGTTCGACTTCGACGCCGTCGCCGCCGAGCCCCCCTCGGGCATCACGATGGCCGTGACCGTCGACGGCACCCTCGGCCAGCCCAGCGACGTCGATCGGGGCTGGACCGTCGAGGTCCGCATCCCCTGGAGCCGGTTCGCCACCACCGGCGGCCGGCCCCGGGTCGGCGACGCCTGGCGGTTCGCCCTCTGCCGGTACGATCACGGGCCCGAGGGCACCGAGCCCCTGCTCATGAGCAGCGCCCCGCTGCGGAAGCCCAGCTTCCACGCGACCGAGGACTACGGCACCCTCATCTTCGAGGGCGCGGCGAAGTGACGCGAGGCGCCCGGCCGGCGATTGGGCCGGCTCAGGCCGGCTCGATCACGCGGACGGCGTCGTGATCCTGCACCAGGATGGTCGGGCGCATCCCGACGAACAGGCCGGTGCCGACCACGCCCGGGATGGCGCGGATCGCGGCGTCGAGGGCGGCCGGGTCGGCGATCGGGCCGGTCCTGGCGTCGAGGATCACGTTGCCGTTGTCGGTCACGAACGGCCGGCCGCCCAGGGCGCGGGGCTCGGCGGGCAGGCCCAGGCCAGCGAGCTGGCGGCGGCAGGACCCGACGGCAAACGGCACGATCTCGACCGGGATGATCCCCCGGGTGCCGAGCTTCGGCGTGAGCTTGTCCGCGCCGACCAGCACCAGGAACCGTCGCGAGGCGGCCGCCACGATCTTCTCGCGGACCAGGGCCCCGCCGTACCCCTTGATCAGGTTCAGGTCCGGATCGACCTCGTCGGCCCCGTCCACGGCGACGTCGATGCCGTCGACCGCGTCGAGGTCGGTGAGCGGGATCTCCAGGCTCCGCGCCAGCTCCTCGGTCTGCGCCGAGGTGGCGATCCCCCGGACCCGGAGTCCGGCGCGGACCCGCTCGCCGAGCGCCCGCACGAACGCGGTCGACGCCCGGCCGCTGCCGAGGCCCACGACCATGCCGTCGCGGATCTCGGCCAGGGCGTGCTCGGCCGACTTCACGGGGGGCTCGGTGCTGCTCACGGGAACCTCGTCGGGGCAGGGCCAGGGGGGCAGGATCGGGGCGGAACCATCCGGCACCGGCCGGAGCGCGACCGGTCGCCCGATTCCTAAGCATAGCTCATCGAGGCCGATCCGGCGCGGGCCCCTGCGCCCGTCGGTACGCCAGCGGGACCGTCGCGGTTCGGTGACCGGGCCCGACTCCGGTTCCGGCACGTGCTGCGCAGCGCCAGAGTCGGGCCTGGACCGGTGATCGTCAGCGGCCCTGGCGGACGCGGGCGATCTGCTCCTTGGCGGCGGCGACGACCTTCTCGGGCTCGAAGCCGAACTTCTTCTGGAGGTCCTTCAGCGGCGCCGAGGCCCCGAAGGTGTGCATGCCGATGCGCGAGCCCTCGCGGCCCGTGTACCGCTCCCAGCCGAAGGTGCTCGCCTGCTCGACCGAGACGCGGGCCTCGATGTCGCCCGGCAGCACATGGTCCTGGTACGCCTTGTCCTGGAGCTCGAAGAGCTCCCAGCTCGGCATGCTCACCACCCGGGCCTTGATGCCCTCGGCCTTGAGGACCTCGTAGGCGTCAACGACGAGCGGGACCTCGCTGCCGCTGGCCATGAGGATGACCTCGGGCTTGCCGCCTTCGGCGTCGGCCAGGATGTACGCGCCCTTCGCCACGCCGGCGGCCGAGGCGTACTTCGTGCGGTCGAGCGTGGGCACGTTCTGGCGGGTGAGGATCAGGCAGGCCGGCTCGTGCTTGAGCTGCATGATCACCTTCCAGGCCTCGACGATCTCGTTGGCGTCGCCGGGCCGGAGGTTCAGCAGGCCGGGGATCGCCCGCAGCGAGGCGAGCTGCTCGGTCGTCGTCAACCGATTCTGCTCGATGATCCTCGCGACCTGCGGGTTCTGTACGATCGGCTTCGTCACGAAGATCGCGCGTTCGTCGGCCAGGCCCTGCACCCGCGCCGCGATGTTGACGGTCTGGCCGAAGTAATCGAGCTGGTCGTTCAGCGTCACCGCGAGGCAGGGCCCCTCGTGGATGCCGATCTTGATCAGAAGGTCCTTCCTCAGATCGCGCACCGAGTCGCGCATGCGGAGCGCCGCGGCGAGCGCCCGGTCGGGCGACGGGAAAGTCGCCATCACCGCGTCGCCGATCGTCTTGACGACGGCACCGGCCTCGGAGGCGACGATCTCGTGAAGCAGACGGAAATGCTCGCGCACCAGATCGTAGGCCGCGAGATCGCCGACGCGGTCATAGAGCGCGGTCGAGCCCTTGAGATCGGTGAACAGGAAGGTCAGGCTCGTGATCTTCATGCCCTGATCGACGTCGAGCGTATCGGTGCGATGGATGTCGCGGAAGGTCTGGTTGGTGAACAGCCGCTTGGCGGTGAGGAACGGGCGGCGCCTGCCGACGAGGTCGTGCATCTTCTCGTTGGCGATCCAGACCGAGGGCAGGGTGCGCTGGTCGGTGCGGTTGTCGAAGGACAGCCGCAAGGGGCCGGGCCGCATCTGCGTGGTGCCGGTCGGCGAATGGGTCCTGGAGAACACCATGCCGAGATTCTGGCGCTCACGCACCGGCTCGCCCTTCACTTCGATAAAGTGCGCGGCATGCGTCACCGGCTCGAACACGATGATGAATTCCTCGGGCAATAGCAGCGACATCACCGCCTTCTCGCCCGGCGCAAGCTCGATGGCGTCGAGCGTGATCTCCTCGATCAGGTCGTTCAGGTCGGTGGTCTGTGGAAGGTCGATGCCGGAGCCCCAGAAAATCTGCCGGAAATATTCGACGAAGGGCAGGGAATGCGGGTCGTGCGCTTCGATCCTTCGTACCGGGCGTCCGACCGTGAAGGTGACCTCGACGACCTCGTCCAGCGTCGGCTCATAGCCCGCGGCACAGAGCGCGCAATGATAGCGATCCTTGCGCATCGATTTTAGCGTCTGCGTCGCCGCCAGCACGCCGCCGCAGCCTGGACACAGCACGTTCCAGCTCATGTCGAAAATCCCGAGCCGCGCGGCGTGGAGAAAGCCGCTGATGGCTTTTTCTTCGTCGAGCCCGTTGTGGGCTGCAAAGTGCAGGGCGTTGACGCGGCTCAGCGCGTGGTCCTCGCCTTCGCGCACCAGACGCTCGATCGCCTCGGCCATGTCGCGGCCGGCGGAAAGCCGCAGCGCCCCGAACAGCGTCTCGTCGATCGGCTTGTCGTTCATGGGCGGAAAGCTAATCCGAAAACCGGCTCCCGCAAGGGAACAGGGCACTTTAACGTGCAACGCTACTTGAACGTGATCCGTTATCCTAACGCTGATGACGACGTTCTCCCTGACGGGACGGGCGACACAATTAGAGATGCGAATTATGATGCTAAGGCTCAGTACGCCTATCATTCGCTCGGAGTATCGCGACT
>CAZUZD010000087.1:0-20313 GCA_964624465.1 uncultured Isosphaeraceae bacterium
CGCGGCCTGGAGGGCGTTGATGGGGTCGATCTCGGTGACGATGACGCGGGCGCCGAAGCCGCGGAGCGAGTGCGCCGAGCCCTTGCCGACGTCGCCGTAACCGCAGACGCACGCGACCTTGCCGGCGATCATGACGTCGGTGGCGCGCTTGAGGCCGTCGGCGAGCGACTCGCGGCAGCCGTAAAGATTGTCGAACTTGGACTTCGTGACCGAGTCGTTGACGTTGATGGCCGGGACGAGCAACTGGCCCTTCTCGAGCATCTGGTAGAGGCGATGGACGCCGGTGGTCGTCTCTTCGGAGACGCCGCGCCAGTCTTTCACGACGTTCGTCCAGCAGGTCGGATTCTCGGCGTGGACCCGCTTGAGGAGATTTTTGATCACCTGCTCTTCGTGCGAGGAAGAGGGTGAGTCGACCCACTTGTCGCCCTGCTCGAGTTGGTAGCCCTTGTGGATGAGGAGCGTGACGTCGCCGCCGTCGTCGACGACGAGCTGCGGGCCCTGGCCCTGCGGGTTGAGGACGGCCTTGAGCGTGCAGTCCCAGTATTCCTCGAGGGTCTCACCCTTCCAGGCGAAGACCGGGATGCCCGCGGCGGCGATGACCGCGGCGGCGTGGTCCTGCGTGGAGAAGATGTTGCACGACGCCCAGCGCACGTCGGCGCCGAGCTCGACCAGCGTCTCGATCAGCACGGCCGTCTGGATCGTCATGTGCAGCGAGCCGGTGATGCGGGCGCCCTTCAGGGGCTGCCGGGCCGCGTATTCCTCGCGGATGGCCATCAGGCCGGGCATCTCGGTCTCGGCGATCGCGATCTCGCGGCGACCGAAGTCGGCCTGCTTGATATCGGCGACCTTGTAGTCCTCGACGGCGGAACGCTTGGGCGCAACAGTAGCCACGTTCAAAGTCCTTTAACGATGAACGGGCGCCGTTGCTCGGTAATATCCTCGGCCCTTCGAGCCTGGCAGGCACGCCAATGCGCACCGTCGCAGCGCCCCTCGATAGGCCGGCTCCCCATTATTGGCATGAGGCAAGCCTCCGGGGAGGGCCTCAACCCAATTTCCTTCTCTCATACCAAATCGCTCCGGCCGGAAACAAGCCGAACGCCGCCGCCGCATGGCCAGGCGACGTTTTCGTGGCCCTCAGGAGGCCCAAACGCACCGCCGTCGCTTCGTTGGCGTGCGGGAGTGCTCCGGGTTCATCACCCAGCCCAGCAATCATCGATCCGATCGGGAGATCCTGGGTGGTCTGGCCAGGCTTCCCAGGGTCCCCAGACTCAATTCGTGGCCGGCCGACAGCCCGAGCCGATCGGGTGGACCCTGGATCACGAGGCGGGATCGCCGGACTCGCCGGCCAGGATGGCAATCGGCAGCGGATCGAGCCAGCCACCGACCTCGACTGATCGGGCGTCGGGGTCGGCCACCGGGTGGACCTGTCCGGTAAGCAGGTCGCGGTAGCGGGTCGGGCGCGGACCCTCGGCATCCGGGAGCGGGAGGCGGGTGGTGCCCCAGGCGGTCGGCCCCACCCCGGGCCGACGCCCGTCGCCCCCGGGCAGGCTCCCCAGCAGGCGGGGGGCGAGGATGAGCCGGGACTCGCCCTCCCACGATCGTGCGAAGGCGACCAGATGCTCGGCGCCGGGGCCCTCGACCGTGAGCGGGCGGTAGGCGCCGCGGGAATAGAGCTCGGGGTGGGTGCGACGGTCCTCCAGCAGGATGCGGGTCAGGTACAGCTTGATGGCCCCGTCGCCGGGCGCATCGATCAGCGATCGGGTCAGGTTCAGCCGCGACTCGCCGCCCTCGAGCCGATGGTCGATCCGCTCGAGCAACTGCGTGCGGAGGGCGAAGTCGACCGGCCGGCGGTTGTCGGGATCGACGAGGCTGAAGTCCCAGAGCTCGCAGCCCTGGTAGAGGTCGGGCACGCCGGGGGCGGTGTGCTTGATCAGGGTCTGCGCCAGCGAGTGACCAACTGCAATGGTGGCGATCTGCCGGTGGAATTCTGCGAAGTCGGCCCGGAATCCGGAGGCCTCGGGACCCTCGAGGATCGCCGCGGCAAAGCGACCCAGGGCCTCGACGTAGCCAGGGTCCGGGTCGGTCCACGAGGTGTTGAGCTTGGCCTCGCGCGCCGCCTTCGCCAGGAACTGCTGGATTCTCGCGGTGTACTCCGGGTCGCCCTCGGCCGGCAGGTCGCCGAACGGCCAGGTGGCGACGAGGATCTGGTAGAGCAGGTGCTCCTCGCGGACGTCGGGGTTCGTGGACCCATCGGCCTGACGTTTGAAGCGAGCGTTCAGCTGGCTCCAGCGCTCGAGGGCCGCGCGCCACTCGGCGGGCCGCTCGGTGAGGGCGTCGATCCGGACCCGGGCGTCCTCGCCGCGCTTGGTGTCGTGCGTGGAGGTCGTGTTGTAGGCGTTCGGCCAGTGCTCCAGGCGGTCGGCGCAGGCCTGGTGGAACGCGGCGACGGTGACGCCGAACCGCGTCGGCTCGCCACCGACCTCGTTGAGCGAGGCCAGCGGCACCTGCCGGTAGAACGCGGTGTCCTCCAGGCCCTTGGCCTGGATCGGGCCGGTGGTCTGCTGGAACTTGAGGACGAACGTGTCGCGCGCCGACCGGGTCTCGGGGCTCGGGTCGGCGGGCGCCTCCAGCAGCAGGATGGCCTGCAGGTAGGCGAACAGGCTCGGGTCGAGGTGGGGGTTGCGGCGTCTGGCCTGCCGCACAGCCGCTGCAATGTAGCGGCGATCGCGGTCGGTCACGGGCTGACCAGGCCGCAGGTAGGTGCGATAGACCGGGAAGCAGGCGATGACCTCGCGGATCGCCAGCCGGAACTCGTTGAGCGTGAAGTCCCGGCTGCGGCGGTCCTGCTCCGAGATCCGGTTCAGCCGCCGCGCCAGGGTGTTGATCTCGCTGGCCAGCGAGCTGCGAGCGATCAGACCCTTGGCGCGGTAAACGACCTCGGGGAACGGCTCGCGGTCGCCCGTGAACGCGCGGTACGTCAGGTCGATCGAGGCGGCGGCGGCCGGGTCGACGAACAGGCCGTTGAGCAAGTTCAGGAACTCGTAGCCGACCGTGCCGTCGATGGGCCAGTCGTCGGGCAAGCGCTCGCCGCCGCTGAGGATCTTCTCGACGACGATCGGGAACCGGCGCGCGGTCGGCGCTTCGGTGTCCCGCTCCAGGGACTGGCGGAACCGTTCGAGGATCCGGCGCTCGATGGCCGGCCAGTCGTCCGGGTTCCCCCCCTCGGTCTCGAACCGACGGCGGCAAGCCTCGGCGAGCAGCCGCTCCTGGAGCCGGGTGGCGTAGCCGAGCGGGTCGGCCAGGCCGTCGGGGTGGTCGATTCGCAGGCCAGCGATCCCGCCCTGGGCGACCCACTGGAAGATGAGCGTGTGGATGGCATCGAAGACGAGCGGATCCTCGGTGCGCAGGCCGGCGAGGTCATTGATGTCGAAGAACCGCCGGTAGTTGATCTCCTCGCCCGCGACCCGCCAGTACGCCAGCCGGTAGACCTGCTGCTCCAGGAGCCCGTGCATGGCGTCGAAGGAGCGCGGGTCGCCGGGCTGGCCGGCGAAGGCGGCGACGTTGGCGTCGAGGAACTCGCGGAGGTCCTGCCGGACGGCGCACAGGCGTCGAATGCGGCGCTTGATCACGTCGCGCTCGCGGCGGCTCCGCTCGGCGGGGAACCGGGCCATCTCGATCGGCAGCGGCAGGCTGCGAGCGGCGTCGAGGATCGAGCGATACTCCATGACCTCCGGGTCGTCGGCGTCGAACCGCTCGGTCAGCACCTCGGGGCGTGCTCCCAGCACCAGGGCATACGAACGAGGGCTCAGCGGCAGGCGGGTGTCGTGGTACTCCAGGACCAGGTCCCCCTCGTCGCGAGCCAGCCGCAGCAGGCCGTTCTCCAGCACGACGCCATACTGATCCTCCAGGATTGGCAGCAGCACCCGGCCCGCCAGCTCCTCCTTGACCGGCGACCAGTCGATGTCGAAGAACCGCGCCGAGTGCGCGTGCGGCCCGAGTTCCAGGACGTCGGTCCAGAACCGGTTGAATCCCCCCACGCCCATGTGGTTGGGCACGATGTCCAGCACGCGGCCCATCCCGCGCTCGGTCAGCAGCGCGGTGAGCCGCGCATACTGCGCCTCGCTGCCGATCTCGGCATTCAGCCGGGTGTGGTCGAAGACGTCGTAGCCGTGGGTGCTGCCCGGTCGGGCCTGGAGGTGCGGCGACAGGTACAGGTCGGTGATCCCGAGCGCAGCGAGATACGGCACGACGCCGGTCAGGTCCTCGATCGTGAACCCCGCGTGCAGCTGGAGCCGGTAGGTCGAGACCGGCCGACGTGTTGGCGCACTCTCGGCCGCGAGGAGCGCGTCGGCGATCGCTTCGAGTCGCCCGGGTCCGGCGTCGGGAGCCGTGGGGACAGCGTCGGAGGCGGGCGACCCGGAGACCTCGTTGCTCGTGCGCGCAGAATCGTCCACTGCCTGCCCCCTGCTCTCGCCGTTGAGTTCGCCAGGGCCGTGTCGATGACCCGGGTCCGGGCGCCCCTCCGATCGCGGCGCGCAACCCGGCCGTCGACCGGCCGGCCGGACCTGGGGCAAATCCGATGCCTGGAACCGTCGGGAGCGGTCAAGGGCGTGGAGTTCGCTCCCGCGGCGGGTCGCTCAGTAGCCGGCCGCCATCCCGTCCTTACGGGGGTCCGAGCCGCCCTGGAGCAGGCGCCGGGGGAGGTCGAGGCGGATGGCCTGGTAGCCGCCGAAACCGCCCCGCAGCGCGGGGCCCAGGCGATGACCACGCCGGGTCAGGGCCTGCCGCACGCTCTCCGGGAAGGCCGACTCCAGGACCAGCGTGCCGCCGTCCCCCTGCCCCGGCGTCCCGATGGGCTCCGACGAACCCAGGTGCCGCCAGCGCGAGGCGTCGGCGGCCTCCTGCACGTCGAGCCCGAAATCGATGAGGTTGCAGAGCGCCTGCACCTGGCCCTGCGGCTGCATGTCGCCGCCCATCACCCCAAAGCTCAGCCAGGGGGCCCCGTCACGGGTCACGAACCCGGGGATGATCGTCTGGAACGGCCGCTTCAACGGCTCCAGGCGGTTCGGGTGCTCGTCCTGCAAGGCAAACAAGCAGCCGCGATTCTGCAACGCGAAGCCCAGTCCCGTGGGCACGTGCTTCGAACCGAAGCCATGAAAATTGCTCTGGATCAGGCTGATGGCGTTGCCCTGCCCGTCGGCCACCGTCAGATACACGGTGTCGGCCTCGGGGATCACCCCGGGCTCCGGGGCGGTCATGGCGCGGTCGGGTTGAATCTGCTGACGGCGGCGCGCGGCATAGTCCTTCGAGATCAGGGTCGCCACGGGCACCCGGGCGAACTTCGGGTCGGCGTAATAGCGGGCGCGGTCCTCGAAGACGAGCTTCTTGGCCTCGACCATCAGGTGGATCGTCTCGGGCGAGTTCGGGCCGAGGGCCTTCAGGTCGTAGCCTTCGAGCAGGTTGAGCATCTGCAGCACGGCGATCCCCTGGCTGTTCGGGGGGAGCTGCCAGACGTCGTACCCGCGATAGTTCGTCGAGACGGGGTCGACCCATTCGCTCACGTGAGCGGCGAGGTCGTCGGCCTCGATCAGACCACCCACCTGGGCGCTGTAGGCGACGATCCGGGTGGCGATCGGTCCCCGGTAGAAGGCGTCGGGGCCACCCTCCGCCAGCAGTCGCAGGGTGGCCGCCAGGTCCGGGTTCCGGAACAGGTCCCCGGCGTGCGGAGACCGGCCACCCGGCAGGAAGCACGCTGCCGAGGACGGGACCCGGGCCAGGGCCTCGGCGTCCCCGGCCCAGTCGGCGGCGATGATCTCGGTGACACCGAAGCCGGACTCCGCATAACCAATGGCCGGGGCGAGCAGTTCCGCGAGCGGACGGCTGCCGAACCGTCGTCGCAGCTCATCCCAGCCGCTCACGCAGCCGGGCACCGACCAGCTCAGTGGCCCGACCTCGGGGATCGTCTTCAACCCCTGGGCCCGGTAGTGGTCGAGCGTCGCCCGCCGGGGGGCGCGGCCGCTGGCGTTCAGTCCGTAGAGCTGCTTCGTCCTGGCGTCGTACACGATGGCGAACAGATCACCCCCGATCCCGCACGACATCGGCTCGGTGACGCCGAGCACGGCGTTGGCCGCGATCGCCGCGTCGATGGCGTTGCCGCCCTGGCGCAGGACCGCGATGGCCGTCTGGGTCGCCAGCGGCTGGCTGGTGGCGGCCATGCCCTCTCGGCCCAGGACGACCGAACGCGTCTTGCCGATCGGTCCGGCCGGCCGATCTCCGGCACTCGTCATGGCGGGTCCCCAGAGGCACAGGGACGCTCCGGCGATCCCCAGCACGGTCGCGATCGATCGGGTCACGGGGGCGTCCTCAGGGTTTGAGAAGATGGCGAGTGACGGGCCACGGACCACGGACGACTATTTCCCGATGCAGAAGCGGCCGAAGATCTGGTCGAGGATCACCTCGCTGGTGACCTCGCCGGCGATCGTCCCGAGCCGATCGATCGCCTCGCGCAGGTCGATCGCGATCAGCTCCTCCGGGCAGCCCAGCGCCAGGCCTGCCAGCGCCGAGTCGAGGCTGGTCACGGCCCTGGCGATCTCGTCGCGGCTCAGAGACGCCAGCACACCGCGCCGGCCGCCGTCGGCATCCCAGCGCCTCAGCTCGGAGGCGATGGCCCGCTTCAGTGCGCCCAGCCCCTCGCCGGTGCGGGCGCTGGTGGCGATGGTCCCGGATGCTGCGGGCCGGGCCCGATCGGCCATGGTGGTCACCCGGAGGCCGTTGACGCCGGGCCGGTCGGCACAGGGCACCGGGGAGGGGCCCCCCACCGGTTCACAGATCAGGAGCAGATCCGCCTGCTCGACCTGCCGGATCCGCTCCCGCTGGGCGAGGGCGTCGCTGCCGGTGGCGAGGGCGTCAGCGCCAGCCGTATCCACCAGATCGACCCGCAGGCCATCGCACTCGAGTGAGGCGAGCAGGGAGTCGCGGGTGGTGCCGGCGACGTCCGAGACCAGGGCCTCGGGGCCGCCGATCAGGGCGTTGAACAGGCTGCTCTTGCCGGCGTTCGGTGGCCCGGTCAGCACCACCCGCGGGGCGCTGAGGCGCTGGTCGCGGGTCTGGACGGAATCGAGCAGGCCCCGGAGCCCGTCGGCCGCCCGTTGCAGGTCGGCCGCCATCGCTTCGTGTTCGAGGTCGGCCACGTCGGGCTCGTCGACGAAGTCGAGCACGGCTTCCAGGTGCGCCAGGCTGGCGACGAGGTCGTCTCGCACCGCGAGCAGCGGGCCGCGCAGGCCGCCGGCGAGCTGGGCCAGGGCGGGCTCCAGCTCGGCCGTGCTGCGGGCATCGATCACGCTCAGCACCGCCTCGGCCTGGGTCAGGTCGAGGCGGCCGGCCAGCACGGCGCGCTGGGTGAACTCCCCGGGCTCGGCCAGCCGCGCGCCCCTGGCCAGGAGCTGGCCGACGAGGGCGTCCAGCAGCGGGGGCGATCCGAACGTGTGCAGCTCGACCATCGGCTGGCCGGTGTAGCTGCGGCCGGCCGGCCAGACGGCCGCCTCACAGGGGATCGCGAGCGGCCCGGGACCAACGGCAAACTCGAGCGGACGGAGCCTGGGCCGACTTGTCCGGCCGGCCGGCGGTAGGCCGACGAGCTCCCAGGCCCGGTCGCCGCTGATCCGGATCAGTCCGCGAGCGGCGGGGCCCGTCGGGGTGGCCAGGGCGCAGATCGTGTCGACCAGGTCGAAGCGACGCATCGCCGGTGGCCCTCGGGCGAGCGGGGCTGTGGGGCCGGGCGCTGGTGGGCGCCCGGCCCCGGGGTCCGGGCCGGAGTGGAGTCTGGCCGATCAGCGGGGCCGGTTGGGACCCGGCTTGGGACGCTGGCGACGGCGGTCCGGGTCGCGCTCGCCGCGGTCCTCCTTGCGGTAGGTGCGATCCTTGGCCGCCTCGTCCATCACGTCCTGGATCCGCCCCTTGAGCTTGTCCTTCCAGCCGCCGGCGCCCGGGGCCGGGGTCGGGGGGGTGCTGGCCGAAGGAGTCGACTTGCCAGGGCGGCTCGCATTGCCGAGCGCACGGGTCGGGTCGGCGGGTCGGGTCGGGGCCGCGTCCGTCGCGGGCACGGCCAGCACCGGCTTGGCCAGCGTCTTGGGCAGCAGCAGCCGCTCGCAGATCGCCCAGCTGCTACTGGTGATGAAGTACAGGCCCAGGCCCGATGGCACCTTGTAGAACATGAAGGCCATGAAGATCATCATGTACTTCATCACCTTCTGCTGCTGCTCCTGCTCGGCCGTGGCCGGCGGCGGCGAGAACAGCTTCATGTGGATCAGCATCAGGCCGACCACCACGAACGGCAGCAGGTTGAAGTACGGGCCCAGGAACGGCAGCTCGGCCGGGAACTTGAAGAGCTGGTCGGGCGCGGCCAGGTTGTCGATCCAGAGGAACCTCGCCCCTCGCAAGGCCACGCTGTTGTTGAGCGCCTGCCAGAGCCCGAAGAAGATCGGCATCTGGATCACCGCCAGCAGGCAGCCGCCGAGCGGGTTCACGCCGTTCTTGCGGTACATCTCCCAGGTCTCGCGCCCGATCTTCTCCTTGTCCTCGCCGTGCTTCTCGCGGAGCGCCATGAGCTGCGGCTGGAGGTCCTGCATCTTCTTGGCCGAGACCGCCTGCTTGCGGCTCAGCGGGAACATGAGCAGGCGGACCGTGAAGGTCAGCAGGATGATCGCGATGCCGTAGTTGCCGCGGCTGCCGCCGAAGAATCCGGCGACGCTACGGGTCAGCGCGTACATCCGGTCCAGCAGCGGGCCGATCACCGAGCGGGCCAGCCAGTTGGCCAGCGGCATGATCACCGGGATCTGCCAGCCCTTGCGGTAGGCCGCCAGGTCCTCGGCCCCGTAGGGCTGCAGCGCCTCGGTCGTCTTCGGACCGGCGAAGATCCGGAACGACTGGGTCACCGGCGCGCCGGGGGCGGGGCGGATCGGCCGCGAGATCATCGCCACCGAGACGTCCGACTTGTGGCTCTCCCGGGTCTCGCGGATCAGCTCGGCGACGGTGCGGTCGTCGATGCGCTGGTCGGGCGAGCTGGGGGTCGGGGTCGGCTCGAAGAAGACGGCGTAGTACTGGTTCTCGACGCCGGCGAACTTCAGCGGCAGGGTGGTGACCCGCAGCGGGTCGCCCTTCTGCTGCTGGCTCAGGACCTCCGAGGCCAGGTGCGTCTCGATCTCGGTCGCCTGCCCGGCGACCTTGCCGAAGAAGATCTCGCGGAAGTTGCTCGTGTACCACTCGCCCTCGATCGGAATGCCCTGCGGCCCGTGCAGCTTGTAGGCGATCGGCCGCGGCGCATCGCTGCGGAAGGCCAGCGAGAGCTCGATCGAGTCGGAGCCCGGCCGCAGCACGAAGGTCTTGGTGACCTCGACTCCGAGCGACTCGACGCGGGTGCGGAAGGCGATCGACTGGCCGGCCGGGGCGCCCGTGGTGGCGTCGGCGGGGACGGGCTGGACCGTGAGTCCGCCGGCGTCGGTGACCACGTCCCAGAGGCGGTCGTCGAGCGGGTACTCCTGGCCATCGCCGTCGCTGGAGGGCTCGATGAGGCTGATCGCGAACGGACCGGGGACGGCGGCGAGCCCGTCGGCCTGGACCAGGGCCAGCCGATCGGTGCGGGGCCGGCCGGGAATGGCCTCGGCGGCGTGCTGGGCCAGGGTCACTCGCTGGACCGTGGCGCCCTGCTGGTCGAGCTCGACGCGGAGCCGGTAGCCCCTGGTGGGGTCGGCCTTCGGGTCGGCCTCGCCCAGCACCAGGCGGTCGGTCGGCACGCGCGGGGTGGCGACGGCGGCGGCCGGCGCGCTCAGAGCGGGCTTGGCCACGGGGTCGGGCGGCGCGACGGCACCCTCTGCGAGCGGCTTGGCCTCGCCGACGAAGGCCGTGGGCCCCTGGGGCTCGCCGGCGAACGCGGTGGTCGGGCCGTCCGCCTTCCCGGCCGGGGCGTTGGCCGCGGGTTCGCCGGGCGGCACCTCCGGAGCGGGCGCGACCGGACGCGGCGGGATCAGACCCGCCCACTCCAGGAGCGGCTGGGTTCCGAAAAACAGCAGCGTGGTGAGGGCCACGAAGAGGATGAGTCGCTTGTCCGTACTCATGCGGAGGATGCTCGGGCCTGGGTGTGGGCAACGGGGGCAAGGCGCCCCCGGCGGGCCTGCAAGGGCCGGGATCAGGGGGAGATTCGGAGGACTGGCAACGCGGGGCCGGCCGATCGGGCCGGTCAGCGGCCCTGACGGAGGCGATCACCCAGGAACGGGTCGAGGTGCGGGATGTCGTAGATCTTCTGGATCGTGGTCTCGAAGTCGTACGCCAGCCGGCGGTAGCTGACCCGGATCGGGCCGGTGCCGAAGGGGGACGGATTCGTGGCCGTCTCGGCGGTCTCGTCGGTCACCGGGGCGCTCTCGGGGACCGCGTCGGCGGGGCGGCCGTCGTCGAGCACCACGTAGCAGGCGCGCGGGTCGCCGTCGCGCGGCTGGCCGACCGAACCGACGTTGAGCAGGACTTTGCCCTCGCCCAGGGTGTACTCGTGGTCGATCTCCTCGGGCGAGTAGAACTGGTACCCCTCGGTGAAGACGCCGGGCACGTGGGTGTGGCCCTGGAAGCAGTACCGCTCGACGAGCTGGAACAGGCGCTCCATCTTGCGGTGGTTGTAGATGTCCTCGGGGAAGATGTACTCGCTGAGCGGGTTGCGGGGCGAGCCATGCACGAACAGGCACGGTCCCAGCCGCTGCGATCGCGGCAGCTCGCCGAGGAACTCCCAGCGCCGCTCGTTGTTGTCGCGATCCTCGGGGCTCTCCAGCTGCTGGCGAGTCCAGAAGATCGCCCGCTCGGCGCCGACATTGAAGCCGTCGGGGTCGTACAGGGCCCCTTGGTCGTGGTTGCCCAGCAGCGAGATCTTGCAGTTCCGCATCACCAGGTCGATGCATTCCCTCGGGTTCGGGCCGTAGCCGATAATGTCCCCGAGGCAATAGATGTCCGTGATCCCTTGCCGCTTAATATCGGCCAGCACCACCTCGAGGGCCTCGAGGTTGGCGTGGATGTCGCTGATCAAGGCACAGCGCACCGGCGAGGACCTCCGGACGTCGGAGAGGGATGGGGGTCGCCGGCGATTTCCGGGGGACCGACCACCTGAGGAGGCGGACAGGATAATATTCCCACTGTAATTTGATCGATTTTCCGGGGTCAAGGGGCAGCAACCCCGGGGACCCGCCGCCCGGCCCTCCGGGGGCGTTCCTTCGAGACCACACCCACGCACGCAGGGGCGACATCACCGGTGAATGTCCTGGTTTTCGAGACGTCGACGGCCATCGCCACGATCGCGGTCGGCCGGGCTGGTCCCGAGATTCTGGCCGCCGCCGCGGGTCCGGCGCGCGGGCATGCCAGCCGGCTGGTCTCCGAGGTCGGCCGCCTGGTGCGGCAGGCGGGCCTGAGCCTCCGCGATCTGGACGCCATCGGCATCGGTCTGGGGCCGGGCTCGTTCACGGGCCTGAGGGTCGGCGTGACGGCCGCCAAGACGCTCGCCTACGCGGTCGGATCGCCGCGGCTCGTGGGCGTCGACAGCTTTCGCGTCCTGGCCGAGGCCGTGCCCGGGTCGGCCCGCCGGATCCGCGTCGCCGGCGATGCCCAGCGCGGGGATCTGTTCGCTGCCGAGTACCTCCGGCCGGCCGAAGGCGTCCCGCTGACCCGACTGGCCGCTCCGCATCTGATCCCGAGGGAGGACTGGTTCCGGAGCCTCGAACCTGGCGACACCGTGGTGGGGCCGGTGCTTCAGGGCCGCGACGTCACCTGGCCGGATTTCGTCGATCCCGGGCCCGAGGCGCTCGCCGGGCCCACGCCCGCCGCGTTGCTCGTCTGCTGCCTGGAGGCCCTGGCGGCCGGCCAGGCCGATGATCCGATGCGGCTGGTGCCTCATTACTTGCGTCGCAGCGCGGCCGAAGAGAAGTCGGACCGCTGAGCGGTTCTGCCAGCCTGGTTACTCGCCCGCCCCCTGCCCCGAGGGATCTCCCCGCGATGGCCTCCCAGCTCCGGACCGACTCGACCTATTCGTTGCAGTGGAATCGGTTCCGCATCCTGCGGCCGGATGAGGACCGGGCCACCTTCCGGAACCGGACCGGCCTCGGGCCCGAGGAGCTCCGGGGGGCCCTGGTGCTCGACGCTGGCTGCGGGATGGGCCGGTACGCCCGGCTGGCGGCCGACGCGGGGGCCCGGGTCGTGGGAATCGACCTGAGCTGGGCGGTCCGGGCCGCCCGCGAGCTGAACCCCGGTCGTGAGGACCTGCTGTTCGCCAGGGCCGATCTGTTCCGGCTGCCGTTCGCCAATGGCCAGTTCGACCAGATCTACAGCCTGGGCGTGCTCGACCACACCCCCGACCCCCGCCGCGCGTTCCTGGCCCTGGCACGGCTCCTGCGCCCGGGGGGAAGGATTGTGATCTGGGTGTATCCCCGCGAGCGGCCGGCGCTGGAGCGAGTCATGAACCTGCACCGTGCGGTCTCGACCCGGCTGCCGCTGAGCGTCGTCCTGGGTCTGAGCCGGCTGATGGCGCCGATCGGCGGACTGAAGCGGCGGATGATGGCCAGCCGCAACCGGCTGGTGGAGCGGGCCGGGGTCGCCCTGAACGTGTTGACGATCGGCGTCTCGATGCATCCGGACCCCGAGGTCCGGGTCTGTGATACGTTCGACTGGTACGCCCCGCAGTACCTCTCGCGGCACTCGCCCGATGAGGTGGCCGGCTGGTTCCGCGAGGCGGGGCTCGATCCGATCACCGACCTGGCGGAGTCGGGGACGTTCTTCTACGAGGGGCAGGGCAACGGCATCAACCTGGCCGGCGTGCGGCCCCCGGTTCCGGGTGGCGGCCAGGGGGGCGCTTGATCGGCCTCGGGATGATCCCATAGACTCCAGCGTCGGCTCGACCGACCCGTGGCCGTGGCCCCGGGCGGGACGCGGGGCGAGGTTCATGGAGCATGCGGGGGATGGCACAGGTTCAACCGGTCCCGGACGCCAACCCCCTGCGCACCGGCCTGCCGCGGTCGCGGGTCCCCGACCCGTGCACGGTCGTCCTCTTCGGCGCCACGGGCGACCTGACTCACCGCAAGCTCGCCCCGGCGCTGTTCCGCCTGGGCGCCGCCGGCCAGCTCCCGGCCGAGTTCGCGGTCGTCGGCTTCGCACGCCGGCCCTGGGATGATGCGCAGTTCCGGGAGGAGATCCGGCCGACGCTCGAGCCGCTCGCCGGCCCCGAGTTCGCCGAGACCTGGCCCTCGTTCGCCGAGCACGTCCTGTTCTGCGAGGGCACCTTCGACGATCCGGCCTCCTACGCCCGGCTCAAGGAGACCCTCGACCGGGCCGACCAGACGCTCGGCACCCGCGGCAACCGGCTGTTCTATCTGGCGGTGGCCCCCGAGTTCTTCGCCACCATCGCCGAGCAGCTCGGCCGCGCCGGCCTGATCTACCCGACCGACGTGACGGACCGCTGGAGCCGCGTGGTCATCGAGAAGCCGTTCGGCAGCGACCTGGACAGCGCCCTGGAGCTCGACCGGCAGCTGGCCCACGTCCTGAACGAGTCGCAGATCTATCGCATCGACCATTACCTGGGCAAGGAGACGGTCCAGAACATCCTGGCCCTGCGGTTCGCCAACCGGATCTATGAGCCGGTCTGGAACCGCGAGCATGTGCACTCGGTGCAGATCACCGTGGCCGAGGAGGTCGGCATGCCGGGCGGCCGGGGGGCGTACTATGACTCCTCGGGCACGATCCGCGACATGGTCCAGAACCACATGATGCAGCTGCTCTGCCTCGTGGCCATGGAACCGCCGGTGAACCTCTCGGCCGACGCCGTCCGCAACGAGAAGGTGAAGGTGCTCCAGGCTCTGCCGCGCTGGAGCCCCGAGCAGGTCCTGGAGAACGTGGTCAAGGGCCAGTACACCGCCGGGTCGATCGGCGGCCAGGAGGTGCCCGGCTACCGCGACGAGAAGGGCGTGGCCCCCGAGTCGCAGACCGACACCTACGTCGCCATCCGCCTGACCCTCAACACCTGGCGCTGGGCGGGCGTGCCGTTCTTCCTGCGCAGCGGCAAGCGACTGCCGAAGCGGACGACCGAGATCGCCGTGCAGTTCAAGCGGCCCCCGACGAACCTCTTCGACCCCCAGGATGAAGGGCCCGGCTCCGGCGACCAGCTCGTGCTGCGGATCCAGCCGAACGAGGGGGCCAGCCTGGCGTTCCTGGCCAAGGTGCCGGGCTCGCGGCGCCGCTTGCAGCAGGTCCGCATGGACTTTCGCTACGGCAACGCCTTCGCCAGCCCGCCGCCCGAGGCCTACGAGCGGCTCCTGCTCGACGTCATGCTCGGCGACCCGACCCTCTTCACCCGCACCGACGAGGTCCGCAGCGCCTGGGAGTTCATCACCCCGATCCTGGCCACCTGGCGCGACCGGGCCGTCGATCCGGTCCCCTACCCCGCTGGCAGCTGGGGCCCGGCCCCCGCCGAGGCCCTGACCGACTCGGCCGGGACCCACTGGAGGCGACCCTGATGGCCGGCCCCAACCCCTCGCCCGAACCGACTCCTGGCGTGACCGATGCCTTCCTGAGCGGCCAGGGGATTCCCGTACCGCTGGCCGATGTCGAGGGGGAGCTGGCGCGGCTCTGGGGACCCTCCGCCGAGCGCGCCGACGGGCCCGACCTCGTCAACCCGACCGTCACCCGTGTCTCGCTGGCTAACCTGGTCGTCGCGTGCCTCGATCCGGTCGATGCCACGGTCGAGGAGGCCCTCGACCAGCTGGCGGCCCTGCGGCCCAGCCGGGTCATCGTGCTGCGGGGGACCGACTCGGCCACACGCCAGGTCTCGGCAATCGTCTCGGCCACCTGCCGGCTACCCGCCCCGGGGCTACCGCAGGTCTGCAGCGAGCGGATCGTTCTCGAGGCCGGCCCGACCGCGTTCGACATGCTGCCGGGCACCATGCTGTCGCTGCTGGAGCCGGGGCTGCCGCTCGAGCTCTGGTGGGTCGGCGACCCGAGCCGGCACCTGGCGCTCTTTCGCAGCCTGGGCGCCGAGGCGACCCGGCTGATTCCCGACCTGCCCGACGGCACGCTCGCCGGTCCCGCCCTGGCTCGGGTGTTGGACCCCGCCATCAACCCGCACCTGCGTGATCTGGCCTGGTTCGCCATCTCCCCCTGGCGAGAATTGATCGCCCAGTTCTTCGACGCACCCGGCGCGGCCGGAGGCCTCGGCAGGCTGGCCGAGGTCGACATCCTCGCCGGTGTCCCGAAGTCGGGCCCGATCCCGCGCGTGGCGCTCTGGTTGGCGGCCTGGCTCGCCGGCCAGCTCGGCTGGCGGCCCGAGCGCCGGGAGGTCGCACCCGACGGGACGCTCACCGCCGACTTTCGGTCCGGAGACCGATCGGTCCAGGTCATGATCGGCCGCGCACCGGCTTCCGAGGGCGGCGAGCCGACCCTCCAGCGGGTCGAGCTGCGCTCCCCAGGCGCCGAAGGAGACGGCGATGAGTCGTTCGGCCTGACTCGTCTGCCGGGCGGTCGGGGGGACGTGCGGCTCGAGATCTGCTCGGCCTGCCGGTGCCAGTTGCCCCGCACCGTCCATGCGCCCGATTACGACCGTGCCCACCGGCTGGCCGCGGCGCTCGAGTCCTCACGGATCGACGAGCCGTATCGCGCGGCCCAGCCCATCCTCTTCTGGCTCCTCGGCGATGCCCTCCTGCCCCCCCCCGGTTGACCGCTAACCGTCCACCAGCGGCAGGAAGCGCCCGAAGTCGTCGACCAGGGCATCGTGCACGGCCTCAGGCTCGGGGTACAGACCCTCGGGCCCACGGCGGAGGGCGCCCGCCATCTGGCCGCGTTCGAGGTCGAGCAGGAACAGGCCGAGGGGGACCACCCGGGTCGGGGCGATCCCTTGCAGAACCTCGGCCAACCGCCGATCATCATCCGGCGCCACGGCTTCCGATCCCACGAGCACGGTGGTCAGGCCGATCGACAGCCCGCGATACGGCGGGAACCGATCGCAGACCGCGTGGCCGGCCCGCCGGTTCAGCTCGGCCAGCCCGTCCGGCCGCAGGTCGAACCCCTCGGGGACCTCGACCACGCTGACCACGCTCAGGCCGCGCCCGAAGACCGGGAGCCGACCCAGCCGCACGCCCCTGGCGAAGACGGCGCATTCGCTCAGCGACGGCTCGAGGTACTCCCGGCCGTCCGACCGCTCGCACCCGAGCGGTGTGAGCACCGACCCGAGCCGTTCCAGCAACTCCGCCTCGGTCATCGCTCTCTCACCTTTGACCAGCGCCCCAACGATGGAGTCGACGGATGCGACAGCCAGTCTCCGGCCCGATCGGCCTCGTGCTGCTCTCTCTGCTCGCGACCGGGGCCACGGCCGCCGGTGAGACCCGCGTCACGATCCGGGGCGGGCCCGTGGGCGTCAAGACGGCTCTGGCCCAGACGCCCGTCGGCACCGAGGTCGCGACCGGCGATTATCGGCTGGTGCCGACCGAACCCGGCGGCACCGTGCTCCGCGGCAGCGTCACCGAGGTCGGTGGGCAGCGACGGCTCACCGTCGTCACCGACGCGATCCGGCCCGGCGAGTCCCGGACCTATCGGGCCGAGCCGGTCGCTCTGGGCGCCGGCGGCGAACTGGCCGGCCTCCGCGCCGGGATGACCGCCGACGGGACGACGGTCGCGGTGACGCTGGGTGCCGAGCCGTTCCTGACGCACGTCGTGGGCGAGCGCAAGCCGTACTTCTTCCCGGTCCTGGGCCCCGGCGGCCGTCGGTTCACCCGCGCCTACCCGATGGAGTCGGTCGAGGGCGAGGAGCGCGACCACCCACACCAACGCTCGTTCTGGTTCACCCACGGCAACGTCAACGGCGTCGACTTCTGGGCCGCTGATCCCCAGAACCCGGCCAACCCGAAGTTCGGGACCATCCGCGAGCGCGAGCGGGTCACCGCCACCGGCGGCCTGGCCGCCGCCTTCCTGACCACCCGCAATGACTGGCTCGCACCCGACGGCCGGACCCTCTGCCAGGATGAGCGGGCCTTCACCTTCTGGACCGATGGCGCGGCGCGTTACATCGACCTCGATGTGACCATCCGACCCGGCGCCGAGGCCGTCCGGTTCGGCGATACGAAGGAGGGCTCGTTCGGCCTCCGGGTGCCGTCGAGCCTGGACGTGAAGCGGAAGCAGGGCGGCCGGATCGTGAACGCCGAGGGGATCACCGATCAGGCGGCCTGGGGCAAGGCCTCGCCGTGGGTCGACTACAGCGGGCCGATCGACGGGCGCACCGGCGGGATCGCGATCCTGAACCACCCCGAGAGCTTCCGCTACCCGACGACGTGGCACGTCCGCGATTACGGCCTCTTCGCCGCCAATCCGTTCGGTTACAAGGATTTCGGCCGCGCCGCTTCCGGCGAGTTCGTGCTCGAACCCGGCCAGACGCTGCACTTCCGCTACCGGGTGGTGCTGCACGAGGGCTCGGCGGCCCAGGCCGACGTCGCCGGCGACTTTGCCGCCTACGCCAGCCCACCGACACTCATGGTCGAGTCGCGCTGACCGCTCAACCCGCGCTGGCCCGGGCTCGGGTCGAAATCGTGATCTGCTCCCCGGGCGTCGCGATGCCATCGAGCGCCTGGTCGTGGGGCTCGACGGGCACCTCGGCCACCAGCTGGGGGGCCAGCGCCAGAGCCCAGCGGGGGCAGTCGGGGCGGAGCTCCGGCAGCAGTCGATCGTAGTAGCCGCCGCCCCGTCCGAGCCGGAAACCGCGGCGGTCGAACCCCAGGCCCGGCACCAGCACCCAGTTGATCGTGCGTGGCTCGACGATGGTGCTCGCTAGGGTCGGCTCGGGGATGCCGCCCGCGCTGATCTCCAGGTCCCGGCCGGGGTCGTCGATGGCGTGCAGGATCAGCCGATGCTGCTCGCGATCGACCCTGGGCAGCACCAACCGCTGGCCACGGGCCCGCACCAGGGCCAGCAGCGGGCCGGTGGCGAACTCGTCGGGGTAGGCGGCGGCGTAGAGCAGGATCGTGTCGGCGGCAGCCAGCCCCGGCAGCTCGGCGAACCGGGCGTGCAGCCGTGCCTCCTGATCGGCCCGTTCGGCCGGCGCGAGCGCCAGGATGGCGGCGCGGATCGAGCGGCGCAACGACCGCTTGCTGGTCGGGGGGGGCATGGGCGTCTCGACCGGGGCGCAAAGACAAGGCCCGCTCATGCCGAAGCGTGAGCGGGCCTCAAGATCCTCCACCGCAATGCCGTCCGGGGCGCTTTTGAGAACCCGCAGATTGAAGTGGGACCCTATGCTCGGCCGCGATGCGGACGAGCGGCAACGGGCCCCGTGCGATTCTCATCGGCTCAGCAAAAGAACGCCCTTGCGCGAACATGGCAGAGGAATCGTCCGACCGAAGCCGAACGAAGGTATCCTAGACTACGCCGTGGCCGTCATCAAGGTTCGCCGGCTGGCGGATTCTGGGCCGAGGCGGAGCCGATCCGGGCATGTCTCGACGGCTCAGGACGTTGCGTCCGGAGCGCCCCCCAGGCCGGTCGCCTCCTGGAGCCGACGAATCTGGTCCCGGAGCTGCGCGGCCTCCTCGTAGTCCTCGCGGGCGATCGCCAGGGCGAGCTGCTCCTCGAGTCGGTCCAGGGGCCGGCCGGGGCGGTTGCGGGCCACCTCGCGACGCCACTCGCGGAGCTCGACCAGCTCCCGGCACTGGTCCTCGTTGTCGGCCTGCTCGTACTCGACGAGGAAGGCGCGGATGCGCTCGATGCCGCTGTCGATCGTCTGGAGTGCCCCCCGGTAATCGCCGCGCTGGAGGGCCCGGAGCCCGGCGGAGCGAGTCCGCATCATGGTGACGTACGGCCGGTACTGCTCGAACTGGAACCGGTCGCGGGGGTTGGTGGCGTGGGCGGCGACGAACTGGAACAGCCGCAGGTTCCGCTCGGTGTCGCGGATGACCAGGTCGTAGCGCTCCAGGTGGAACAGGGCCAGGTAGCGGTGGTAGTACTGGACCCCCTCGCGCATCAGCTCGGCGCATTCGGACGATGACAGCGCCAGGGTGTCGCCGAGGCCAGCGAGCCGGGCGGCCTCCTGCTCGAGGCGGTCTAGCAGCGACTCGTGGCCGTCGGGACGCTGGCCGTCGGGCCGGCCGGCGAGTTCGAGCTGCATGAGGCCCAGGTCCAGCCGGATTTGCAGCTTCTCCTGGCCGTCGTCGCCGGCCACGATCCGGACCTGGAGCTCGCCCGGTACGTAGTCCCAGCCCGCCAGAATTGACGCGATGTCCCTGCTCACGGAGCGCCCATCCCCAGGGTTTCAGGTGGAATCGCGCCGAGCCCGGCGCGGCGTGTGGTGAACCCGCGGCTCGGCGGTCGGGAATGCACGACGCCGTGCGACCGTCCCGCAGGAACCGGTCGCACGGCGCAGGTTGTTCGCTGGCGGCGCGGGAGGTGTTCGCTCCCGGTCTCTCAGAGCTCGTTGCCGTCGTGGATCATCGGCTCGAGCTCCTTGGTGTTGCGCTCGACGGCCAGGACGATCGTCCGCTCCTCGACGCCGTCGGGGCTGGAGGCCGTGGCCGGGATGATCTGACGGGCGTCGGGCAGGTTGAACCGGACGGTGAAGGTGCCGTCGGGTCGGATCTGCACCGGCTCGCCCTGCAGGGTCACCTTGGCGTCCGGCTCGGTCGAGCCGTAGACCACCAGCTCGGCGTCAATCTCGAAGTGGAACCGGCGGTTCAGGGCCGGGATGGCACCGGTGCCGAGGCTCTGGAGCGAGAGGCTGTTCATCGGCCGGCGGAGCCGCTCCTCGAACAGGTCGCGGAGGTCGGAGGCCAGGCCGGCGTGGTCGCTGCCGCCGGAACGGTGGAAGATCCGCTCGTAGTCCTTCTCGACGGCCGCCCAGTTCTGGTCGAGTACGTCCGACGAGCCGGCCGTCGGGGTGTGCACGACGTTGGAGCGGGCCAGGACGTAGAACTTGCCCTTGCGGGACAGGTACCCGACGTCGACCCGGTAGGACCGGGGCGGCATGTTCACGTCGATGTACCAGTTGTTCACGCCGCCGTGGATCTCGATGTCGCGGACGTGCCGCTCGCTGGCGGCCGTCGTGTCCTCGCTGGTGACGTCCATCAGCCGGAGGATCGGGCGGGCGGTGTGCCACTCCTGCCCCAGCGCGGCCTGGGCGCGGCTGAGGGTCGAGCGGCTCAGCTCCCAGTAGGCGTGCAGCCAGTGGGGGTCCCGCACCATCATGATGATGCGGTCCTTGCTGCAGCCATGGCCCAGCGTGCGCGGCGTGACCGGGGCCAGGGCCCGCGGCGGCGGCGCGGGGGCGGG
>CAZUZD010000088.1:0-20241 GCA_964624465.1 uncultured Isosphaeraceae bacterium
GTAGAATGCCAGCTTCCCAAGCTGGACGTCGTGGGTTCGAATCCCATCGCCCGCTCTGACCGTAAATCCTTGCCGAACGCGAAGTAAGCGTACCCGCCGATGGTCGGCGGCGCGGCCTGAAGTGCTCTGGCTCAGCAGTACCGTACTGCTGAACGGCATGATTCAGGAGCCGCACCGCATGCCGCGACGTGACGCCGTGCCGAAGTACCGGCACCACAAGGCCCGCAATCTGGCTCTTGTCCATCTCAATGGCCGGGACCACTACCTGGGGCCCTACAACAGCCCCGAGAGCCGGGCCGAGTACAACCGACTCGTCGCCCAGTGGCTGACCGGCGGTCGTAGCCTGCCGATCCAGCCGAGCGAGCGGCCCGGCCTGCTGATGGTCGAGCTGATCGCCGCGTACTGGCGGTACGCCGAAGGGCACTACCGGCACGAGGGCAAGCCGTCCCGGGAGCTGGTGAACATCCGGCACGCGCTGGCCCCGGTCAAATCCCTGTTCGGCCACAAGCCGGCCTCGGAGTTCGGGCCGGCCGCCTACAAGACGGTCCGCGCGGAGATGATCCGGACCGGCCTGTGCCGGACCACAATCCAGAACCGACTCGGGAAGATCCGGCGCCTGATCCGATGGGCCGTGGCTGAAGAGCTGGTGCCCGCGGATACGCTGCACCGGATCCAGGCCGTGCCCGGTCTGCGACCTGGTCGGGAGGGGGTGCGCGAGCGCCCGCCGGTCCAGGCCCTGGCCGACGACCAGATCGAGCCCGTCTTGCCGCACCTGCCCCCACCGATCCGCGCGATGGTCGAGCTCCAGCGCCTGACCGGCATGCGGCCCGGCGAGGTCACCGCGATGACCATGGGGGCAATCGACCGGTCCGGTGAGCTCTGGATCTACCGGCCGGCGCATCACAAGACCGCCGTCTATGGCAAAGAGCGGCGGATCCTGCTGGGCCCCAAGGCGCAGGAGCTGCTAGCGCCCTGGCTCAAGGCCGACCCCGATGCAGCCCTCTTCAGCCCCCGCGACTGGATGGCCCGGCGTCAGGCCGAGAGGCGAGCGGCCCGCAAGACACCCATGACGCCATCCCAGCGGGCGCGACGGCCGAAGGCACGCCCGAAGCGCGAGCCCGGCGAGCGATATGACCGGGTGAGCTACGGGCAGGCGATCGCCCGAGCCTGCCGGAAGGCCGGCGTCCCGAGCTGGGGGCCGAACCGGCTGCGGCACAGCGTGGCGACCCGCATCCGGCGAGAGTTCGGCCTCGAGGCCGCCCAGGTCGTGCTCGGCCACTCCCGCGCCGACGTCACCCAGATCTACGCGGAGGCCGACACCGCCCAGGCCGTGGAGGTTATGCGCCGGATTGGGTGATTGTGCGGGCGCTCGGATTGCGAGGGCGAGCAAATCCAATGTTTTTCTCGCGAGGCCCTCCGATTGCCCCCGTCGAAGGCCCGATAAGAGGTGCTGTGGAACCACTCGATTGACCCGCGAGGAATCCCAATGCACACCGAATCGCGCGCCGGCACCTCGGGATCTGACTCGCTTTCGCAAGTCCCGGACTACGTCACCCCGTCGCAGATCGCCCGGCGGATGCCGCCAAACCGCGGCGACCGTCCGGTCCACATCGCGACCGTCATCCGGTACGTGACCACCGGCGTCGCGTTGAGCGACGGGTCGCGCCTGAAGCTGCGAGCCGTCCGATTCCCCGGCGGCTGGCGCTCGACCTGGCCCTGGGTCCAGGAGTTCATTGACCGGCTGACCGCCGACCGCACTGGCGGAGCCGAGCCGCACCATCGACCCGATAAGACCGCTCGGTCGCGCTCGGTCGAGAGCGCCGAGCGGTATCTGGCCGCCGCAGGCTTCTGAACGCGAGAAGGCCCGGAGCTTCAGTGCTCCGGGCCTTCGGCAATCTCGCGTTTGCGATCGGTGGCACCCGATCGCGTGGCTTCAACTGCGGCTCCAGAATCGTAGGCGAATCGTGCGACCAAAACAAGCGACGAACCTGATCGGCCGGTTCACGTACCTGCCCGCTGGCGAGTTCGGCCGGGCCTGCGAGAACATGGCCCGGCAGCTGGCCGACGAGTTGCTCGACGAGAGGCGCGGCCTCGATCCCGAGTCCGACCGCGGCCCGAGCGACGAGTTCTGGCGCCTCTGGGACAGGATGGACCAGGCCTGCCCCTCGGCCCTGCAACCCGGCGAAATCGTCTGGGTCGCCATGGCGAGGGTCAGCGACCTGGTCGACCTGATCTCGGACGTGATCAAGGATCTGTGTCCGGCCAGCTGTCCCAGCTGCGGCGGACGCTGGTCGGTCCGGCCGGGCCCCCACACCGACATGGCTGTGGTGGTGGTCTGTCGTCTCTGCGGCCTCCGCGCCCACGGCTTCACCGATGAGCCGGAAGGGGGTGCCGAGTGATCATGCCGGCCGCCGGAACCCCTGGCCACCCCATCGACCTCGACGAAGTGCGGCGGGCGCTCCTGCTGCTGCTTGATCCTGATGGCTGGCATGAGATCCGGTACTGTCCGCCCAAGGACGCTGCGGACCCGACCGACCGCGCGGTTTCGGCTCCGGTCAACCTGACGGACCTGGACGCCGCCGTCTCGGAGGTGGCGGGAATTGCGAGTTGGAACGGGGCGGGGTCGATTTACGTCACGCTGAACCCCGCTGACGAGTTGAAGGGCGCGGCGACCGACAAGGACGTGACTCGACGTCGGTGGATTCTCGTCGACGTCGACCCGGTCAAGGCCCAGGGTCACCAGGGCGATTCCGCCAGCGACCAGGAGCACGACCAGGCCCTCGAGGTCGGCCGGGACATTGCCGAGTACCTCAGCGCGAACGACTGGCCGAACCCGGTCGCGATCGACTCTGGCAACGGCTACCACCTGATCTACCGCGTCGACCTACCCAATGACGCCGCGTCGAAGTCGCTCGTGAAGGGCGTGTTGCACGCGCTCCGGTCACGATGGCCGGCGGTCGACACGTCGGTGTTCAACGCCAGCCGGATCAGCAAACTTCCCGGGACCTGGGCCAGGAAGGGCGAGCACACCGCCGAGCGGCCGCACCGGATCTGCCGCATCCTCAGCGCCCCGGTCGAACCCGAGGCCGTGCCGGTCGAGCTGCTGAAGGCCCTGGCCAGGCCGGCTGGCGACGGCGCCCAGGCGGCCCAGGAACGGCGGCGTCCCAATCCGTCGCTGGACGACCTGCTCTGGAAGATGACCCAGGGCGGCGACCGGCGAGCGGCGTGGGCGCGGAAGGCGATGGAAGGCGAGATGCTCACCGTGGCATTGGCCAAGGATGGCGAGCGGAACATCCAGCTGAACAAGTCTGCCTTCCTCATCGGCCAGAGGCTCCACCTGGGGTTGTCCGAGGCCGAGGCCCGTGCGGGTCTGATGCAGGTCGCCACCCGCCTCGGGCTGTCCGATGCCGAGGCAGGGGACACGATTGACCGCGCCTTCATCAAGGGCAAGCAGGAACCCCACCCGGGGCCCCAGCTGGAGGACCGCGACACCCCCAAGGGGGCCTCGACCAACGGTCAGCACAAGGCCGCAGCGAACGGCCAGGCAAACGGCCAGGCCGCCGAGGGGATGGCAGCCCTATCCAACGAAGAGCTCGGCATCCTGGACGCCGACAGCATCCAGCCTCGGAACGTCTCGGAGCTGTGGGCGGGTCGGATCAATGTCGGCAAGCTCAACCTGATCGTCGGCGAGTCGGGCGATGGCAAGAGCCAGACCGCCTATCGGACCGCCGCCGCTGTCACTGACCCGGACGTCACGATGCCGGACGGAACCCCGGCGCTGGACCACGGGACGGTCCTGATCATCGCGCCCGAGGACGGTGCTGCCGATACGCTGGTGCCCCGCCTGAAGGCCGCTGGCGCCAACACGGCCAGGGTCAAGATCCTGACTGCGAAGGTGAAAGTGGAGGGGAAGAACGGGCCCCAGGTGTCGATCATGTCGTTCCAGGATCTGGCCTACTGGCGATTGGTCATCAACCGCATCGGCAACGTCAAGCTCCTGATTGCGGACCCGATCCCAAGCTGCCTGGGCCGCGGCGTCAACGACTATCGCAACCAGGAGGTCCGCCTGGTCCTGGAGCCGTTCGTTGACCTGCTGGACGAGCTGGGCGTGGCCCTGCTGGGCGTCACCCACCTCGGCAAGTCGCCCGACCTGAAGAACCCCAGTCACAAGATCCTGGGATCGGTCGCCTACGCTGCCATCAGCCGCAGCACCCACTTCACGGTGCGGGATCCGGAGACGCCAGGGCGCCGGATCCTGTGCCATGAGAAGTCCACCTATGGGCCGCCTTGCGGATCGCTGGCGTTCACTATCGAGCCGTTCGAGGTCGTGCGACCCGATGGCGAGATCGTGCGGACGTCGCGCGTCGCGTACGAGCTCGGCACGGTGGACGCCAGCGCCTCGGACCTGATGAACGCCGACCGGGGTGGCGGTAAGAAGCGAGGCCCCGCACCCGCGAAGTCCCGCAAGGTGGCCGAGTGGCTGTTCGACTACCTGAACGGCCACGGGGGAAGCCGGGTGCTCGCCGCGATCATCAACGATGCTGGCGAAGCCGGTCACGTCGGCGGTCAGAAGCCGGACGGCAAATGGTCCGGGGTCGCCAGCTTGTACGACGCCCGCGCCCGGCTGGCGGACCTCGAAGGCGACCGGGCCGGGCACGAGGTGCTCGACTACCGCGGCCCGTGCAAGCCTGGGGGGCGTGATGTCGTTCACTGGACCCTGCGACCTGTAGCCCAGCCGCGGACGCCACAAGAGCCGGCAGAGGAAGCCCCATGCGACGTCTGGGAGATGGAGGCCGTGGCATGACTGCGACCCGTCGCGCCTTCATAACCCGCCGGTATCTCCGATACTCCGAACCTTGTGGCCACGCAACAGGTTCGGTCGGTTCGAGCCAACCGGAGGAACTCCGAACCAACCTCGAATCTCCGAACCGTCGCATGTCCGGGTTCGGAGTATCGGAGTTTTCCGTTCCGGTTCGGAGATTCGGTTCGGAATATAACTCTCTATATAGTAATAGGTTCGGAGTATCGAAGTTAATCCGGGTGTGGGTGAGCGATTGCAGGAGGACCGCCCGCAATGCCCGCTGACCACCGACCCACCACCGGCCCTGTCACCGTCGCCCAGTGGATCCAGGCCCTGGCCCGGCAGCAGGCGAGCAAGGGCGGCCCTCGAGGGCCCCGACCCCCGGACGATGGCGAGCCGCAGCAGGGGCCAGGGGGAGCCCCGCACGGTCGCCGCCTGACCCGTTTCCGCTGGGCGCAGTGGAAAGGGCAGTGGAATCGATTCACCCCGGACGGCTACGAAAAGCTACAGATCCGGGGCCGTCCCAGGCCGGGGAGAGGCTAGCAAAAGCTAGCATCCGGCACCCGTCCGGGGCCCCGAAGTGAACGGCTGTGCGGTTGAAAAAAGTGTCATTTTCGGGCCGCGATGCAGGTACGGAAAAGTACGGTTCTCAACCCGGATCGGAGGGCAGTGAAAAGCAGTATCCAGGCCACCGCACGGCCGACACCGTCGATGGATTCCAGTGTTTCTCATGATCTCATGTGGTAGAATTGAGTTATCTGGTTCCGGGTGCCGACTGGCACCGCGAGGGAGGGCAGGACCATGACCGCCGACGACCGAATCCGCCAGGCCGAGCGCGCGTTCGAGACCGGCACCATCAGCCGGAAGGCGATGCTCGCGATCATCGACCAGGTCGAGGCCGAGGACCGCCGGCCGACCGTGGCGAGCCGACCCGCGCCAAGCCCCGCCAGCCGCCCGAGCACCAAGGCCCTGACTCGCCCGAGCACCAAGGCGGCCCCGGCCGAGCTGGGCCGGATCCTGACCCGGCTCGACGGGCTGACCCGCGCCCTGCCCAGCATCCTGGCGGACCACCGCTGATGGCCGCCAGCGCCCGGTCGCTGACCTGGACCGAGGCCCGCGCCTGGCTGCACTGCGACGGCTGCGGCCGCCCGGCACGCCAGGCCCGGCCGCACCTGGAGGCCTGGCCGTGGGCGGGGCCGATCGCCCGCACGGTCGCCCGCCTGGTCAACCGCCTGACCGGCTGGCGCTGCCTGGAGTGCGCCTGCCGGATCCCGACCCACGACGTGCAGATCCTGACCCGGCTGCACGAGGACACCGAAACGAGGGACTGAGCCGATGACGTTCGCCTCCGACGCCGCCCTGGCGGCCCTGAAGAACCTGCCCGACGCCGAGACTCCATTTCCGGCCGCCCCCGGGACCGGCCCGTCGCTGGTGCGGCTGAGCTCGGTGGCCGATGTGCTCGACCTGCAGTTCCCCGCGCTGGAGCGGCGAGCGATGGCCCTGGGGATCGACCTGCCCGCCCGGCGCGTCGATGGCCAGGACCGCCCGTTCATCGCCCTGGCCGACCTGCCGGCCCTGGTCGCCCCGGAGGCCGTCGAGGCCGTCAAGCGGGCCGTCGAGGGCGGGGACAAGCTGCTCCAGACGCTGAGCACTGACTGGCTGGAGGCCTGCGACGTGGGCGACCTGCTGGGCTATCGGCTCGGCAGCGCCACGGCCCGGCTCCGCGGCGTGGCCTGGCGTCCGGCCGGCGGTTCGGTCGGCCGCGCCTTCGCCCGCGCCGCCGTCCGGGGCCTGAAGCAGCTGCTGGACGCCGAGGCCCGGATCGAGGACGTGGCCGAGGACTGGTTCCCGGCCGCCGAACACGTCGAGTTCATCCAGGGCATCGTCACGAACGGGGGCATGTTCCTGTCGCTCGACGAGGCCGAGGACCGTGCCCTGGCCCCCCGCGACGAACAGGGCCGCCCGATCAGCCGGGAGCAGCGCCAGGCCGCCCGCGAGATGATCGCCGCCCACCGCCTGCCCCTGACCGGCATCCGGTTCAGCCGCTCGGTGAACGTCGGCCGGTTCCGCACCAACTCCGGGCCGATCCGGTTCAACGGCTGGGACGCGTTCCGGCTGCACGGGGTGCTGATCCACCCGGCCCGCGAGGCCGAGTACCTCGAGCGCCTGGCCGCCGCCCTGGCCAGCATCGCCCCGCCCGAGCCCAGGGCCCGACCCAAGGCCAGGGCGACCGCCACCGCCTGAGCCTGCGCCCACCTGCCACGCCTCCGGCCTGACGACCCTGGCCATTCCCGGTGGCCGCTCGTCGTCAACGCCGTCGAGTGCGGGCCCCCGGAGGGGACCGACCCTCACCCTCCGGGGGCCTGAATCACCCGCCCCGATCCCACCCATCCGCGAGCCCTCGCCCATGCCGACCGTCGACCTGAAGACGCTGCACGAGACCGACGCCCGCGCGTTGCAGTTCGAGTGGCGCACCATGCAGAACGCCGCCATCGGGCTGGGGCTGCTGCCCGCCTGGGCGTCGGGGTCGAACACGGCGACCCTGCTCGATGCCGCCGCGGCCGACCAGCTGCTCGAGCACCTGGTGGCGACCTACGTCGACACACCCCCGCCGATCGAGGGGCTGATCAGCCTGCCCGCCCTGGCCCGGCACCTGGCCCTGGACGCCGGCACGCTGGCGAACCAGGCCAGGGCCCTCGGCGTCGAGCTCCACGACGGTCACAAGGATGGCGGCCCGTTCATCGCCCGCGCGAGCCTGGCCGATGCGTTGCGGGGCGACGGGCCCCGCGCCGCCGCCGCCCTCGCCCGCCTGGATGCCGAGGCCACCCGATGACGACCGCCCCCCGCGTCTCGATCGCCGGCAAGCTCTTGCGGGTCGCCCTGCCCGCGCCCTCGGCGCTGCTGGCCTGCCACCCCGGCGACCTGGCCGATCGCCTGGCCCCGCTGGGCATCGGCCCCGCCGACACCGAGGCCGCCGGCCGGGCGATGATCCGCGCCGTCGAGCTGGCCCGCCGCACGGGCAAGGGGGCCCCCGCGCCGGCCGACCCCGACGACGCCGCCCTGGCCGAGCTCGGGGCAATCCTCCGGCACCTGGCCGTGGCGGTCCTGCAGGCCGGGGACCCCGGAGTCCGGGCCGATCGAGCCGCCCGGATCCTGGACGCCGCCACGCCCGACGAGATCGCCGCCGTCATCGAGTTCGGCCTGACCCGGTTCGCCGCCTGGCTCGACGAGGTCCAGGCCGCCGCCGTCGCGGTCAACCGGCTGACCAGCGTGTTCCACTCCGCGGCCGACGCCGCCGCCTGACCGGGAGCCCCGCCCATGTTCCGACTCGCCAGCCTGTACGTGGACATCGTCGGCAAGGATGACAAGTTCACGTCCGCCCTGGACCGCGCCCACTCGACCGCAATCCGTCGCGGGGCGATGATCGGCTCGGTCCTCGGCAACGCCCTGTCCGGCACGCTGGGGATGGCGCTGCAGGCCGTGGGCGGGGCCTTCACTGGCACCGTGGGCGCGGCCTCCGGCATGAACGACACTTTGGCGAAGACCGGCACCATCTTCGGCGACTCGGCCGGCAAGATCATCGGCCAGGCCGACGAGATGGCCGCCAAGTTCGGGGTGGCAAAACAGGAGTTTCTGGGGGCCGCAACCAACTTCGGGGCCGTGTTCAAGGGGGCTGGCAAGAGCCAGGCCGAGGCGGCGGGCCTGGGAACCGAGCTGGCGAAGCTCGGCATGGACATGGCCCGGTTCAGCGGCGCCACCAACGAGGACGCATTCGGGGCCATCAGTTCGGCCCTGCGCGGCGAATTCGACCCGATCGAGAAGTACGGCGTGTTCCTGAACGCCGCCGCGATCGAGCAGCAGGCCGTGGCGATGGGCGCCGAGAAGACCGCCAACGGGATCAGCGAACTGGCCAAGAAAACCGCGGCGATGGCGCTGATCCAGAACCAGGCCGCCGACGCCCTCGGCGCCACCGAGCGCTATGCCGGGACGTTCTCCGGCACCATCAGCCGACTCATGGGGAACCTTGCCAACTTCGGGTCGAGCGTCGGCGCCGCCATCATGCCGGCGTTCCAGGCCCTGGCCGGCCAGGGAGAACGATTGCTCGGGGCCCTGTCCTCGGGCTTCGCCACGCTGGCCCCGTACGTCCAGACCGCGTCGGGGTGGATCGGGGCCGCGATCACCAAGATGGGCGACGTCGTCGCCACGGTCGTCGGGCTGTATCAGAGCGCGTTCGCCGCGCTGATGGCCACGCCCGCGTTCCAGTGGCTGGCGTCCGGGTTCCAGGCCGCGTCGGGTGCCGTCCAGTCCGCGTCGGGATTGATCGGGGACGCCGTCACGTTCATCGGCGAGGCGGCCGCCTCGGCCGGCGAGATGTTCAGCCTCATGGCGAACGACTTCATGTCGACGCCCGTGTTCGCGTGGCTGTCCGAACAGCTGACCTGGGTGGGCGAGAAGGTCGCCGAGGGGATGACGTGGGCCGGCGAGTGGCTCACGTACTTCAAGGACCAGGCCGTGGGCGCCCTGGGCGTCGTGGCCGTGATGTTCCGCAACCAGGGCATCGTCTACGAGATGGTGAAGCTCCGGCTCCAGACGTTCGTGCAGAACGCCGTGATCGGGTTCCACGCGGTCGTGCAGAACGCCGGGATCCTGGCGAGCTGGCTGGCCGGGAACTGGCGGAGCCTGATCGCCGATGCCGCCAACGGGGTGGTGACGATCTTCAAGAATCTGGTGAAGAACATCACCGGCTTGTGGAGCGCCACGCTGAAGTTCCTGGGCGGCGGCGGCTGGACGTTCAATTACACGCCGATGCTCCAGGGCATGAAGGAGATGACGTCCAAGCTGCCCGAGATGGTGCGGCCGATGTGGGTCGACGCCTCCGACCAGATGGGCAAGCTCGGCGATCAGATGGCCGATCGAGAGGTCAAACGTCAGGTCGCCATCGGGGCCGCGAAGCCCGAGGCGGGCGCCCAGCCCATGAAGGAGTACGAGAAGGCCCCCGCGATGGCGCGAGCCGCGGCGGCCGCCGGCGACCAGTTCAAGACCCAGTCCTTCGCCGCCAGCGACTTCGCCCGCCAGCTGCAGGGCCAGCAGTTCGGGAAAGACGCGGTCGCAACGAAGCAGCTGAAGGTGCTGGAAGAGAACCGCGACGAGCTGAAGAAGCTCAACGAGAAGAAGGCCGGCGCCGGCCTCGGTGCCCTCGCCGTCTACGCCTGACCGACGTCGACCTGGTCGTGGTCCGGCCCTGGTCTGTCCCGGGCCGGCCGGCATCCGTTCTCCTGCCCGAGGGCTCGACGATGACCGCACGCCCGAAGATCGCGCGAGAGCTGGCCGAGCTGATCGAGGCCCAGGCCCGGGACGACGCCAGGGATCGGCTCGACCCCAGCAGGCTCGCGACCCGGGAAGCCGACCTGTCCCGGCCCGGCTCCGACGAGGGGTTCAGCCTGAACAGCCTGGCCGACACCCGGTGTGCTCCCCCGGACGCCCGGCTGATCGCCGAGGAAGAGTACGCCCGCCGCGGTCAGGCGCAGATGGCGCCGCCGATCCGGGTCGTGGGCGACGGCCGGGTCTGGACGGTCCCGATCATCAAGTTCGAGACGAGTACCCGGTGCCCGGTCTGCCACGACAACCCGCTACCGAAGCCGCTCGCCTGCCTGGTCTGCCACGCGAGCGCCTACGACCCGACGAAGCACGACATGCAGGAGAGCCCCAAGGCAGCCGCCAAGCGGTCGAAGCTGGGCGGCGGCATGGGCGCGACCCTGACCCCGGGGAAGCGCGGCCGCAAGAGCCTGTGGGCCGACTACCAGCCCGCCGGCAAGGTGGCCCCATGACCCGACCCATCACCGCCGCGACGGCGGCCGCACCGCTCGACGACACCGACTGGCGGAAAACCCGGGCCCTCGAGATGGCGCGGCGCAAGGCGCAGGGCTGGCCGGTCGACCGGATCGCCCGGTTCTACCGCATCGGCCGCACCATGGTGTTCCGGGAGATCGCCGGCGTCCCGCCCGAGATCCTGGCCCGGATCGGCGAGACCCTCGAGGGGACCGAGAGCACCCGATGACCCCGACCCCGACCCCGCCACGCCGACCCGTGCCGCTGTCCGACTTCAACCTGGCCGAGCTCCGGCGGATGATCGCCCTCGGCCACGCCACCCCGAGCCAGGCCGCCGCGCTGTTCGGCATCGACCGCCAGGATGCTGAGGCGATCTGCTCGACCGACCGCCGCCGTCCTGGCCCCGGCCCCGAGCCCGCTGGCCGCCCCGGGGCGCGATCCTCGGCACCCGGACCGCCCAACCGACCGCCGGACCGCGGACGCCGCTCCTGAGCCACGCCAGGGCCCAACGCCCGAGGCCCCGCCACTCCGGGAGGGAGCGCGGGGCCTCGGGTCGGTCGGCGGTCGCGAGGGGAGGGGCGGTCAGCCGTGGCGCTGGACGTCGACCAGGTCGACGACGTGCAGGACCATCATCATGGAGTCGGGTTGGCCCACCGTGCCCACGGGGTCATCCTGGCAGTGCTTCGACGGCGTGGCCGTGTAGAGCCGCTCACCGACCACGACCGCCGCCGGCCGGCAGCGAACCCGGCTCAGGACGTAGGGAGGATTCTTGGGCTGCAGGTCCTGCTGCGGCTCCAGGATCAGGTTCAACAGCGACTGCTCCGCGTCGTGGGCGAGCCGGGACACGACCGAGTCGGAGTACTCGAGCTCGGCATCGGGGTCAGCTTCGTAGGCGTCCCTGGCCAGGTCGTCCAGCTGCGTGAGCATCTCGTAAACCGCCGCCGCCGTCGTGATCGCCTGGCACCGCCGGTGATCCGCAGCGGCTTTCCACGGGTCGTTCTTCGGCTTGCGGTACTTCCGCAGCGTGAGGGCCGCGATCTTCTCGTTGAGCTTGCTGGCGTCGATCTTCGCGTTCATCAGGGTGATCTCCGACGTCGAGATGGGAGGGGAGTCAGACCGCGAGCCGCAGTGCGATGACGAAAAACCGGCCGATGGGCAGGACGAGATAGGTGCCCCGGCCGTCGTCCTGCTGGCGGTCCCAGTTCCGACGGGTGGACCAGACCACATGCAGGTCGAGCATCTGGCCCGCCGTGTCGCGGACCAGGACCGAGTAGTGGGCGAATGCGGGCGCGGAGAGCTGACACCGGTGTGAGCGCGGGTTCGGGGTCAAGGCGGCGCCGTCGCCGGCCGTGCGCGACGTGAGGGGCCAGGTCAGCATGAGGGGCAGTCTCCAGCGTAGCGGGTGCGAGCGTGTGGAGGCCGGGGCCGGTCAGCGTCGACCGGCCCCGGACGACGATGGTAGCGGTCAGACGGCGGCGGGCGCCACCCACCCCTCGAAGTCGTACGGCCACCGCGACTGGGCCATGCGCTCGGCCATCGTCAGCTGCAGCGCCTCGCGCCGGTCGCGGAGCTGGGCCGGGGTCGTCGCGCCGGTCACGACCAGGTCGGAGGCCAGTTCGGCCAGGGTCTCGGCCATCAGGTCGCCGGCGTCGGTGTCGAGCTGGCGGAACCGGCCGATCTGCACGGCGACCAGGCCGTCCAGGGTCAGGCCCTCGACATCGGCCAGCGACGGGTCGGGGCCGAGGGTCCAGGCCGAATCCATCTCATCGGTCCAGGTCTCCCACGACTCGCCGGCCGGATCGAGGTCGTCGCTGTCCCAGCCTTCGCAGGGCAGCACCACCGGGCCCGCCTCGCCGGGGGCATCGTAGTCGTAGGGGCCGAAGACCGAGGGAACTGCCTGTGATACAGTGGCCATTGCGATTCTCCTGGGGCTCTTCAGGTGGGTCGCTCGGGGCTCGGACGGTTGCACCCGTCCGAGCCCCACTTAGGTGATTCCGGGCCGTTGCTCGAACCCACAGGCCAACAAAACAAATTGGTCAGTACCCAGTCAACAAAGTACAGACGGATTTTATCTGGGTACTGACTGGACAGGCCCGAGTGATCGGCCGTATACTCCCTTGGTGTCGTGCGACAGGCCGCGTACCCTTGGCCCCGTGGACTAGGAGGTTCGAACATTGGGTGTCGCGACGATGGCCAAGAAGCAAGCCGGCAAGAAGCCTGAGGTTCCGGGGCCGCGGCGAACGGTACTCACCATCAAGGGCACGGACGAGTGGGCCGAGTGGCTCGCCGGCCTCGGTGAGTTCCTCCGGACGCCGACGTCGACAGTGGTCGACCACGCGCTGGTGAAGTACGCGAAGGAGGTCGGCTACACCGCCGAGGCTCCGAAGCGCTGACGCTCCTGGCCTGGCCGTTCCGCAATCGCGGAATCCGGGTCGCCCTGTCGTCCTGTACCAACCCCCGTCCAGGGGGGTGGCCGATCGGGGTGCGCGCTGCGCACGCCGTCCGCTCTTTGGCATCCTGGCGTTCAGAAGCCCGCGAAGGCGGGTCGGGGGTGGCGACCGGCGCCCTCGGCCCGCCAGGCCTGTACTGTCGCCGTACTGCCGAAGCCGTGTTTGTACTGCGATTCCCTGGGTGCCTGCGCGTCGCTTCGATTGCCCTTGTGGCACATCCAGACGTGGCCTAAGGTGCGGCCCGCCAGAGGCATCAGGCTGAACCTATCGCATTCGCAAGTGATTTTCCCAAGCTGGACGTCGTGGGTTCGAATCCCATCGCCCGCTCTTGACAGAAATGGATTGTGGCAAAGCCTTTACGATCGGCCGTCTGCGTGGACGGCCAGCTCCGGGATGATTGCCAAAGTGGTAGTACTACCACTTTCCTCCCCGGTAGCGAGGCGCTGACCATGCCCAACGGCCGCCGCATCCCGATGTACCGACTCCACCGGCCCACCGGTCAGGCCGTCGTCCGCCTCGAAGGCCGGGACCATTATCTCGGCAGCCACGGGACGCCGGAGAGTCGGAAGCGCTACGACCGGCTCATCGCCGAATGGCTGACCCGCTCAACCAGCCCGCCAGCGACCGGGGACCAATTCAGTACCGCAGCCAGTCCGGCCGCGACCATCGACGAGGTCGTCCTGGCGTTCTGGACGCACGCCGAAACGCACTATCGCGACCCGCAGGGCAGCCCGACTGCCGAACTGGGAAACCTCCGGGACGCGATCCGGCCGCTCCGAAGACTTTATGGTGGTACCAAGGCGGCGGAGTTCGGGCCGCTGGCACTGCGAGCAGTCCGCGAGGAGCTTGTACGGTCCGGGCTGGCGCGCTCGACGGTAAACGCGCGGATCAACCGGATCCGGCGGATTTTCCGCTGGGCCGCGTCGGTCGAGCTCGTTCCGCCGAGCGTCAGCCAAGCCCTGCAGACGGTCACGGGACTTCAGCGGGGGCGAACGACCGCCCCTGAACCTCCCGCAATCCGCCCAGTCGCCTTGGAGCATGTCCAGGCTACGCTCCCGGAACTGCCGGTGCCGGTCGCGGCCATGGTCCAGGTTCAGCTGCTCTGCGGCTGCCGGACCGAAGAGGTCCTCTCGATGCGGCGGGCGGAGCTGCGGACCGACGTCCAGCCGTGGGAGTACCGCCCCACCAGCCACAAGAACTCCTGGCGCGGGCAGGAGCGGGTCATCTTCCTGGGTCCTCAGTGTCAGCAGATCCTGGCAGCATTTCTCGTCTCGGGGCGACCCGACGAGTTTCTGTTTCGTCCAGGATGCCGCCCTGCACCCCCGTCGAAGAGAAAAAAGTCGGTCGATAACCGTCGTAACGCAACACGACAGTCGGACCGCTACGACCGACGCAGCTACCGGCAAGCAATCGTGAGAGCGAGCCAGCGTTCTGGGATACCTCCTTGGACCCCGTTGCAGCTTCGTCATACCGCCGCGACGACGATCCGCGAGCGCTTCGGTGTTGAGGCCGCACAGGTCATCCTGGGCCACTCCAGGGTTGAGACTACTGAGATATACGCGGAGAAGAGCCTCAACACTGCGAGGAGAACTGCGAGGAGAATAATCACGGAACTCGGCTGAACCCCTGACTGCGTAACAACCGACGAATGTTCGCCTGCAAAAAATGTCTCACAGCTCCAGTCTAAATCTATCAAGGGCTGGCTACAGGCATGCGCATATCGCCGTCAGTACAAGATGACAACAACAGCCCCCTGGAAGATTTTCGCGATCTTGCCAGACGGTTCCGGTCAGCCCAACACGGAAGCCAGCCGATTTTTTCAAGCATCCACTGCTTCACCAACGAGGCCAAGTGGAACACTCCGTCCTCGAGGCTGTTCAATCGACTCGAAGCGACCGAACTGATTCATTCGCTCAAAATTTCGTGCAAACGACGCAACATATTCTTTTGCATTGAATGTAGAACCAATGATCACCACGATAGCCCAAGATCTCTACCACAGTCGTTTATAACGACTGCTCGCCAGGCGGGCGCCAAATGGTTAAATCTCCGGGCTAGATCGGCGACCGAGGCGTCGATCACACAGCAGCTCTCATTGGATTTCTCGCTGCGGCAACTTGAACGGCATGCCATGCTCCTGGTTCCAGACAGAGGCGAAAAGAGCCACCATGTACTAATCTGGCTTCTCTTGGTGCATTCTTTGGGCTGGGCTTGGGATAATGAACCTGAACATCTCAAAGTAGAGTATAGAGCACGACGATGGTGCGAGCTGTCATCGAATGAGGAAGGCGTTGAATCGCTTGAGGTCCCGCTCGACGACACCACAAGACAAGCATTTCTGGCAAGCTTCCCGGAAGAGGTTCGCCAGATGGCGGCAAATGCCGCAGCACCTAATTACTTCGTTTCGCACCTGGAGCTCGACATTTTTGAAGCCTCTGCCTTAGCAGCCGAACACCTGGCTGCTGAGATCGATGAAACACCGCTACCGCTGGCATCAAATGCATCCGGAGGACTAGACTGGGAAGCAACGGGCTGGGGGGACATCGAGTCCCATTCAGTTCTGCAACAAATCCGCCGCAGCGGCGATAGCCCCATGTCCATCGGAATCAAAAATTTAACAAGTTTTAAATTAATTACAAACATAATTAAGAATAGAGGCGACATTCTCCTCAATACCGAGGTCAACAAAATTTTGGGATCGCCACTTGCAAGCCAAAAGAGCAATACCGCTAAAAGCACAATTAGTCACTATAACAAAAAATTGCGCCGTCATAACCTGGAAATCGTGTCTGTGTCATCGGCCGAGGGCATTAAGGGGTATTGTATTAGGCGTATCCCAGCACCTGAGGATCGGCCCAGACCCCGATGAACTGGCTGCCTTCAAAGCAGCCCTCATTGGAGTCCGTCCGGTGAACTGCGTCTGCGCACTGTCGGGTCGCGATCCGATGATGGGGCCACCAGAGACCTCATCGCGGAGGATCGACGATGGCACGGGTGCGACGAAGCGCCGCCGAGAAGGCGGCGCTGATTGACCAGTGGCGCACGAGCGGGCTGAGTTTGCCGGCGTTCTGTATGCTCCGGGGGGTCAACGCCAAGACCATGGCGGGCTGGATCCACAAGCCCACCTACCGGGCGGCCGTCGATCGGGGCCGGAATCTAACGGCCACTACGGCGGTCCCGGACCAGGCCAGGCCGGCGTTCCTATCGATCCGGATCGCCGACGCCAGGGCACAGGGGCGCTAGCCCAGACGCGCTGGCCTGACGTTGGTGACCGGACCGGGCCGACGGGTCGTGGTCGCGCCGGGCTTTGACACCGAGACGCTGCGGCGGGTCGTTGCCGTGTTCGAGGCTCGGCCGTGCCGAGCCTCCCCGCTACGCTTCGAACTTTCCTGGCCGTCGGGCCTGTCGAGATCCGCAAGGGATTCGACGGCCTGGCCCGGCTCTGCCAGGAGACGCTGGGTCAGGATCCGTGGACCGGCGTCGTGTTCGTGTTCCGCAATCGCAAGGCCACGGCCGTGAAGCTGCTGCTGTATGACGGTCAAGGATTCTGGCTTTGTCAGAAGAAGTACGCGTCAGACTGCCCCCATTCCTGTTGCTTTACAGGATCGGGCTGAGCGTCCCATAATCGCGATTGACGGCCTTTTGCGCCTGGTGGTCTGGATCCATGCCCACCTGCCGGTGGTCCAGGGAGGTCGACCATGTCACGAGCTGACAGAGTCACAGTCCCCCCCCCGCGCTCGCCCAGCGACGCGGTCTCGGGTCTCGACAAACTCTCAGGCAGCCGAGCGGCGCCCCCGCCACGCCGCGATCAGGCCGGCGACGGCGACCAGGCCACCCATCGCCACCGTCGAGGCCTCGGGGACGGCCGTCACCACCGTGGCGTCGGGGCCGCCCGAGAAGGCCGGGCCGGTGACGATGTCGATCGTCACCCCCGGGTTCACACCGTCGGGCGTCAGGTTCAAGAGCGCCACAGTCGGGTCGGCCGAGCCGTTCAGCGGGTCGCCTGCCGAGTTGTACAGGGCGAACAGGAAACTGGAGCCGTCGGTGGACGTCGCGCTGAAGGCCGGCCCGTCGAGGTTCAGCAGGAACTGGAGAGAGGCGCCGAAGGTGACGGCGGCAGAGTAGGCGTTGAAGGCGCCGGTGTTGGCCAGGGTCAGCGTGCTCGACGGGTCGCCGGTGGCGGTGCCGTTGAGCTGCGGGGCGCCCAGGCTGCCGGTATAGCCGGTCAGGCCGGTGACGGTGGCCGTGGCCGCCGGAGTGGTGCCGACGGTGGCCGGGTTGAACTCCAGGTCGAGGTAGCCAGTACCGCTGACACCCGAGGTGTTGACGGTGATCTGGTACGTGACCCCAGCCTGGCAGGCCGAGGTCGGGACCAGCAGCCCGGTGGCCACGGTCAGCAGAACGGTGAGCGTGAATCGTCGCAGAAGCATGAGTCGTTTCCGTTGGGTCGGTGGTTTGTTGGGATCAGGGCTGGAGGAACAACCGGGGGGTGTAGTTGACGACCGTCGCGACCGAGACCTTGCGGAAGCTGAGCCGAAGGGTCACCGACCGGCCGGCGGCCAGGGGACCGGTATTCAGGTACGAGGTGCCGTCGCTGACCGAACCGTCGGCATTCGTCAGGGTCACGTCGGCTGACAGGCCCGACAGGAGCATCGACAGCGCGGCCAGGGCGCTGGTCCCGGTGTTGGTCAGGGTGATGGTGCCCGTGAACAGACCGGTGGTGCGGTTCAGGACCAGGCCCGAACGCACGGCCCGGATCTGGCTGGTGACCTCGACAGCGGCCGAGACCGTGGCCGTGTCGCTGATGGCTATGGCGAGGCCGTTGGTGAAGATGGCGCGATACTGGCGGGCGGGCATGCCGGCCGAGACGACGACACCCAGGCTGTTGGCGGTGGCACCCTCGACATTCACCCAGCCCTCGCCGGTTTGGATCTGCCACTGCACGGTCGGCGTCGGACTGCCGATGGCGGCTGCCGAGAGCACGACCGTATTGCTGGGCAGCGCCGAGGCGCTCGTGGGCTGGGTGGTGACCGTGGGCGGTCGATTGACCGTCTGGCTCAGGGCCGAGCTGGTGCTGCCGGCGTAGCTGGCATCGCCGCTGTAGACGGCGGTGATGCTGTGGCTGCCCGCCGTCAACGCCGAGGTCGTGTAGGTCGCCGTGCTGTTCGAGATCGTGACCGGGGAACCCAGCGCCGTGGCGCCATCGTAGAACTGCACCGTGCCGGTGGCGCCGCTGGTCACCGTCGCCGTGAACTTCACCGAGGAACCGGGGGTGCTCGGATTGGCCGAGCTCGTCACCGTGGTGCTCGACAGGGGCAGAAGCGAACGGGTGGCCAGCACGGTCGGCGACTTCATCGCCATCAAGAAGGTTTTGGTCACTGGATTGATCGTCAGCGTCATCAACTCGAATGGTCCCACCAGACTGTTCCAGCCCGAGACCTCACCCGTCACGCCCGCCGTGCCGCTGCCCCAGGTCACCGCGCTGGCGTTGGCGATCGTGCCGTTGTCCCAGTTCTGGCTCCGCACCACGTAGTTGCCGTTGCTCAGGGCCGTGACGCCAGTGGCACCAACGAAGTCCGAGGACCTGGATCCGACGAGGCTGTTGGCGCTGGAGACGACGCCCGTCACTCCCGCCGTGCCGCTGCCCCAGGTCACCGCGCCGGCGTCGGTCACCGTGCCGTTGTCCCAGTACGTGCTCCGCACCACGTAGTTGCCGTTGTCCAGGGCTGTGAGGCCAGAGCTACCAACGGCGTCATCTGCCCTGGATCCGACGAGGCTGTTGGCGCTGGAGATGACGCCCGTCACTCCCGCCGTGCCGCTGCCCCAGGTCACCGCGCCGGCGTTGGTCACCGTGCCGTTGTCCCAGCTCGGGCTCAGCACCACGTAGTTGCCGTTGCTCAGGAACGTGACGCCAGTGACACCAACCTGGTCCGAGGCCGTGGAGCCGACGAGGCTGTTGGCGCTGGAGATGACGCCCGTCACACCCGCCGTACCACTGCCCCAGGTCACGGCGCCGGCGCTGGTGATCGTGCCGTTGCTCCAGTTCTTGCTCTGCACCAGGTAGTTGCCGTTGCTCAGGGCCCCGACGCTACCACTGCTACCAACCTGCTCCAAGACCGTGGATCCGACCAGGCTGTTGGCGCTGGAGACGACGCCCGTCACACCCGCCGTGCCGCTGCCCCAGGTCACCGCGCCAACGTTGGTCGCCGTGCCGTTGCTCCAGTTTGGGCTCCGGATCACGTAGTTGCCGTTGCTCAGGGCTGTGATGCCACCCGATCCCACGTTGTTATTGGCCGATGAGCCCGTGAGGGTGCTGATCAGGGCGCCCGTCGAGCCGCTGAACAGGTACACTGCGCCCGCGTCGGTGCCGCCAGCGTCGTCGTACGGCGCCGTGACCACCACATTGCCGTTGCTCAGGACCACGATCGCATTTCCGAAACCGTTGTTCGCCGACGGGCTGGGGTCGACGAACTGGTCGGCCAGGATCGTGAGCGTCAGCTCCTGGTCGTAGGGCGAGCCGACCGTGGGGGTGACCTGGACGGTCAGGCTCGACGTCCCCTGGGTGCCCGCCGCCGGCGTGCCCGAGATCAGGCCGGTGCTGCTCAGGGTCAGCCCGGTGGGCAGGACGCCCTGGGTCACGCTGGCGGCCGTGAAGGTGTTGCCGTTGGTGGGCACCTGGTACGTGCCGGCGTTGCCCTCGATCAGGTGTCCCACCGGCGCCACGGCCAGGAGCTGACGGCCCTCCAGCGACTCCAGGGCCAGGAACTTCCGCTGGTTCCGAGCCCGCTTCAGCACTCGCGTGGTTCGGCTGTTCCGGAAACCATGACTCCGACCCAGCAAGCCCTGAAGGATTCGCATGACTGTACCTCGACCTCACGGATGAAGAGCCAGGATGAAGAACGCGATCGGCGAGACTGACAGACGGTTGCGTGTCGCCCGAAATCGTGTCTGGCGTGAGAGGAAATCTATCCCTGGTCCAGGGCGAATCCGACAACCGCAAGGCAACACAGCAATCGATCGGTGCGACCGACGGCCCTCGCCAGGGCTCGTTCCCCGATCGCACCAGCGATGCGGTGCCGAACACGGTCGGCAATCGACAAGCCCCCTAACACTACAGCGCTAAGTTGGGCCCCACCGGCAGCGACGGACCCCGGTGAGCTT
>CAZUZD010000089.1:0-20017 GCA_964624465.1 uncultured Isosphaeraceae bacterium
GGTGCGCTGGAAGTCATCCTCCAGCGCCTGGCCGACTTCAAGGAGAAGAGCCAGACCCTGAAGCGGCGGGTGAAGGGGGCCATGGTCTACCCGATCGTGGTCATCATGGTCGCCACCGCGATCGTCGGGTTCATCCTCTACTTCATCATCCCCAAGTTCAAAGCGATCTTCGCCGACTTCGGCGTCGACCTGCCCGGCGTCACCGTGTTCCTGCTCAAGGCCAGCGACTTCATCATCGAGAAGTTCTGGGTGGTGATCCTGGCACCCATCTTGATCTGGATCACGATCAAGCTCATCTATCGAAACCGCACCGGGGCCTACATCCTCGACCGGCTCTGGCTCATGATCCCGGTCATGGGCGGCATCATCGAGAAGTCGACGGTGGCCCGCACGATGCGGACGCTGGGCACGCTGGTGCAGTCGGGCGTGCCGATCCTCGACGCGCTCAGCATCGTGAAGGACACGGCCGAGAACGCCGTGTTCGAGCGGGCCTTCGGCCGGATCTACGACTCGATCCGCGAGGGCGAGACGATCGCCCAGCCGCTCCGCGAGGCGCGGATCGTCGACGACATCGTCGTGAACATGATCGACGTCGGCGAGGAGACGGGCGACCTCGACACCATGCTCAACAAGATCGCCGACAACTATGACGAGGAGGTCGAGGTGCTCGTCGACAGCCTCGTGAGCCTGCTCGAGCCGATCATGATCGTCGTGCTCGGCGGCATCGTCGGCTTCATCGTCATCGCCCTGTTCATGCCGCTGATCCAGCTCATCAGCAAGCTCTCGGGCTGAGCCCGAGCCGCCCGGCCCGCTCGCCCCGCCCGCGGGGGCCTGGAATCGTCCAGACCCCCGCCGGCCCTGGCGGCGAATCGCGGGAACCAATCCAACGACCGTCCGTCGAAGACAGACCCGAACCGGAGCGAGCGGCCGCCGACTGCGACCGCGACCGAGCAGGAGCGAACCCCATGGACCGCCCGCGCCCCCGACGACCGCTGCGTGGCTTCACGCTCGTCGAGCTGCTGATCGTCATCGTGATCGTCGGCATCCTGATCGCCCTGCTGGTGCCCGCCATCGCCGGCGCCGTTCGCACGGCGAAGAATGCCCAGGTCACTGGCGAGATCACCGCCCTTGCCCAAGCCCTGGAGGCGTTCAAGAGCCAATACGGCCAGTATCCGCCAAGTCGGATTCTTCTAAGCGAGGACGGCACATACACCGTCCCCAACAACGGTTTTTATGGGACTTTGCAGCCCAATCGGGGCTTGATTGACGTTGTACTGCCGGAGCTTGCACAGCGGTCGCGGCGTTACCTTCAGATTTTTTTCCCCAAGCTTCAACCTCCTACCCCTCAACGCTGGCATGACTTCAACGGAAACAATCAGATTGATCCGCTGATCTACCTTGAAGGGGACGAGTGCCTTGTCTTCTTCTTGGGTGGCATTCCTTACAACTCCGGTACTTCATTCAGCACGACTGGCTTTGGAAAGGATTCACGTTTCCCGTTCGTCAACCAGCAGGCCCAAAGCAATCGCACCACTCCGTTCTATGAATTTCGTGCGGATCGGCTGCTCGACTTCGATGGAGACGGCATGCCGAGCTATGTCGACACGCTTAATGGGTCGTCAAACAACGCTCGGCCTTACGCTTATTTCTCGGCGTACGGAAACAACGGATACGACCCGAACGATGTGAACTTCCCTGGGGAAACCTATCGGAATTTCAACATCGGCTATCCGACACGGCTCACAAGCGACCCGGCTACGGCGCCGCAAACAGTCGGCGAATCCGTATCGCCAGGTCCGAACCCTTACACGAGCGGGGCGCCCTTCATGACCGGGAACCCCCCAAAAGCGAGTTTCATCAACGGCATCTCGTTTCAGATCGTTTCAAGTGGTGGTGACGGCGTATTTGGCCCTGGTGGGCGTTTCGTGGGATCGGGTAGTGGTGAGAAGTTGCCACTTGACGGACTTCCCGCCGACTCCCGAAGGGATGAGAAGGATAATCTGACCAACTTTGCCAACGGCGCTCTCGAGTGAGAATTCGCGTAACACTGGCCGCGTCGCGTTGTACTGGGTGATAAGGGCCATTCTCGGATGGCCCCATTCCTGGCTGTAAGGTCGGGTTCTTGTAGCGTGGGGTGGGTTCGACATGAGACACGATGCGACAACCCGACGCGGCTTCACCCTGATCGAGCTGGGGGTGGTCATGCTGATCATCGGCCTGATCCTCAGCATGATCCTGGTGGTGTCGTTCAGTGCCACCGAACAGGCCCGGGTCCGGGCCACCCAGGCCCTGATCACGAAGCTGGAAGTGGCGCTGAATGACCGCATAGAAGGGCTGCTCAATCTGCCGGTAAACCCGAACGGCACACACAGATTCCTCGCGGCGATCAACCCCGGCCCTAACGCATTCAACGGGACGGGCTATCCGCCCGGCAGTGCCCCCCTCTACTGGGGCCTGACCTCCGAGGAGCGTGCCGGGGTGATCGCCCGGATCGACCAGTTCCGGATGGACCTGCCCGACGTCTTCTACATCCAGCGGCCGGTGGGTCCCAACCCAACACCGAACGATTACCAGCCGACAGATTACCTGGTCAACTTCGCCGGCCTGCCCTTCCCCCCGGGCGGCACCAACCCGATGTTCGGTGCGGCTCAGGCGACCGGCCAGTACGTACTCCCGCTGGGCAACCGCGTGGGGCCGGGGTTCACGCCCAGCAGTAAACCCGTCAACCAGGTGACGGCGGCCGACCTCGACCCCGACGGCGACGGCAATCCGAACGTGGGCCCGGGGGCGTTCGTCGGCGGGCCGCTCATCGACCAGACGCTCTTCGGAGGCGTCCCCGACCGGGGCATCTACGGCGCCTCGTTCTCGGCCCGCGCCGCACTGGCCAAAAACATGGGCTACGGCCCGCTGGGCTACGACGGTCTGGACAACAACGGCAACGGCCTGACCGACGAGCACGGCGAGGGCTTCCTCAACAACACCGGGGATGCGACGCAGTTCGCCCGGTTCCTGAAGAACCACAAGCACGAGACGGCCCGAGCTGAGATGCTGTATCTCATGCTCGTCGAGGGCCTCGGTGTGACGGGCAACGTGTTCACAGCCATCGACTTCCGGGACACCGAGCTCAAGGACACCGACGACGACGGCATTCCCGAGTTCGTCGACGGCTGGGGCAAACCGCTCCAGTTCTACCGTTGGCCGATCTTCTTCCCGGTGCCCGGCGTCTCGCGCGGAGTCGCCCGTTACGACACCATCAGCGAGGTCCGCGACGTCTTCCCGCTCGACCCGAACAAGCAACTGATGGCGCCCAGCTGGTGGCTTTCGATGCCGTTCAACGGCCTCCAGAAGACAGAGCTGTTTCGCCGCTACTTCACCAACCTGGTGGACCCCGACTTCGCGGCGACGACTTCAAACTTCCCTGGCCCGCCCTATGCCGGGCTCTGGGACATGACTGGCACCAGCCCGCGACGCTCATATGGCTGTCGGTTCTTGATTCTCTCCGGCGGTCCCGACCGCGACACAGGGGTCTACACGCTCACCGACTCGTTCATCCGGACCAGTGTTGAAGCCGGTTCGCCTGATCGCGTCGCCGCCGCCCTCGTCGGGAACTACGACAGCGGAACCGGGTTTCCCCAGGTGGGCGAGAACTGGGCCGTCTACCTGAACGGCTATCCGATGATCACCCCGGCCAACGTGCAGCAACTCGACCCGGCGGCGCAGGTGATTCCTTACGCACCTCCCGACGTATCGCTCGACAACGTCACCAACCAGGGCCTTCGAGACGAGATCGGAGGTGCCCGATGAAGCTTCAGACTGCCAGCCGGCGCGGCTACACGCTCATCGAGCTACTGGTCGTGCTGCTGATCATCATGCTGCTGACTGCCGCGATGATCCCGGTCGTGCTTCCGGCGATCCAGCAGAATGAGATCCGAAGTGCTGCCAACCTTGTCTACGGCGAGTTGACCCGCGCCCACGACCAGGCGGTGCGTGACAATCGCCCCGGCGGCATCCGGCTGATTCCGGATGCGATCGACCCCACCCGCCCGCAGGTGGTGACCGCCAGTCGCCTGATTGCAATCGAGATCGGGCCCGACTACTCGGAAGGCCTCGTGCGGCCACGCTTGTTCGATCCTCCAGGCGGGTTCCCGAACCCCACTCCGCCCGGCCTCCCGGACCCGACGCTCTTCGCGAACAACGTGGCCTACCCCTACCTGACTGTTCTTGAGGACAAGTGGGAGAATGTGGGGTCGCCGGGCAATCCAATCCTCGTGCCGCGAACGCCAACGAGCTGGTTCTTCAACCTGCGTCAGGGCGATCGGATCACGCTCGGTGATCAGGGGAAGAGCTATACGGTCGCCGGCCCGATCACCAACCCGACGATCAGCTACCGGCCGGGTGGTTCGGTGGCCGATCCCAACGGAGTGGTCGCGAATTACCGTAATCCGGCCCCGAATCCCGAGCGACTCATCAACTACGGGCCGGACTCGCTCTACGACACCTCCTCCCCCGGTACGAGAACCTTCGAATTCCTGTACCTGATGGACGGGGTGGACAACGACGAGGACGGTTTCCAGGACGAGGGCTTCGACGGGGTCGACAACGACGGTGACGGCATTGTTGACCCGGGCTTCAACGGCCTCGATGACAATGGCGATGGCCATATCGACGAGTGGTACGAGGTCTACCTGCACCGCAATGCCGATGGCAGCCTGATCTATCCGGGCTGTCCTGACACCAACATGCCGGGTGCGGCGCTACCCCCGGCCTACGCGAACGAATACGAGCCCGAACAGGGTCCGCGCAGACTTCCCGCCTCGGGCTACATGAGCTACTCGGTTTCCCGTCGGCCCGTGGTAAGTCGCGGCGCCAGAGAGCTGGCGCTGCCGGGGCAGACGGTGGTCGATCTGACCTCGTGGAATCTGACCCGCGAGCGCTCACGCTTGCCGATCGACCCGTACTCCGGTGTCGTCGATATCGTGATCGCGCCGAACGGCCAGCTCGTGGCCCAGGGGGCGAACGCGAACCCGGCGCCATCCCAAAGCCTGCCCTTCTACCACATCTGGCTAGGAGAGCGCGAGGACCTATTCAACCCGTCACAGCCTCCCAATCCGCCGCCCAACAATCCGGGGCGGCAAAACTGGCTGCCGATGCCGCGCGAAGCCATCGTTCAGAATGTCGACTACTACCCGGCCGACCTGCCGACCTTAAAGGCCTCTCAGCGGCTGATCTCGGTCAACGCCCGAACGGGACAAATCTCAACGACGGCGAATCTCCAATTCGATCCGCTCGACCTCGAACTGCCGTACCGCAACGCCCAGCAGGGGATCAAGGAGCAGCCATGAGCCCGCGACCCAAGCTCCAAGGCGGCCTCGCCGGCTCGACCCGGACCCGGACCCGCGCCGGTATCACCCTGACCGAGATCCTGATCTCGATCATGATCATGGGCGTGGGCCTGCTCTCGCTGGCCACCCTGTTCCCGCTCGGCCTGATCCGGATCCGCGAGGCCAACCGCTCGTCGCGATCTGCGCTGCTGACCCAGAGCGCCGGCGGCGAGCTGGCGGCCCGCGGCCTGCTCTACAAGCCGGCGTTCACGATGAGCTGGTACGGCGTGCAGGACTTTGTGCCCACCACCGGGGCACGGCCTCAGGCGCGGTCGATCGCCTTCGACCCGTTCGTCTACGACCCGACCAACCCGCTCGATCCGACCGTGCTCGGTGGCGTCAACCGCGGCCTGGGCACGGGGCTACCGATCGCCTACGACCCGCTCTGGTGGCAGATCGTCGGCCGCGCGAACGGTGGCCAGGTGCGACCCACCACGGTGCCGGCCCGGTTTGGCTACGGCCAGGGGTTCGTCCGCGATGACCCCAATGGCGGTGCCCCGAGCGCCTACGGCCTGCAGCGGCTCACGAACTTCCTGACAACCATGGGTAGCGACGAGCCGGTGGCGTCGGTCTTTGCCTCGGCCGACGACCTGGTGCTCTTGACCGATGGCTCGATCCAGGCCGCCGACCCGGCGATGCCCTGGACCACTGAGACCGGCAGTCCGATCATGCCGCAGCTAACACCCAGCGGCGTGACCGGGAGTGCGGGATCACCGCTGGTCGACCTGTCCTACTCCTGGCTGTTCACAGGCCAGCAGACGGATGTGACCAACGGCCGGGTTTTCAGCGGCGACATCGTCGTCTGCCAGAACCGACCATTCGCACTTGATACGGTGACTGACCCGATCAAGGGGAGCACGCTTCAGCTCGCCGCCGGAGAGACGGTGGTAGAGGCGGCTTTCGCTTTCGGCCCGCCGCCGTTGGGTGCCACTGTGGGCTATTCAAACAACACGAATACGGTCCTGCTCCGCTGGCCGGCGAACATGCCCGACCCGGATGTTCGGATCGGGGCGTGGATCGCCGACATTACGTACGAGCAGCTCCAGATGGTGAACGACGCCCGCTTTGGCGGCGCCAGCAGCTATCCGGGACAGCGGTGCTATTGGTATCGCATTGCCAACCGCACCGACGCCGGTCCCTCGCTGAGCTTCAGCGGCGACTCCGGTCCGTACCGGCAGATGACGATCACTCTCGCAGGCTCGGTGCGGGCCCGGACGTTGATGAGCAACTCCGGCGTCCTTCAGCCGGCCACCGTCAACGCCGCCCTTATCATGCCCAGCGTCGTGAACGTCTTCCCCAGGACGATCACGATCCAGTGAGCGGCGATCCTCGCCGCACCCGCTCCTGACCGACCCGATTCAACGACCCGCTTCAGACCCACTCCCGCCGGGTGGACCGACCTGCAAACGACCCGGCGGCGGAGGTGAACCGCGATGCGACGTGACCAACCGAGACCCCGCCCGTCGCGCCGCGGCGTCACGCTGATCGAGATGCTCGTGGCCGTGGCGCTGCTGGTCCTGATGATGTCGATCCTGGTGCTGGTCTTCCAGCGCGCCACCGGGTCGATCCAGGAGCAGCGGGTCTACGCGAGCCTCGACCAGGAGCTGCGCCGGATCGACTCGCTGATCCGCCAGGACCTCAACGGCGTCACCGCCACCATGACGCCGCCGAACAACCCGGCCAACCAGACGGGCTACTTCGAGTACGCCGAGAACGCCCTGGCCGACGCGCAGGGCGAGGACGGCGACGACACCCTCCGCTTCACCGTCCGCGCCCCCCTCGACCAGCCCTTCGTCGGCCGCGTCTGGCTGCCCAAATCGGTCCCCGGCACCGACGGCGGCTACGCCACCGCCCCGACGACCAACCCGCCGGCCGCCGGCCAGCGGGCCTCGACCCTGGAGCCGGTGACGATCACCAGCGACCTGGCCGAGGTCGTGTACTTCCTCCGCAACGGCAATCTGTACCGTCGGGTGGTGCTGATCAAGCCGTCGCTCCAGAGCCAGCTGCGGGGTGCGGGCGTCGGCAACACGCCGTCGGACCCGGACCTGGCCGGCACCGGCGGCCGCACCGGCGCCAATCGGATCGGCTTCATCACCACGCTGTTCAAGCCCCCGCAGCAGTTCGCCTCGGCCCCCTACAGCACCTACGCCCTGCTCGCGCCGTTCCCGCTGGTGAGCTGGCTGGGCCTCAATGATCTGTCGGCACGGCCCTCGCCCTTTGCGAACGTGCCCGGCGACCTGCGGCCGTATGCCCCGACGCTCAACACCCTGGGCGACACGACCAACCGCGAGAACCGCCTCTTCAACCCGCGACACACCGACGACTACGTCAACAACAGCAACGGGAACCTGGTCCCCGACGGCATCGCCGACGACCTCAACGGCGACGGCCTGATCGACTTCCCGCCCACGCTCTACCCCGGCGTGCTGACCGCCATCGACCCGATCTCCGGCCTGCCGCTGGTCCTCGAGTACGACACGGCGGGCAACCCGATCAACAGCGCGGGCGTGCGGGCCCCGGTGACGCACGACCGGTTCGCCTTCCCGTACGTCTTCCCGAACGCGTACTCGCAGCCGGTCAGCCCGTTCACGGTGACCGGGGTGCACAACCCCGACCCGTCGGTGACGCCGGGGCCGATCAACGGCCGGCCGTACCACGGCACGTTCCTCGACCCGCCGTACAACCACAACCCGCTCGACACCGGCGACAACCTGGGCACCCCCGGCACGCCGCAGACCTGGTGGGGCTTCCCGACCTGGCGCGAGACCATGTCGCCGCTGTGGCTCGACCCGATCAAGCGGCTCAATGACCCGGCCGCCGCGCCGTACTTCAGCGTTCTCCCGGCCAGCGGCATCGGCGACACCCCCTACACCCAGAGCCCTGGCCTCTCGTACCGGTTCCTCACCAACAACGGCGACCGCGGCAACTACTGGCTGCCGGCGATGAACGGCACCAGCAACTCGGTGCAGCTCTACAACGACGGCGTCGGCAGCACCTCGGTCTTCGCCATGCCGCCGGGCGCGGTCTGGGAAGAGGACCTGATCCTGAGCAACGTCCGGAGCTTCGACATCAAGGCGCTGGACCTGTACGCCAAGATGCTCGACCCGGTCTCCAACACGGTCGTGAACCTCCCCTCGGGCTACTACGACCTGGGCTACGCGAACCTGATCGCGGGGACGCCGCCGGTGTTCCTGAACAGCTTCGCCCACGAGGGCCGCATGCCCCCGCTGACGACCGACTACCGGGCCGACGCCCAGTACCCGAACCTGAGCCAGAACATCGGCGACGACGGCACCAGCGTCGTGCGGCTCCGCCGCGTGTGGGATAGCTGGTCGACCGCCTACAGCAACGTCCCCGGCCAGCCGGCCAACCCGGCGTACGGGCCGATCAACAACCAGCGGCCCGCCTTCCCGTCGTACCCGGCCCCGTATCCGGCGGCGCTGCGAGGCATCCAGATCCAGATCCGGGTGACCGACCCGGAGAGCCGCCGGATCAAGACGCTGACGATCAAGCAGGACTTCGCCGACAAGCTCTGATCGGACCCGACCCGGATCCGCGGAACGACGACCCGTCGTCCCGCGTCCAATCGATCGCCGCGACCCGTCCCGTCGCCACCTCGCCACGCCCATCCACCGCTCGACCCGAACCCGACACGAACCCGACCCGACCGGACCGGCCCCTCGGGGCCAGCCGGGGGAGGCCCGCATGCTCGCCCAAGCTCAGACGCCAGACTCTGGCCGGCCGCGACGCCGTCGCGGTGTCGTGCTCGTGCTCATCCTCGCCATGCTCAGCATCATGGCGCTGCTGGGCGTGACGTTCGCCACGCTCAGCCGGCAGTCGCAGATCGGGGCCTTCTACTACGCGCAGGCCGCGATGTCGAACCCCGACGCCGCCGGCATGTTCGACTTCGGGCTCGAGCAGCTCATCAACGACTCGAACAACCCGAAGTCGGGGCTCCGCGGCCACAGCCTGCTCCGCGACATGTACGGGCAGGACGGCCGCCGCAACGGCTACCTGCCCGGCCTGCCGTCGCCGATCGGCGGGCCCTTGATGGTCATGAATGCCCAGGTCAACAACGGCATCTACACCATCCAGACGAACATCCCCACGCCGTTCAACAACGCCATTTCCCTGGTGCCGCAGCTCTACGACGCCAACTTCCTCGGCTGGACCCTGCGGCTCCAGCAGTGGTTCCTCGACGGCAACGGCGTCCCGGTGCGCCAGGTGGTGCCGCCGCTCGGCCAGACGTTCATCGTCACCAACGACGACATCTCGGGCAGCACCCACGTGCTGACGCTCTCGATCGCCGACACCACGCCCGGCCTGGTCGTGCCCGACTCGCCCGCGCCGAACACCATCCCGCCGGGCCTCACGGCGGCGAACCTCTTCGAGCTCGACAGCCGGTACCAGAACGCCTTCAACGGCGGCGGCCAGAACCCGAGCATTCCCCCGGGCGCCACGGCGATCCCGTCGGAGTTCCCGAACTTCCTGTACAACAACGTGAGCCTGGGCGGCGGGTACACCGACCCGAACAACGTCTCGACCCCGTCGCTGGACGAGGACTACGACGCGCCCGACACCGAGAACTGGTTCATGGCGATGAAGAGCGCCGATGGCCAGGTGGTCATCCCGTCGTTCTTCCGGCCCTGGACGATCGCCTACGACCCGCAGTCTCCCGCGCCGGTCAACGACTGGATCAGCACGACCCCGGCGGCGCGGGCGAAGTTCCTGCGGCCCCGCAAGGTCGACCACCCGGCCAGCGGCGACGCCTTCCCCGACCTCGTGCCCGACACCGCCGGCTCGCCGAACCCGGCCGACGCCAACTACAACCCGAACTGGGGCAAGATCACCTACGACGTCGACAACGACGGCGACGGCGTGACCGACTCGGTCTGGATCGACCTCGGTTACCCCGTCCAGCGCGACGCCAGCGGCCGGCAGTACAAGCCGCTGTTCGCGATCATGTGCCTGCCCCTGAACGGCCGTCTGCCGCTGAACACCGCCGGCAACATCCAGGGCCGCAAGCTCGACGGCACCCGCAGCTATGACCACGCCGCCGGCCGCGGCTACTCGCCCAACGAGGTCGACCCCCGCTACGCCCTGAACCGCAACTTCAACCCGCCCAGCCCCGTGCCGACGTCGGTGTTCAACACGCTCACCGCCCCGGCCATCTACCCGGCCGCCGGCGCCACCCTGCCGACGCCGCTGATCACGCCCGAGCCCGCCCCGCCGGCGCCTTACGGCCTCCGCAGCGGCCAGTACAGCCTGCAGGCCCTGCTGGCGGGCAACCCCGGCAACGGCGTCTCGCCGCCCACGGCCGGCCGCTTCGGCGAGCTGGAGGGCCTGCGCGCCAATCCGATCCAGTTCCCCGGCCCCGGCCGGTCATACCTCTCGGGCCAGCCGAACTCCCCCTGGGCCGATGCCAACTTCAACACGACCGACTTCTACCCGCTGACCATGCTCAACGGTCAGGGCCCGTTCACCGAGTCGGCCGACCTGCTCGACGGCGCCGGCCGCCACCTGCTCGCCTCCGAGCGGGCGCGGCGGTTCGTGACGCCGCTGGACATCACGGGCAACGGCCGCATCACCCGGTTCGACGAGCTGCCCGCCGGCCCGGACCCGGCCGCCATGCCGATCCCCGACCCGTTCGGCACCCCGTTCGGCTCCGGGTTCGACAACTTCGGCCGCGTCGGCTTCTTCATGCACTTCCGGCCCCCCGGCGTCGACCGCACCTCGCTGCCGGCGGCCAACGCCGGCGTCGTCAACGTCACCCGCTCGACGATCAACCGGTACCACGGCTACGAGTCGCACCGGAACCCGATCGGCGCCAACCAGAACCTGATGGGCCGGGCGGCCTGGAACCTCGCGGGCAGCGACGCCAACGACACGACGTACCCCGACCTGGGCGTCGCCCACCCGAACCAGGGCCTCGACGGCGCGGTGCAGACGATCAACCCGACGATCGCCACCGACAACCCGCAGCCGGCCTCGCAGACCGGCAGCAACGTCACGGCCAACCTGGGCATGAGCGAGGCGGCGCAGCTCGACCTGTACCGCCCGACGCCCTACGACCAGCCGTTCAACAACGCCGACCTGGAGTGGCTGTACCGCAAGGACGACGTCGACGGCTCGTCGCTGACCAGCCGGCTCGACAGCCTCCTGCCGGCGCAGGGCACGCAGCCGAGCTTCTTCGACAGCCCGCTGAACCGCCAGCTCTTCAGCGTCGAGAGCTGGGAGCCGACCGGCTACGTCTGGTCGCAGCGGCCCAACGGCGCCGCGTTGCCGGTCCGCAGCCACCTCGCCCACCGCGGCCGCAAGATCAACCTCAACTTCCCCCTGCCCGTCCCCAGCGGCCCGACCCCCTGGAACGAGCCGGTGCGGCAGAAGTGGATCACCGAGACGTACTACACGCTCCGCACCCTGTTCTACCCCATCGGCAGCCCGCAGCCGACGGCCGAGCAGCTGCATGAGCTGGGGCAGTACGTCGTCAACATCGTCGACTTCCGCGACCCCGACGGCGTGATGACCCGCTGGGTGCACCCCGAGCTGGAGGTCAAGCCGGCCGACCTGACGACCAAGATGCCCGCCGGCGTGCGGATCCCGGCCAACAACGCCGCCGGCACCCTGGACGTGTGGGGCATGGAGTACCAGCCGGTGGCGCTCAACGAGGTGCTGGCGTTCCAGTACCTCCGCAAGACGAACTCGACCACCAAGACGCCCACGCCCCGCCTGTTCGTCGAGCTGGCCAACCTGCTGACCGAGGACGCCAACGGCAAGCAGGGCAGCGGCGGCACGGCCAGCAACCTGAGCCTCAACGGCTGGGGCCTGGTCATCACCCCCGACAACCCCGCCGCGCCGGCCGCCACGCCGATCATCCCCGGCTGGGAGCAGCCGAACACCGCCACCGGCCAGGTCGACATCACGACCCTGGGCAAGTACTTCGTGCCCCTGGGCGGCACCGGCGTCGGCCTCGACACCGCCAACGGCGGCACCGCCGCACCCGGCCCGCTGAGCCCGACGACCAAGGCCCTCAAGGATAGCGGCCTGCCCGACTACGTGGCCAAGCACACGAACAACCAGAACGCCCAGGTCGTCAACAACTTCTACGTCCTGAGCAACACGACCCCGGCCACCCTCACCAACTACACCGAGGCCGGCCGGCCCGAGCCCGAGCACACCGCGACGACGCAGATGGACACGCTGCTCAAGCAGATCCCCAGCCTGCCGGCGTCGACCGGCCAGCGGGAGTACTACTGGCTGCACCTGGTGCGCCCGGTCGACCCCAACGGCGCCGCCGATCCGAAGACGCCCCGCGTGGTCGTCGACTCGATCCGGTTCCCGTACTACGAGGCCGGCTACGACATCGTCACCCAGCAGAACCAGGACCTGCCCGAGCAGAAGGTGAAGGTCGACATCGCCTCGGTCGGGCGGCTCCAGCCGCTCCGCGGGGCCCAGATCGTCCCGAACGTGCACACCTTCAAGCCGCCGTTCAGCTACGGCTACACCGACCAGGTCTGGCCCGACAACGCTCCCGACACCCAGAACAGCCGGCCCTACCGGCCGCAGCTCGGCGGCAAGGACCTGACCGGCTACACCGACACCGCCGGCGGCATCTACGAGTCGATCGGCGGGCCGAACAGCCCCGACGAGCAGGCGAACAACGGCGTCGGCTGGTGCTACTTCCCGTTCCACGACCGCGACTTCACCAGCGTGGCCGAGCTGCTGCTGGTGCCGAGCGTGCCGCCGGGCCTGTTCACCAAGTTCTTCGTCGAGCGCGGCACGACCGACCCGGCCGTCCCGCAGGCGCCCCAGGTCGTGCCCCCGACGGCCTACACGAACCCGCCGCTCCAGCGCACGATCCTGACGAACAACGACCTGGCCGTGCTCCGCGTCCAGAAGGCGCCGGTGTACCCGTACCTGCCGGACGGCTTCTTCTACCAGTCGCGGCCGACCGAGCCAAACCCGATCCTGCCGCTCGGGGCGACCGAGTCGTGGTTCAAGAACAAGGCCGTGGGCTGGCACCGCATGCTCGAGTTCTTCGAGGTGCCCAGCCCGGTCATGGGGGCCATCGGCCCGGTGGCCGAAGGGGACAACGGCGACTGGCTCCGCAAGGACCTGCGGCCGGGGGCCATCAACCTGAACGCGATCTACGACGAGGAGGTCTTCTTCGGCCTGCTCGGCGACGGCCGCGCCAACACCCAGCCGGCCGTGCTGAACCTCGGCGAGGCGGTCACGCCCGGCACCGGCATCCCCCGGGTCGTCACCTCGATGACCGCCAACGGCCTGCCGGCCACCTCGATCCCCGTCTCGGAGCTGGGGACCTACAACCAGGGCCGCGGCTACTTCGACGGCCTGAACACCACGCCGTACATGAAGGCGGCCTTCGCCGACTTCCTCAAGCTCCGCCACGGCGGCTCGGGCTACATCGGCGGCTTCCGCTCGATCAACCTGCCCAACGGCGCCCTCGGCAACAGCCTGGTCGACCGGCCGTTCCGCGGCATGGCGTACCCCGACCTGCACGACACCCTGATGCGGCCGGCCCGCCTGCCGTACTACCAGGCCAGCGTCGCCACCTACCCCGACCAGACCAAACGCCCGACGCGGCTGGTCAACCCACCGCGGCTCCTGTTCCAGGTGCCCGACGCCTACGATCAGTCGGCCGCGACCAACACCGACCCGAGCACCGAGCTGGGGTCGCCCGACGGCACGCCGCTGCCGACGACGACCGTGCCCCCGACCGACATCCGCGACGGCGACCACGTGAACCTGGCCTTCAAGCGGGCCGGCCTGGTCAACCCGCAGCTTGACCCGTTCACCAACCCGCTGAACCTGGCCCAGCAGCAGCAGGCGTACTTCCTGGGCGCCCGCGGCAGCGACCGTCGCGAGCACCCGGCATTCCGGTACGAGTGGCTCGAGAAGGTGCTGAACCTGGGCACCGTCCGCAGCCACCAGTACGCGGTGTGGATCACGGTGGGGCTCTTCGAGGTGGTCAAGGAGGGGAACGCCCAGCTCGCCGGCGTGAGCCCGGCGTCGGTGCCCGACCAGCTCGGGCCCGAGGTGGGCCACTCGACGGGCAAGGTGGTCCGGTACCGGATGTTCTGCGTCATCGACCGGGCGCGGGCCACGGGCTACGACCCGGCCAACCCGCCCGAGTTCCGCCAGTTCGTGGTGCATCAGAAGCGGATCGAGTAACACGGCCGGCCCGGCGGCGTATCAGTCCCTGGAGGCGCCCCGGTTCCGGGGCCCGGCCTCCAGGGGTCGCCGCCGACCCGGGCCCAGGCCATCGCCCCGGCCGGTTGAATCGTGCCGGTCGCCGCCTTGTCGTGTCGCGCAAACCGGCGTTATGATTGCGTGTATCCCCCGTCCGTCCCCACCGAGTGCGAGGAGGCCCTCCCCATGGCGGCCCGTCCCCTGAGCCGGAAGCCCCGCGGCTTCACCCTGATCGAGCTGCTGGTGGTCATCGCCATCATCGGCATCCTGATGTCCCTGGTCCTGCCCGCGGTGCAGTCGGCCCGAGAGGCCGCCCGTCGCACGCAGTGCATGAACAACGTCAAGAACATTGGGCTGGCGATCCAGAACTTCTTGAATAAGAAGAACCAGTTCCCCAACGCCACGACGTGGGGTGAACCTGGCCAGCTCCCCAAAGACATGCTGATGCCACTGTTCTCCCAGACAGCCAACTTCCCGCAGGGTGCACCGGGAGTCGCCGGGCAACCCGACGCCGGACCGCTCTCGACCTGGGTCGTTGAGATCCTGCCGGAGCTCGACCAGCAGTCGCTCTACAACGATTACAACCGACAGCGGGTATTTTTTGACACCGGCCGTACTGGCGATGATCCGAGCAAGCCGACGAATTTTTCTATCGGCGAGACCGACATTGCCGTACTGCGATGTCCGAACGATGGAAACATCGTCAAGGGCAAAGGGAATCTTTCCTACGGCGTAAACTTGGGATTCGTGCTCTCCCAAGTTTCTGAGCCTTGGGTCACCTCAAATGGTCAGACTCTGGCGGGTGCCGGGTGGAATGCTCAAGCCGGAAGCTTCGTGCCGGTGGGCATTGACTCGCTTCAGTCGTTCAAGAAGATGGGCGTCTTCTTCAACGGCTCGTACAAGGGCAATGCCCCTTATGACATGAGCAACACCACGGCATCCATCCGAGACGGCATGAGCACGACTGTAGCCATTGCCGAAAATATCAACGCAGGCGCTTCGCAGCAGAATCAGAACATTCTCAGCAACAAGACCACCAGCTGGGCCACAGCCCACCCGAGTTTTGTCGGATTCACGGCGTCGAGTCTCGTAGCCGCTGGTGGGTCGGGCGGTGTTCGCGATTTCACCGCCGTTACGAATCTGATTCCCGTCCGCCCGCCTAATTCGACTGGTCCCGTTGATGGAATTGGCTGGAATCAAGCAAACCAGAAGGGTACCAACGAGGAGATCAACGCAGGTGCGAAAAGCGGTGCTTTGAAGGGTGCGTCTCCGTTCGCCAACAGCGAGCACCCAGGCGGCTTCGTTGTCGGCATGTGCGACGGATCCTCGCGTTTCCTTTCTGAGACCATCGACGCCACGGTTTGGGCCAAGCTGATCACGCCGGACGGCCAAAATCTCCCGGCAAATTTCCAGACCAACAAGGGCTATCGCCAGCTTCCGCTGAACGCGGACGCTCTTGGTGGTGCTCAGTGATCGTGAGACGATGAATTTGATCGCCTAACCATAGAGCAGTAACCCAAACGTCCGCGACCGCCCGTCCGATGGATCGCACAGGGGACACCGGGCGGTCCTGACCCGACGCACTCGCGACCACGACCTGCCGACACCGGAACGCCAGCGACCGCCGCGGCCCAGCTCCCCCCGGAGCCGGTCACCGCGGCGGTCGTCGTTGGCGCCCGGAGCGGGCCAAATGCCGGGTTTCGTCGGGCGGATCCGCGCAGCGTCAGCCGCCGGGCCCGCAGGGGATCCCCCTCGATCGGCCCATCGGCTGGGTCACGCGGTCGGCTTCCGAGCCGTCCTGGTGGATTGCGCTGGCGCTGATCCACCCTACGCCAGAATGTTCTTTTGTCGGGTGGATCAGCCGCAGGATGCGGCGCAATCCACCACGCCAGACACAGGCCTCCGATCCGTCGCGGCGGCTGACGCTGCGCGGATCCGCCCGACGAAACCAGAGCGGCCGCCCGGCGCAGCGATGGCCCCGAGGCGTCGTCGTGGCCATGCTGCGCTCAGGCCACGATCCCGGCGGCCGGCGCACCTTCGGAAGGGCCCAGCACCGCCTGGGCCGAGGCGGGTGCAACCGGACGCTGGCAGTGGATGCTGGGGCCGGTGGTTGGGGCCGGGGCGTTCCGGGTCGGGGGGACTGGTCGGAAAACATTCAAGCGGTCTTGTCAGGTTTCCGGGGCTGGGGTACAAGCCCGGCACACCTCGCAGAGCGGGCCCCGACTCCACGTCGAATCCCCAAGGATTGGGGAGGCCCGCCGGTCGCAACGGCCCGCATGGACGCGGCGCCAGCGACCGGTCATCCCGACGCTCCCTCGCTCCGACCCTGGCCCCGTTCCGAGCCGGTCCGGTCCGCGCGTGCCCCGTCGCACGTGGAGCCCGGCGGCGGCCCCTTCGGTTGGGATCGATCGCATGTCTCGAGGCGTCCCGGTGCAACTGCTCCCCGTCGCGGGTGCGAGCCCGAACCCGGCCCCGGCCCACAGCCCGGCCGCGTCGGCCCGAACCCGTCGACCCCTGACGCTGGCCCTGCTGGCACTGCTGCTGATCGGCCTGGCGGCGCAGCCGGCCCGGGCGCAATCGCCTGGCGGCGGCCGCGGCGGCCCGAGTGGCACCGTCAGCGCGGTGGTCATCGAGGGCAACACCTCGATCACCGAGGAGCAGATCCGGCCCAAGATCCGCACTCGCGCCGGCCGCGAGTACGACGAGCATCAGGTCGAGGAAGACGTCGCCCGGCTGAACAACTCGAAGTGGTTCGCCGACGTGCAGGTCTTCTACAAGAAGGACCCGAAGGATCCCAACGGCCTGATCGTGACCTTCCGGGTCAGCGAGCTGCCGGTGCTCCGCGAGGTCGTCTTCCGGGGGCTCTCGAAGCTCCGCCTCAAGGAGATCGAGGAGTCGACCGGCCTGAAGGCCGGCGCCCGCGCCGACTTCGTCAAGAACCAGATGGCGGTCAACCAGATCCAGCGGCTCTACGCCGACAAGGGGTACGAGTGGGCCGAGGTCCGGCTCATCGAGGGCGGCAAGCCGGGCGACACCCGCGCCATCTTCGAGATCTTCGAGGGGCCGAAGTGCCGGCTCCGGGCCATCGAGTTCACCGGCAACAGCTACGTCTCGGCCGGCGTGCTCAAGACCAAGATCACCAGCCGGACGGCGATCCTGGGCGTCGGCGGCCTGTACCACAAGGACGATATCGAGGAAGACGCCCGCAAGCTCCGCGAGTACTACCAGGGCCAGGGCTTCTTCGAGGTCAACGTCCGCCCGGTGGTGCACCGCGACCCGAACATGGGCGACCTCCGCGTCGAGTTCGTCGTCTGGGAGGGCGTGCAGTTCAAGGTCCGCAACCTCAAGTTCGAGGGGAACACGCTGCTGACCGAGGAGCAGCTCCGCGCCGGTCTGGTCATGCACTCGGGCATGCCGTTCAGCGACAACCTCCGCGAGATCGACCGCAAGAGCCTCATGACCAAGTACGGATCGGTCGGCTGCATCGACGCCCAGGTGCAGGTCGAGCGCCAGTACGCCGACCCCGAGAAGGAGCCCGGCGTCGTCGACCTGGTCTACCGGATCGAGGAGGGCGTGCCGTACCGGCTCGGCCGCCTGATCGTGAAGGGCAACGCCCGCACCATCGACGCCGTGGTGCGCCGGGAGGCCAACATGGCCGGCCTGGTGCCCGGCGAGCCGATCGACATGGAGCGGATCGAGAAGTTCAAGGCCCGGCTCGGCAACCTCAAGTACTTCGCGGTGACCCCCGACCAGGGCAAGCCGATCGACGTGCGCCTGGCCAACCGCCGCCCGGCCGATCAGCCCTTCGGCGCGATCCCGGCGGCGACGTTCGACCAGGTGATGCAGACGCGGATGCAGAGCCCCGACCCCGCCCCGCGGCCCGCCGCCGGGGCGCTCGGCGGCCCGGCCGCGGGCCCCGGCCCGGTCGAGGTCGCGCCGCTGGACGGTGCCCTCGACGGCGGCCGGCCCTTCGACCCGCCGGTCGACGCGCCGGTGGTGGGTGTGCCGGCGATCGAGGCCCCGCCGATGGGCGTGCTGCCGCCGGCCGCGGCCCCGGGCCCCGCCGATGTCGGCCGCACCCAGCCGGTGGGCGCCGACGTGCCGCCGGGCATGTTCCCGAGCATCCCGGGCATGAACATGAACGACGTCGGCCCCGACCGCCAGGAGCCGTTCGCCAACCGCTCGTTCGCCGACATCGTCACCTCGGTCGACGAGGTCGCCACCGGCCGGCTCATGTTCGGCGTCGGTGCCAGCTCGTTCGGCGGCCTCAGCGGCAACTTCATCGTCCACGAGACGAACTTCGACATCCTGAACTTCCCCCGCAGCGCCAGCGACATCACCCAGGGCCGCGCCTTCCGCGGCCGCGGCCAGGACTTCCGCCTCGAGCTCTCGCCGGGCACGTCGATCAACCGGGCCAGCGTGAGCTTCCGCGACCCGTACCTGTTCAACCTCCCGATCGGCTTCGGCGCCTCGGGCTACGGCTTCAGCCGGTTCTACCCCGACTGGAACGAGCGTCGCGTCGGCGGCCGGTTCTCGCTCGGCCGGCAGTTCGGCACCCTCACCTACGCCGACATCGCCTTCCGGGCCGAGGACGTGACCTTCAACGGCTTCAAGTACCCCGCGCCCGCCGAGTACCTGGCGGCCAACGGGCACACGACCCTGATGACCCTGCGGCCGAGCCTGCGGTTCGACAACCGCAACGACCCGTACTCGCCGAACAAGGGCCAGTACCTCGAGTTCGCCTTCGAGCAGGGCTGGGGCGACTTCACGTATCCGAAGTTCACCGTCGAGGGCCGCCAGTACTTCACCCTCGGCAGCCGCCCCGACGGCTCGGGCAAGCGCACGCTCACCCTCCGCGGCTACTACGGCGTGACCGGCACCGACACCCCGGTCTACGAGAAGTTCTTCGCCGGCGACTTCCGCAGCATGCGAGGCTTCGCCTATCGCGGCGTCGGCCCGTACGTCAACAACTCGAACATCGGCGGCGTGCAGATGGCCCTCGGCTCGGTCGAGTTCCAGTTCCCCTGGACGGCCAACGACAAGCTCCAGCAGGTCATCTTCAGCGACTTCGGCACCGTCGACAACGACTACAGCTTCAACGGCTTCCGCCTGGCCGTCGGCACCGGCCTGCGAATCTACCTGCCCCAGCAGCTCTTCGGCCCCCTGCCCCTGGCCTTCGACCTCGCCTTCCCGCTCGTCACCCAGCCCGGCGACAAGGAGCGGTACTTCACCTTCTTCATCGGTGCCTTCTGGTGAGATCGATCCCCCGGCCCCCGGGCCGGGTTCAAGATCCCACGATTCGCTCCCGAGCCCTGGTCCAGGTCGACCTCGGCTCCACTCGCCCGCTCGCCAGCCTCACCCGATGCCGCGTGGCGGGGGGGGGGGGGGGGCGGGGCCCCCCGCCCCGGGGCGCCCCCGCCTCGCCC
>CAZUZD010000090.1:0-19997 GCA_964624465.1 uncultured Isosphaeraceae bacterium
GGCTGGCGGGGGGCGCGCGTCGGCTGGCGGCCGCGGCCAGCGGGGCCCGGTTGCCCGACTGGATGCGGGCGCTGGCCGACCGAAACGACCGGCGGGCGCGGCCGTTCGCGGCGCTGGGGCTGGCGGCGCTGGGGCTCACCGCGCTGGCCGGCTGGTGGCTCGAACCGGGGGACGCCGGCGAGCGGCTCTGGTATCGCGGGGTCGCCTCGGTCACACTCGGCCTCTCGCTGGGGGCCTTCGCCCTCGTGGCCGCCTCGGTCGCCGCCCAGCGCCAGCTCGAACGCGCCGCCCGCGCGAGCCGACCCGACGGACCCTGAGCCCGGCGCCGCCCCCACCGATCCAACCGCCCGCGAACCCGCCCCGGCCACTGCCCGCTTGCCCGCCCGCCGCCCTCCCGGAGCCTGCCCGCCGATGTCCCCGCTCGTGGTCGTGGTCCTGATCGTGCTGGTCGACCTGCTCGGCTTCACCCTGGTGATGCCGCTGCTGCCGCGGTACGCCGAGCAGTACGGATTTTCCCCGTCGCAGATCGGCTGGCTGATGGCCGCCTATCCGCTGGCGCAGCTGGTGGCCGGCCCGATCCTCGGGCGGCTGAGCGACCGCTACGGCCGCCGGCCGGTGCTGGCGGTGAGCCAGGCGGGCACGGCGATCTCGTTCCTGATCCTGGGCCTGAGCCGCGATTACACCGTGCTGTTTCTCGCCAGGCTGCTCGACGGCGCCTCGGGCGGCAACATCCTGGTGGCGCAGGCGTACGTCGCCGACGTGACGACCCCGGAGAACCGCTCGAAGGGGCTGGGGCTGATCGGCATGGCCTTCGGCCTGGGGTTCGTGCTCGGCCCGCTGCTGGGGGGGCTCCTGCTGAAGCTGCCCGTGGGCGACGACCTGGCGCTGCGGCTGCCGTTCCTGGTGGCGGCCGGGTTCTCGACGCTCGCCTGGCTGCTCGTGCTCAGGTACCTGCCCGAGTCGCGGCCCATGGCCGACCGGCTGGCGCACCGGGCGCGGGTGGTCAGCGGGCGGGGGCTCCGCGACGTGCTGACGTCGCCGACGCTGGGCCTGATCGTCGCGGTGGGGGCCTTCAGCACCCTGGCGTTCGCGGCGCTCGAGGGCACGTACAGCCTGTACCTCTCACGCCGACTCGGCTGGGACGCCACCTGGGCGGCGTTCGGCTTCGCGATGCTCGGGCTCGTCAGTGCGCTGGTGCAGGGCGGGCTGATCCGCCGGCTGGTGCCGAAGTACGGCGAGCCCCGGCTCATCCTGTTCGGCCTGCTGGCGCTGGGGCTGGGCCTGGCGGCGCTGGCGGTGGTGCAGGGGGCCTGGGGCCTGCTGGGGGCGACCCTGCTGGTGGGCCTGGGCCAGGGCATCGCGAGCCCGACGGTGCAGGGGCTGCTGTCGCGGGCCACGCCCGAGACCGAGCAGGGGGCCGTCTTCGGCACCCTCACGGCCGCGCAGACCCTGGCGCGCACGATCAACTACGTCGTCGCCAACCGCCTGCTCGGCACCTTCGGCCCGGCCGCGCCGTTCTGGGAAGGCGCCGCGCTGGCCGCCGTCGCCCTGGCGCTCGCCGCCTGGGTCGTGCTCGGCCGCCTCGGCCTCGACTTCGGCCGCACCCCGGACGCGGCGGCCGTACCGGCCGGCTGATCGCCGCATCCGCCGGGGGCGTGCGCAGGGCGGTGGTGGATCGCGCCGGTACGGATTCACCCCACGAGGACTCGCGTCCGATCGGTGTTCTGCAAGTCGGATCAGCGGAGCGTCATCCGCCGGGCGGAGGCGGAAGCCACGCGCCGGACCGACTCCCTGGATCGGATCGATCGCTCCCACTTCGGGCGCGGCGGATGACGCTCCGCTGATCCGCCCGACACGAGCGATCCGGCCGCGCTCCGGGCGTGGATCCGACCGGCGCGGGGCAGGTCGCGGGGCTCAGGTGGGGAAGGCGGTCAGGCGGTGCAGGCCGGTCGGGTCGCGGAACAGGGGCACGGGATCGGCGGCGAAGCCGGCCTGGCGGGCGAGGGCGAGCAGGCCCTCGGGAGTCTCGGGGAAGTCGCAGGCGACGATGTGCGCCTCGATCCGCTCGTGCTCCGCCGGGGTCACCACGGACCAGCGGGCCCTGGCCTGCGCCAGGAAGGCGGCCAGGTAGGCCTCGCGCGATTCGCCCGAGCGGCGGGAGATGTCCGAGACGAGCAGGGCCCCGCCGGGCCTGAGGGCGCGGAGGGCGTCAGCGAGGATCGCGCGCTTGGCGTCGGGGTGGAAGTGGTGCAGCGAGAAGCCGATCCAGATGAGGTCGGTGGTCCCCGGGTCGGCCTGCATCAGGAACATCGGGAAGTCGGCCTCGACCAGCGTGACGGCGAACGGGGCGCCGGCGAGCTGCTCGCGCGCCAGCACGAGCGCCGGCGGGGCGGCGTCGACGCCGGTGTACGACCGCAGCGGCGTGCCCTCGAAGAGCGCGATCACCCCGGTCGCATCGCCGCAGCCCAGGTCCCAGAGGTCGAACGGCGCGGCGCGCTGCTCCTGCACGTACCGTCGCAGCGCCGCGGCGATGCCACGGTGGCTCATCAGGTCGTGCGTCACCAGCTTGCGGTAGAACGCCCAGCTCTCGCGGAACAGGTCGGTGGCGCCCTCATAGGGCCGGTCCTGGCTCATGGGCGGGACGGCTCCCTCGCGACGGCGCTGGCAGACGCGCCGGGGTCCCGGGCGGAGCGAGCGGGCAGGGCGGCGTCGAGCGGGCCGCCGACGGTCGCGGGATCGGTGAAGGGGTAGCGGGACAGGACGGCGCGGACGGCGTCGCCCCGGCGGGCGAGGATGGCCGCGGCCTCGGCCAGCGCCTCGGGGTCGAGCCCGAGCAGCCTGGCGGAGAAGGGGGCCTGGTCGTCGTAGCGGGTCAGGGTCTGGTACAGCCGCGCGGCGGCCGGGTCGGTGGCGAACGGGGCGCCGGCGAGGATCTCGCGGCGCGGGCGGCGGAGCTGCTCGGGGTGCGCCCTGGCCCAGTCGGTGACGGCCCGAGCGGCGGCGATCAGGCCGTCGGGGTCGTCGCGGGCCCAGGCGAGGATCGGCTCGTTCAGGGTCAGCGGCTTCGCCTTCGCGAGCCCGCGGCCCCAGAGGCGGGCCAGCGGCGGGGCCCAGCGGTCGACCCAGGCGGGCACGCGGTCGGGCTCGGGCGGGCCGGTGTACGGGGCGTCGAGCAGGAGCTGCAGCGCCAGGGCCCGCGCGGCGGCCTCGGGGCCAGCGACGGTGGCGACCCGCAGGCCGCCGAGCTGCGGCGGGGCCACGGCGTACCAGGGGGTCATGGCGTAGAGCAACCGGGTGTACGCCATCGCCTTGGAATCGTGCGTCAGCAGCCAGAGGTACGGGAACCGCGAGTCAGTCGCCGCCAGGTGCAGGTCGGGCCGCAGGGCGCCCAGGGTCTGAAGCTCCAGGAAGGTGGTGGGCGCCGAGAGCTGGTTCGGGAAGTCGAGGTCGGCCCCCGGCGGCAGGCGGTCGTTGAGCTCGGCCAGGGCCCCTGGCGTGAAGGCGTCGTACCAGTACGTCAGCTCGAACCCGGTGTCCCAGGCCCCCTTCGGGCCGCCGATCAACGCGTTGTAGTACGACAGCTCGAACGGGTGGATCCGCACCAGGTCCCACGCCGCCGGCCCGATCACGAGCAGGGACAGGGCCCCGCGCACCAGCGCCTGGCGGGTCCCCGCGCGGGCCAGGCGGGCCAGGCCGTCGGCGAGGGCGAGGGTGCCCCAGCCGGCGAAGGCGGCCAGGAACAGGAACGACGGCAGGAACAGCCGCACGCCATCGTGCCCGGGCGTCTCGGCCATCCGCATCACGGGCAGGGTGGCCAGGTGCACCAGGCAGTACAGCGGCAGGCGATCGGATCGCACCCGGGCCAGGCCCCAGAGCAGGCCGACGAGCGCAGCGGCCAGGATCGTGACGGGCACGGTGATGGCGATCAGCACCCAGGCGTTGGGCCAGGGCAGGCTGTACTCGTAGATCTGGCCGAAGTAGAGCACCTGGATGTCGGGCAGGGCCCCGCGGCGGGCGGCGCTGATGGCGTAGTAGTGGGCCAGGCGCGGGATCGTCTCGACCCACCACGCCGGGTTGCCCAGCCAGGCCACCGCCGGCGCCCAGGCCGCCAGCGCGGCGACGATCTCCAGCCCCGGTCGCTCGCGCCCCCAGAGCGGGCTCCGCGGCCGCAGCCACGCCAGGCCGCGGCGCACCAGCCACACGAGCAGCGGGATCAGCAGCACCGCGCCCGGCAGCAGGGTGGCCGGGCGGTCGCGGAACAGATCGGTGCGGGCCGGCGGCGGCAGCAGCTTCGCCAGCCGCCGCACCTCCAGGAACGCGAGCCCCAGCGTCAGGAGCATGGGGCCCAGGGTCACGATCGCGTCGAGCCACGCGGCGCGGTCGTCGCGGCGGAACAGCCGGGGCAATCGCGTGGCCAGCAGCCACGCCAGCACCGGCAGCAGCACCAGCACCGCCGCCATCTTCTCGACGAACGCCAGCCCGGCCAGCACGCCCACCAGCCACCGCGAGCGCGCCGCGTGCGGCTCGTTCAGGCCCTTCCAGGCGGCGAACGCGGCGGCCGTCCAGAGCAGCAGGCCCGGCGTGTCGGTGTCGATCAGGTGCGCCTGACCGTAGAGCCGGGGCAGGACCAGCAGCGCGGCGGCGGCCACCCCGCCGACCCAGGCCGAGTACCGCCGCGCCAGGAACGTGAACAGGAGCGTGAGCGTGAGCGCGAACTCCAGCACCGACGCCATCCGCCGCGCGGGGATGTCGCGCATCCAGCCGCCGAAGACCCGGTGCGCCAGCAGGTTGAGCTGGCCGGCCAGCGGCGGATGGAAGTTGATCCCGAACCGGCCGTAGGGCCAGTAGTACAGCAGCGTGTCGGGCTCGACGAGCGCCTGCACGTCGGCCCCCGAGCGGGCCGCCGCCAGCCGCTCCCACCACTGGCCCGAGAGCAACTGGCTGTAGCGGTAGGCCGGCTCGTCGTACGTCAGGCCGAAGTCGCCCGTCGTCGGCGCCAGGGCCAGCACGGCCAGCCCGAAGACGAGCAGCGGCGCCCACCAGGGAATGGCCGACGGCGGTGCGGGGGTGGGCGTGGGGGCCCCGGCGGCGAGGCTGGGGACGGCGGTGGTGGTCGGCTCGGTCATCTCAGGGTCGCCCCCCGCCGGCGGAGGGCCGCTCGGCGGCGAACAGGGCGTCGACCTGAGGGCCGGGCAGGGCCCAGACCAGGGGCACGCCGAACTTGGCGCTCAGGACGGTGGTCGGGTCGGAGCCCAGCCTCGCGATCATCTTCCGCTCGATCGGGCTCAGGGCGCCGGGGCGATTCTGGAGCACGTACCACGACGGCGACCGGCCGTCGCCGCGGTACGGATCGGCCTTCAGGCGGCCCTGGTCGTGATACGTCCAGGCGATCGGGTTGGCCAGGAACAGGACGACCCCGCCGGGCGGCGTGCGGGCGTCGAGGTCCCGCAGCGCCTCGTCGGTCATCGCGTCCCAGTAGTAGGTCGGCTCCATCCCCAGCGCCGTCGCGCCGGGCAGGCCGCCGATGAGCGGGCTGTAGTACGACAGCGGCACCGGCAGCATGACCAGCACGCTCAGCAGGCCCTCGACGAGTGCCGCGGCCAGCGCGAGGCGGGCCCGTGGGCCGAACCGCTCCAGCACGCTGGCGGCCCCGACGCCGGCCAGCAGCGCCAGGCACCCGAAGGCGGGCAGGAACTGCCGCACGCCGTCGTGCCCGGGGGCGTGCGGCAGGGCCCGCAGCACCATCAGGAACGCCCAGTTGGCCAGCGCCAGGGTCGCCAGGCTTTCGGTGCGCCACCGCCGCGCAGCCCGTCCGGCGCCCATCAGGCCGAGCAGCAGGAACCCGACCGGGGTGACGAACAGGGTCCAGGCGAGCGTGTTGTACCAGGGCAGCGACTGCTTGGGCGTCTCGTAGACCGTGCCCAGGAACTGGGTCCGGATCGGGATCGTCTCGGCCCGCGACAGGTTTGACGCCAGGAACCGCTGCACGCCGCCGATCGGGTCGGCCCAGAACGGCGGCGTCACGACGTACACCGTCACCAGCGCCACCAGCCCGCCGGCGGCCAGCGTGATCAGCCCGGCCCGGTCGCGCCGCAGCAGCACCCAGGCGGCCAGCGGGATCGGCAAGAGCCAGCCGGTGAGCTTCGTTCCCATCGCGAACCCGAGCAGCACCCCGAACCCGACCACCGCCGGCCAGCGCGGCCAGGCCGGGGCGGTCGTGGTCGATGGCCCGTCTCCGACGGCCCGCGCGAACGCGAGCACCGCGCCGACCCAGAGGCTGGAGAGCAGGGCGTCGTAGGTCGCGTAATGCCCGAGCGCGAAGAGGTGCGGGTGCAGCGCCCAGGCCCCGGCGGCGACCAGGCCCGGCCAGGTCCCATATCGACGCCCGACGCCCCCGAAGAGCGCCCCGGCGGCCAGGCTGAAGGCGAACAGGGTGCCGAACCGGGCGCGGGTCAGCTCGGGGAATCCGGGCAGGACCACATCTCCGAGCAGGGCCACGATGGCGTAGAACGGCGGGTGGCCGTGGGGCTCCTCGCGGGCGAACGGCCAGAACCAGTCGAGCGTCTTCGGCTCGAACAGGGCCCCCCGGGTGCGGATCTGCCGGGCCGTGGGCGGCCGGAGCCGGCGGTCCTCGACGGGGCGCAGCGACTTCGGATCGAACCGGGCGGCCACGGCGGGCGGGTCGACGACGGCGGCGCACCAGGTGCGCACGCGGTCCAGCCGCGCGATCGTGTATGCCTCGTCCCAGGCCAGGCCGAGGCGGGCGTTGGTCGCGAGCATCAGGACCAGCACGAGGCCGGCCACGCCGCAGGCGCCCGGCCAGAGGCGGGGGGGCCGGGGCGGGCTCTCGGAACCGGGTGCGGTTTCGGGTTCGGTGGGGGGCGGGCTCACGGGCGGCGCGTCACGCAGGGTGGACCCGGATCAGACCGGAGGCTCGGGCCAGGAGCGACCGCACGACCGCCGGGCCACGGAGCGGGCCCGGCGGTCGGATCGGATCGCGTCAGGGTCCCATGAGCGCGGACCGCGGCCGGTTTGTCCAGGGACGAGTCCCCTGGCCGCGGGCGTGAGGTTCGCTCGGTGCGGGACGGTCGGCGGAGCGCCCGCTCAGGCGCCGACCAGCAGGGCCCCGGCGTCGGCCCGCTCGGGGGTCGAGAGGCTCTCGGTCGAGCCCTCGTGCGCCGAGCGGATCAGGGCGACCTCGGTGCAGCTTGGGAACAGCGGGCAGCGGACGCACTCGTTCCAGATCTTGTGCGGCAGCTCGGCCTTCTCGATCTGGCGGTAGCGGCACTTCTCGAAGAAGCCGGGCACGTAGGTCAGGGTGAAGACCGATTCGATCTCCAGCTCCCGGGCCTGGTCCCAGCAGGCGTCGACGAGCAGCCGCCCGACACCCTGTCCTTGAACGGTCTCGGAGACGGCCAGGCACTTCAGTTCGGCCAGGTCCTCCCAGAAGACGTGCAGCGCGGCACATCCCACGACGGTGCCGTCGTGTTCGGCGACCAGGAATTCCCGGATCGACTCGTAGAGTTCGCCGAGCGAGCGGCGAATCATGAGCTTGCGATCCGCGAAGGTCCGGATCAGGTCGTGGATGGCGGGCACGTCGCCGACGCGGGCAGGGCGAATCTTCAAATCAGGAGCCCCCAATCCCGGATCAAGGCCGGGCGCTGGTCAGAGGAACCGTCCAGGGCGTCCGGGCCGCCCCGGTTTCACCCGGGGCATCGGCTCAGAACAGACGGAGACGCAACATCTTAGGACTGAAAATCCGGAAGTCAAGTCGCCGGCCGCCGAATTGAAGTTCGGACGCCACGGCGGTCGGGTTGCCGCGAATCTTACGCCGGGGCCGCGGATTGGTTCGGCAGCATCGCCGCCGGGCCCCGGAATTGGCCGTGGTCGGGGGGCTCAGCGGCGGTCGGACCCGGCGGCGGCCGTCGTGGCGGCCGTGGCGGGGGCCGGTTCGGGGGCCGCGCCGGCGCGGCGGGGCAGGACGCGGGCGGCGTAGAAGGCGTCCATGATCCGGTAGTCGGGACCCTTGTCGACCTGCACCAGGCCGAAGGTGTCGGCGACCTCGGCGGTGGCCCGCTCCAGGGTCCAGCCGCAGTGCAGGGTCCGGTAGGCGATCTGGACCATCGAGGCGCGGTTGATGCCGTGGTGGCAGTGGAAGTAGACGGGCTGGTTGGCCGGGTCGGCGACGACCGCGACGGCCTCCTCCAGCCGGTCGAACAGCGCGGCGCCGTCGGCCAGGGTGCGGTCGTCGACGATCGGCACGTGCACCCACTTCACGCCCAGCTCGCGGGCCAGGGCCTGCTCCTTGAGGACCAACGGGTGCGTGGGCGGGTGGGCCAGCGCGACGATCGTCTTGAGCTGCTCGGTGCGCACGAGCCGGCGCATCGGCCAGTCCTGCTGCCAGGCGCCCCGGTACACCTTGCCGGGCTCGACGGCGGCGAACTTGTCGGCGAAGACGTAGTCGTGCCCGTGTCGCCAGACCTGCTGGAGCCCCAGCGCCACCAGGCCCAGGATCAGGGCCAGCCGCACCCAGTTCGGGCGGGCGGCCACGGGCGTGGGGGGGAGAGGAGTGGCCGCAGGGGTCGTGGGGTCGCTGGCGCTCATGGGGGCTCCGGGCTGGCGAGTCGCCGTCCCGCGCAGGGGGGTCCGGGGCGGCGCGGGCGGATCGTATCGGCGCGGCGCCGATCCGACAAGGTCGACCGCTGGCGCGGCCGGCCCATCAATCCCAGATCGGCCCGCCCGGCCCCCGGCTTGAGCCCGCGACCCCCGGACTGGCCTCGGCAGCCGCCCCGATTCCGCTAAGATGCCGCCCGCCGCGCCGGGACGCCCCCCGCCGCAGCCCCGCACCCGGCCGAGGATGCCCCCCATGCGAAGCCCCCGCGCCGCCCTGCTGCTGCTGATCGTCGCCACCGCCGCGCTGCGGCTGGCCTGGGCCGCCACGCTCGGGGTCGGCAACGACGAGGCGTACTACTTCCTCTTTGCGAGGCACCCCGACTGGAGCTACTTCGACCACCCGCCCATGACCGCCTGGGTCGAGGCCCTCGGCCTGGCGACCCTGGGCGGCCTGCGGCCCGGCGAGCTCCCCTCGCCGCTGGCGCTGCGGCTCGGGTTCGTGCTCCTGTTCGGCGTCACGACCGCCCTGATGGCCCGGCTCACCGCGCGCGCCTTCGGGGGCCGGGCGGGGGTGATCGCCGCGGTGCTGCTGAACGCCACGGCCTACTTCGGCGCGGTGGCCGGGGCGTTCGCCATGCCCGATGGCCCGCTGATCGCCTGCTGGCTGCTGGCGCTCGACCGCCTGGCCGCCGCACTCACGGCCCCGAGGCGGCCAGCCCACTGGTGGCAGTCGGCGACGGCGGCCTGGCTGACCGTCGGCGTGGCCTGGGGCGGGGCCCTGCTGAGCAAGTACCACGGCGTGTTCCTGCCGATCTCGTGTCTGGCCTATCTGCTCTGGGAGCCCTCGGCGCGGGCCTGGCTGCGGCGGCCGGGGCCGTACCTGGCGGCGGCGGTGGCGCTGCTCCTGTTCGCGCCGGTCGTCGCCTGGAACGCGACCCACGGCTGGGCCTCGTTCGCCTTCCAGGGCAGCCGGGCCCTGGGCAGCACCCGGCTGCGGCCCGACCTGCTGGCCACGGCCGTGCTGGGCCAGGCGGCGTACATCCTGCCGTGGATCTGGCTGCCCTTGATGATCGCGCTGGCCCGCGGGCTGGCCGGCTCGTGGCGGTCGCGGCGCGGGGTGGTGGCGGCCGGGCCGGGGGCCTGGGAGCGGTTCCTGCTGGCGCAGGCGGCGGCGCCGCTGGTCGGGTTCCTGCTGGTGGCCTGCCGGCAGCCGGTGCTGCCGCACTGGTCGCTGGTCGGCCTGCTGCCCCTGTTCCCGCTGGCCGGCCGCGACTGGGCGGCGTGGGCCGGCCGCGAGCCGGGGCGGGTCCGGCGCCGGCTGGCGCTGGTCGCCGCGGCGCCGGTGGCCGTGGCGCTGCTGGTGCTGGGGCAGTTGCACCTGGGCTGGCTCCAGCGCGAGGGCCGGGGGACGCTGGGCGTGCTCAAGCCCTCGGCCGACCCGACGCTGGACCTCTACGGCTGGGAGCAGGTGGCCGCCGAGCTGGGCCGCCGCGGCTTGCTGGACGACCCCGAGGGGTTCGTCTTCACCAGCAAGTGGTTCCACTCGGGCCAGCTCGCCTTCGCCACCGGCGAGCGGGCGGCGGTGCTCTGCTACAGCCAGCGCAAGCCGCTGGGCTTCGCGCAGTTCAGCCCGCCGGGGGCCTGGGTGGGCCGCGACGGCACGCTGGTCGTCGTCAACCACAGCTCGACCGAGCCCGACGCCTTCCGCCCCTGGTTCGAGCGGATCGAGCCCCTGGGCGAGTTCGCCATCGAGCGCGCCGGGGCGACGGTCAAGACCGTGCGGCTGTACCGCTGCGTCCGCCAGCTCCGGCCGTTCCCCTACGCCGGCGACGCGGACCCCACGCCCGCCGGGCCCGGGCCGGGACCCGGTCGGCTGGCCGCCTCGGGGTCGCCCGGAGCGACGGCGGCGCGCTAGAATCGGGGGGCCCGCGGCGGTGGGATCGCGTCCCATCCCCGCCGACGCTCGGGGCCGAGCGGAGAGGAGGCGGCGGTTTGGGCGGTGTCGACAGCTCGGTCGGGACGATGTCGCGGGTCCTCGGCCTCTACCAGTTGCTGCTGAAGCGCAACCTCGAGCACTTCTTCCCCGACGCCACGATCGAGCCGGCGGGCGACCGCAGCATGATCCGGCTGGCCGACGACGGCGGCCCCGCGCGCCCGAACTTCACCGTCGAGCCCGACCCGGCCGGCCTGGGCGTCGACCTGGAGTGGCTCGGCACCCGCTACAGCTTCAACCCCGGCAGCCCGAGCCCGTTCCTGGCCTCGGAGCGGCGGCTGATCGCCGCCACCCTGGCCGTGATGGACCGCCGCTTCCGCGCCCTCTACGACCGCGCCGCCGTGCAGCACACGGCCGCCTTCGAGTACGCCGCCGAGGACCAGATCGTCGCCGAGTACCTCGGCACCCCCGACTCGTGGCGGGTGCCCGTGGCCCTGGAAGCCCTGCGGGTGGCGGCGCTGTCCAGCTACGAGAACCGCCGGGTCTCGACCGGCGCGATCCTGCTGGGCACCGACGGCGACCCGGCCGTGCCCGGCCGGGCGAACCCGCCGGGGGCCCCGCGCTACAACGCGCGGCTGGCGGCGATCAAGAGCTTTCATCGGGTCTGCGACGGCGTCCGCACCGTCTACGTCGTCGACCGCGCCGGCGACCTGGCCTGGCCGGTCGAGGTCAGCCGCTGGGCCGACGCGGTGCAGGGGCCCGGGGCGCCCGAGGTGCCGTGCCCGCGCGAGTTCGTGGGCCACGCCAAGGCCACCGCCGCCGGCGGCCACGTCGTGGTGATCCTGACCCCCGCCCAGGAGATCAAGGTCTTCGCCGAGGGCCGGCTCCGGTTCGCCTACAGCGACGCCCGCTGGCGGCTCCTGGATATTCCCTCGAAGTTCGCCGCCTGGATCCAGGCCGTGGGCCCGACCCGGCCCCCCGGGTTCGCCGAGCGGATCTTCCGCGCCGCCCTGAACCTCTCCGAGCAGCGCCGGGGGGCCCTGTTCGTGCTCCTGCGCGACCCGTCGCAGTCGCTGCCCGTGCTGGTCGACCCCGGCGACCGGATCCTCGCCGAGGTGGCCGCCGACGACCCCGACGATCCCGACAACCTCGCCCCCCGGCTGGCCAAGCGCACGCTGCACCACCTGGCGCGGGGCCGCTCGCTGGCCGACCTGGACGAGGCGATCGTCGAGGCCCTGGCCGGCATCGACGGCGCGGTGGTCACCGATCTGGACGCCCGGCTGCACTCCTTCGGCGCCATCCTGCGGCTGACGCCCGAGACCGCCTACGCCCCCCGCGCCGTCGAGGGCGCCCGCACCGCCGCCAGCCTCGCCGCCTCGCACCACGGCCCCGTCCTCAAGGTCAGCGAGGACGGCTTCCTCACCATGTACCTCAGCGGCCGCCGCGTCTGGGAGCTCTGAGCCCGCTCGCCCGGCCACCCCACGCAGGCTCCGAAGGCAGGACCCGGCCGTTGTCCACGAACCCGATCGCCGATGCCGAAACCGAGGCCGACGCCGCGCTGCTGCGGCGGGCGCTGTACCTGACCGGGCCGACGGCGTCGGGCAAGACGGCGGTGGGGGTGGCGCTGGCCGGGCGACTCGGGGCGGAGGTGCTGGCGCTCGACTCGATGACGCTGTACCGCGGGCTCGACATCGGCACCGCCAAGCCGACCCTCGCCGAACGCCAGGGCGTGCCGCACCACCTGCTCGACGTGCTCGACCCCTGGGAGGCGGCCAGCGTGGCCGACTACCGCGGCTGGGCGATCGCGGCGGCGCGGGCGGTCGAGGCCAGGGGCCGGCGGCCGCTGTTCGTCGGCGGCACGGCGCTGTACCTGAAGGTCCTGCTCCGCGGCCTCTTCGACGGGCCGGCGGCCGACCCCGCCGTGCGGCAGCGCCTGGAGCACGAGGCCGCTGCGCTCGGCGACGGCGCCCTGCACCAGCGGCTGGCCGGGCTCGACCCCACCACGGCTGCGCGGCTGCATCCCAATGATCGCCGCCGCGTGATCCGGGCGCTGGAGGTCCTGGAGGTCACCGGCCGGCCGATCAGCGCGCAGCAGTCGGGCCACGCGCGCCCCGCCGTCGGCGTGAGGGCGGTGGCCCTCGACCCGCCCCGGCCGGTGCTGCACGAGCGGATCGACGCCCGGGTGCGGCAGATGTTCGCCGACGGCCTGGTCGCCGAGGTCGAGCGGGTGCAGGCCGGGCCCAGGGCGCTGCACACCGTGCCGGCGCAGGGGGTGGGGTATCGCGAGGTGCTCGAGCTGCTGGCCGGCCGCCACGGCGAGGCGACGGCCATCCGGCAGACGCAGGAGCGCACGCGGCAGTTCGCCAAGCGGCAATGCACCTGGTTCCGCGGCCTGGACGAGGTGTCGCTCTGGCCGCTCGATCCGGCGACGCCGGCCGATCGCACCGCCGACGCCCTGGCCGCCTGGTTCACGGCCCCGGTGGGTGATGCCGGGACCGGGGTTCAGGGCGCCTGACGGGCGGCCGGGACCGGGGTGTCGTCGGCGTCGTCCTCCGACCCCGCCGCGGCCGGTGGGGGCCGGCGCGCGGTGGTCTGGGCCATGAGCGCCAGCGCGGCGGCCCAGGCGAGGAACACCGCCAGGACCGCGTAGAAGCGGCGCCGGGCGACCGGGACGGGTGTCGTCGTGGCGGTCGCGGTCGGCATCGGGGCGGTCCTGGGCGGTGGGTGTCGCAGCGGGGTGCGGGGGCGATCAGCCGGCGTCGTCGAGCGCCAGGGCGTACTCGTCCCGCAGCGCGGTGCGGAAGTCGTAGACGTCGTCGAAGTCGGCCCGGGTGTCCTCGGGCGTGGTGAGCATGTCGCCGGTGGCCACCAGGTTGTAGACCAGGTTGCCGAAGTCGGCGGTGGCGTGCAGGCCCCACTGGCCGAGGACGGTCAGGGCCAGGAAGCCGTAGTGCTTGAGCGCCAGGTCGCGGGCGCCCTCGCAGAGCTCGCGGCCGGAGACGTGCTGCACGCGTTCCTGCAGCCGGCGGGCCCGCTCGGCGGCCGTCGGGGCGGTGCTGCCGGCGGCGCCGGCGGCGGACTTGCCGCTGCGGGCCTTGCTGCCCTGGAGCCGGCGGCGCTTGAGCTGCTTGGTGTGCTCGAGGGCCTCGAAGAGGAAGGCGTAGGCGTGGACCGAGTACCGGGGATCGCGCGCCAGAACCCCGGCCAGATCGTCGCGAAGGCTCATGTGGTGATCATCCTTGTCGTCGTCGGCGAGGAGGCGTCGAGCGTTCACGGATCGACGCGGTCATCGTCGTCGGACCTTCGTGGCCGTCCTTTGGCTTCGACTGAAAGGACCTCGTCGGAACCGACGAGGATGCGTCGTCCGTCCTCGAATTCGACGAGCACCTTGCGGGCCAGGATCTCTTGCGCGGTCACCCGTCCGCGGCCTCGGGGCGTCGTCACCCGCGAGCCGACCGACGGGAGTTCGCGCTCCAGCGCCTGGTAGGTGTCGAACTCGTAACGAAGACAGCACTTGAGCCTACCACAGCGCCCCGAGATTTTCGAGGGGTCCAGCGTGGTCTTCTGGAGCTTGGCCATCCGCATGGTGACCGGGGGCATCCGGGAGAGGTGCGTGTTGCAGCAGACCGGTTTGCCGCAGTCGCCGAAGTCGGCCAGGAGCTTGGCCTCGTCGCGGACGCCGATCTGGCGCATCTCGATGCGGGTGCGGAAGCTGCGCGCCAGGTCCTTGACCAGCTCGCGGAAGTCGACCCGCTGCTCGGCCAGGTAGTAGAAGACCAGCCGCTCGCCGCCCAGGATCGCCTCGACGTCGACCAGGTCCATCTGGAGCCGTCGCCGCGCGATCAGCTCCTGGCAGCCCTCGAACGCCGCGCGCTGGCGGCCGGCCAGGGTGGCGTTCTGGTCCAGGTCCTCGGCCGTGGCCGCCCGCACGATCTCCCCCCGCGCCGGGTTCTCCAGGAACCGCGCCGTGCGGTCGCTGGCCGGGCTCAGCACCTCGCCCAGCTCGGTGCCGCGGTCGGTGCGCAGCACCACCGCCTGGCCCCGCGGGTGGAGCTGGTCGGGCAGCCCGGCGAACTCGCCGAGGAACCGCATCTGGCCGTAGCGGACGATGAGGGTCTGGGTCTGGGTCATGGCGCTCGGGGCGGGGCCGTTCCCGGGACAGGGGACTTCGCAGTATAACGGCCCGCCGAACCCCGGCCTACTCGACTCCGACCGGCGGCGACGAAGGCCGGTCGCCTTCGCCGCCGCCGGGCCGAACGCTCGAACGGCTCAGGCCGGCAGCCCGCGCAGGCGCTTGCGGATGAACTCCAGCACGTCGCCGTTGTTGAGGTACGGGCTGTGCTCGACCACGCCGATGGTCTGCGTCCACGAGGGCGGCGTCTGCGACACGCCGTTGCCCCACTGCATGACCACGATCGACGGGTCGTTGGCGTAGGTCGCGATCTGCGAGATGTACGGCACGGTGCCGTCGCCGAAGTTCCCCTCGACATCGTTGTAGTAGATCGTGCCGGCCGGCGGCACGATCGGGTTCGCCTCCTGGAACGGCCAGATCTGGCCCGTGGTCCCGTCCCCCACCACCGTCTGGTTCTCCGTGTTGGTCTGCACCAGCGTGCCGCTGATGTTCGGGTACACCCCGAACGTGGCCGTGGCGCTGTCCACCAGCGCCGTCCAGGGGTTCACGCCGGGCGAACTCGTCGCGTTCAGGTCCAGCACGGTGTTGTTCGACGACGTCGGGTCGCTGTTGATGTTGGTGAGCTGGCCGCCGGTCGTGAGCAGGAAGTTGTAGGTCGGCAGCAGGTCGCGCAGCGAGGCGCCGTAGAGCCGGAGGAACTTCAGGGGGTCGGGCTGGCCCGTGCCCGGGTCGGTGATCGCCGCCAGGTCGATGTCGCCCAGCGGGCTGGTGATCGTGTTGCCGCCGATGACCGCCTGGTACGGCAGGTTCAGGAAGTCGCGCAGGATGCCGACCGACGGGCTCAGCGTGAACGACTCCAGGTCGTTGTTCCAGATCGGGAACGCCTCGGCGGCGCCCTGGCTGGGGGCGGAGAGCAGCACGGCGTCCTCGACCTCCGGGAGCGTGAAGGTCTGGCCGTCCTGCGTCAGCGTCGCGCCGTAGGCCAGGCTCTGGATGTAGGCGCGGGTCATCAGGCCGCCGTTGGAGTGGCCGACCAGGTCGATGGTCACGATGCTCGGGTCGGCGAGCACCATCGACTTGAGGAAGTTCCCGATGTAGCCCAGCGAGAACTGCGGCTGCGCCTGCGTGATGCTGGCGCCGGTGACCAGCGAGAGCACGCCGTCCTGATCGCCGTCGTAGGGCGCGATCGGCAGCCGCCAGTCGTAGGGCACCAGGAACTGGTCGACCCCGTCGATGTAGCCCTGGTTGGTGAGGGTCTGCTGGAGGTTCCGGTACGGGTTGATCACGCCGTACTGCGCCGTCCACGCCGGCACCACGGCCAGCTCATCGGCCGGGAAGCCGAGGGTGGTGACGTACCGGATCAGCTCGCCCAGGTTCCCCTCCTTGGGCAGCGAGGCGGTGTAGCCGGGCAGGATGACCACGGGCGTGGGCCGGCGGTCGACGGTGAGCGTGTCCGTGGTGCTCTGGCCGAACCCGCCGCCCTGGACCATCACCTGGATCGTGCTGGTCGAGTCCTCGGGGAACGGCAGCGTCGCCTGCGCCAGGCCGCTGGCGTCCGCCGTCGTGATGACCTGCTGGCCCAGCGCCTGGTTCGCGAAGATCACGCGGGCGCCGGGGGCCGTCTGCGCCGTGATCACGCCGTCGGGCACGCGGATCACGTTGCCGTGGTGCGGCGTGCTGTGGTCCAGGCCGGCGTCGAGCGTGAGCGGGCGGACCGAGGTCGCCGCGCCGAAGTTGCTCCGCGCCAGCTTCAGGTCGGCGACGTTGACCGCGCCGCTGCCGTCGACATCGGCGTTGGCCCGCTGGGCGGGCGTCAGGCTCGACGGGTTGCCGATCGCCGCGCGGATCAGGGCCAGGTCGCCGTGCGTCACCGCGAACGAGCCGTCGACGTCGCCGGCCAGCTGGTAGCGGACCGCGTAGTCGGTCGGCAGGCCGCTCGACCCGTATCCGGCCGAGAGCACGTACGAGCCGTAACGCGCCCGGGTCAGCAGGAACCCAGGCCCGCCCGGGCGCTGCCAGACCGTGGGCACGGCCCGGCGGTGCACCGGGTTCGTGGTCGTGTTCACGCTCAGCGGCCCGAGGTCGGCGACCCCGTCGCCGGTGACCCGCAGCATCACCGTCCCGGTCTGCGAGAGCCGGAACGTCGAGCGGTCCAGCACGAAGGGCTGCGAGGCCGAGACGTTCGGCGCCGCGCCCAGACCCGACTGCAGGGCGAAGACGCCCAGCGTGTCCGCGGCCATCAGCTGCCGGGATTCGCAGCGTTCCACCGCGAGGCCTCGGAATCGCCGACGATCCGACCGTGCCGAGTTCGTGATTGCCATGAGTCCAAGGCTCCAAACCGGGTGCGGATTCGGGGAGGATAGGCGGCGCAGCTCCCGCAGTGATGCCAGCCGGCACAGGCCGCCCGGGCCCAATAGAACCCCCAGGTTTCCCGGTTGCAATCAAAAACCCCGTGCGCACTCATCCCAGGGCCCGGCCGTTGCCGGGCCGAGAGGTGTCCCATGCCCGACCGCCCGGGTCGCCCCGATCGCACCCCGGCCGCCGGCCGGCCCGACAAGCTGTGCCCGGCCTGCGGCCGGCCGTTCGCCTGGCGCCGCAAGTGGGCCCGCGACTGGGACCGCGTCGTCTTCTGCAGCGAGCGCTGCCGCCGCGCCGGCCGGCCCGATCCCGGGCCGGGGCCCGGGGCCGGTCGCTGAGGCGGGCCGCTCCGGGGGTCAGGCGTCGAGGTCGCCGCGGCCCACGACCAGCACCGAGTTCTTGGAGCCGAAGCCCATGCAGTTGCAGAGGGCGATGCGGGCGTCGGCCGGCCGGGAGGCGCCGGGGAGGTAGTCGAGGTCGCAGGCCGGGTCGGGGGTGTCCAGGTTCATCGTCGGCGGCAGGTAGCCGCCAGCCAGGCCGAGCAGGGTGGCGACCACGCCGGCGGAGCCGCAGGCGCCCTGCGGGTGGCCGATCATGCTCTTGGTCGACGACATCGGGATCGCCCGCGCCCGGTCCCCCAGCGCCCGCTTCACGGCGGCGGTCTCGACCCGATCGTTCAGCTCGGTGGCGGTGCCGTGCAGGTTCACGTAGTCGACCTGCCCGGGCGTGATGCCGGCGTCGGCCATGGCGAGCTGCAGGGCGCGGATCGGCTCGTCGAGGTCGACGGACATCGAGACCCGGTGCCAGGCGTCGCAGGTGCTGGCGTAGCCGAGCAACTCGCCGAGGATCGGGACGCCGCGGGCCAGGGCGTGCTCGCGCTCCTCGACGACGAGCATCCACGACCCCTCGCCGAGCACGAAGCCGTCGCGGTCGCGGCTGAACGGCCGGCTGGCGCGCTCGGGCTCGTCGTTCCAGTTCCGCGAGGTGATCGCCATCACGTCGAAGCCCATCATGATCGCCGGCGCGATCGGGGCGTCGGCGCCGCCGACGAGCACCAGCGGGCTCTCGCCGTACTGGATCCGCCGCAGCGCGTAGCCCAGGGCGTCGGTGCTCGACGTGCACCCGGTCGAGACGACGTGCGACGGCCCCCGCAGGCCGAGCTGGATCGACAGCTCGGAGGCGAGGTTGCCGTGCGTGCCGGCGGGGATCACCTGCGCGCTGGCCTTCTCGGGCTGGCCGGCGTAGTAGTGGCCGTACATCGCCTCGATGTACGCGATCCCGCCGCCGCCGGTGCCCAGCAGCACCCCGATCTGGCGCCTGGTCTCCAGGTCCAGCTCGGCCGGCGTCAGGCCGGCGTGCTCCAGGGCCTCGCGCGCGGCCAGGATCGCCAGCGGCACGGTGCGGCTGACGAGCTTCAGCTGCCGGGGCTCCAGGGCGCGGGTCAGGTCGACGTCGCGGATCGTGGCGGCCACCCGGCTGGAGAGGTGCGAGACGTCGAACTGGTCGAGCCGGCTCACGCCGCTGGTGCCCGCGCGGTTGGCGCGGTCGTAGGCGGGCAGCCCCTGGCCGTTGGGGCTCATCGCCCCCATCCCGGTGACGACGGCGCGACGCAACGTGACCTGTCGGGGGGCGGGCATCAATGCGGATCCTCGGGGTGCGATCGTGGCGTGCGGCCGATCAAGCCGTGATTGTATGCCTCGGACGCCCCGCCGGCCACGACCACGCCCGTCGCAGGTCGACTTCCCCCCCGCCCCCGGGGACCGCATAATGCATGCCAGGGGCCCCCACCGTCGCAGCCCTGCGCCCGGACCGGGCCCCGGACCGTCCCAGCCCCCCCGAGGAGCGACGCCGTGACGACGGAGCGCGAAGACCTGATGGCCCTGCTCGTGTGCCCCATGGCCAAGGTGCCGCTGCGCCGCGAGGGCGACACGCTGGTGTGCACCCGCTGCGGCCCGCGCTTCGCCATCAAGGACGGCATCCCGAACATGCTCATCGACGAGGCCGAGCTGCCCCACGGCTGCCACGGCCTCGGCGACCTGCCATGCGTCAAGGCCGGCGACGCCAAGGTCGACCCCGCCTGAGCCCCGCCCGTTCACGGCACCAGCACCTGCGCGTGCGCGCCGATCCAGGCCCGCAGCGTCTCGGCCCCTTGATGGATGTCGAGGTGCTCGCCGTCGGTGAACTGCACCCGGATCACCCCGGCGACCGTCGCGCCGTCGGGGCCCCGGGAGCACAGCTCGCGCAGGCTGGCCACGCGGTCGAGGTTCAGGGTCAGCGGGCCGATCTTGACCAGGTTCATGCGATCGCTCCGGCAAGTGGGGTGTGAGGCTCGGTCCAGGACGCCCGCGATCGTCGCCGCTCAGGCGGCGGTGCGGGGGCGCAGCAGGGTGAACTCGCCGTCGAGGGCGACCCGCTGCCAGAGGTCGGTCGCGGGCTCCTCGCTGCGGGCCACCCGCACGCGGGTCAGCTCGGGCAGGCAGCCGGGCCCGAGGTCGCTGCCGTCGAGGGTGTCGACGACCAGGTCGGCCAGCCGGCCGAGCCGCGCGAACCCCTCGTCGCGGTCGACGTGCCGCAGCGCGATCAGGATCTTGAACCGCACCCGCCGCAGCACGGTCGCCGGCGGGGCGTCGTCCTGCTCCGACCAGTCGCGGAGCTGCACCCGCAGGTTCGGGCCCAGCTCCGAGACGATCGCCGGCGACGGCACCTGCCCGGGGCCGACGATCGCCGCGAACCCTCCCGTGGCGCGCAGCCTGGCGGCCAGCGTCGTCAGGCAGTCGGCCACGCGCGGCCGGGGGTCGGCGGGTCCGGCAATCGAGCGGGCGGTCGGGGTCGTGGTCGTCATGCGGCACCTCTCGGAAGTGGAGTGGAGTGGAGTGGGGACGGGACAGAGGGAGACGCGCGGGCGCCGCCTCAGGGGGGCAGCACGAGCACGACGGCGGTGCGGTTGCCGGCGGCGTCGGT
>CAZUZD010000091.1:0-19873 GCA_964624465.1 uncultured Isosphaeraceae bacterium
GGTCCCAGACGCTGAGCTGATAGGCGTGCCACTGGCCGTCGGCGTTCTCGGAGGGCCGTCGGGCGTAGAACATCTCGTAGGAGATGTTGTTGTCGGCGTCGTAGACCAGCAGGTGCGAGTCGCCGCGGTCGACGGGATCGGGGTTGGGTCGGTCCTCGTAGTCGCCGCCGAGGACGGGGTTGGCGGGGATCGGCACGCCGACCAGGTCGCTCTCGCTCGGGTAGCCGTCGACGACGACGGGGATCCTGGGCGTGCTGTTGCCGCGGACGATGTTGACCGGGATGCCGTAGAGGCGCTCGGAGCTGCCGTTGTACTGCACCCAGTCGGGCCAGAAGCGGCCGTTGCCGTACTGCGAGGTGATGTTGCCGATGATGGCTGCGGAATTGGCGGCCACCGGCGCGTTGGTGATCCTCTGGTTCCAGGCGTTGTCGGCGGGGAAGAGCTGGTTGCCCAGCAGCGTCAGGAGCTGGCGATCTTCGAGGGCCGCGCAATCGGGGCGGAACCGGGCGCGGCGGCGCGGCCGGCGGGTGTTGAGGTGCAACATCGGTTGAGGTTTCCTCGAGCGAGGACCGTGAGCCCAGCCGGCCGACCGATCCCCGGGGGATCGAGCGCAGGGCGCGCAGCGTCGCGGGGGGAACGGGGCCCCCCGGCGGGTTCCGCGCGCAACGCGATCGGTTCGCGGTCGGCGACGGGCTTCCACAAGGCCCGGCACCGAGGGCGCGAGGATCGGGTCGGACGGCCGAAATGTCGGACGGCGAGGCAGCAGGCTGGCGGGACCGGGGAAGCGATCGGAGACGCTCGGCGACCGGCTTGGTCGCCTTTCGAACCGCTGGAGCGGGGCACCCGCACGCGACGCCGGGGTGACACCCTAGGGTTCGGGACCGATCGTATCAGGCGAGCCGCGCCCGAAAAAGGGCCCAACTGATAAAAACCGCCAACTGTGTCATATCGGATTTTGAGTACGTGTGTATTCCGCGCCGGTGTGGGCGATGCACGGCCGGGCGGCCGCGCCGGCGCACGGTCCTGGGACTCGCCGCGTCGCGAGGCGCGCGAACCGACCCACCCGGACGCGGCCGCGGCCGCATCGGGGTGGGTCGGAGGGAGTCAGAGATCGGAACCGGGTCAGGCGGGCTTGCCGCCGAAGAAGATTCCGGAGACGACGGCGTTCGGCCCGCTGAGCGCGGTGAGCCGGAACTGCACCCGGCCGGTGAGCCGCCAGGTCAGGTAGGTGCCGCCGCCGAAGCTGCTCACCGTGCGGGTGTCGAGCACCGCGCCGGTGGTCGGGTCGAGCACGTCGATCCGCTGGCTGCGGCCCTGGCGGTCCCAGTCCAGCAGCGACAGGCTCACGGTGTGGGCCAGACCGTCGTTGAGGCCGACGTCGAGCTTGACGCTGCTGCCGTACCAGGTCGCGGCGATGCGGTCGGTGGCGCTGGCGGGCTTGCGCAGGCCGCGGACGTCGGCGGTGCTGGCCGCCCAGGTCCAGGCGTTCTGGCCGCTGGCGGCGAGGGAGGCGTACGAGGGCAGGCTCTGGGCGTTGCCGATGACGTTGTAGCCGTCGGCGCCGTAGGCCGATTGCCAGTTGCCCTGGGTGGTCGTGTCGGCGCTCACGAACGTCGCGGTGTTGGGGGTCGCGGGCGGGGGCGTGGCCGCCTGGCCGCCGAAGAAGACGCCCGAGACCACCGCGTTCGGGCCGGCCAGCGGGGTGATCCGGAATTGCGCCGGACCCTTGAGGCTCCAGGTCAGGAACGTGCCGTTGGCGAAGTTGCTCACCGTGCGGGTGTCGAGCACCGCGCCGGTGGTCGGGTTGAGCACGTCGATCCGCTGGCTGCGGCCCTGGCGGTCCCAGTCCAGCAGGTAGAGGCTCACGGTGTGGGCCTGGGTGTCGGTGGGCCGGACGTCGAGCTTGACGCTGCTGCCGTACCAGGTCGCGGCGATGCGGTCGGTGGCGCTGGCGGGCTTGCGCAGGCCGCGGACGTCGGCGGTGCTGGCCGCCCAGGTCCAGGCGTTCTGGCCGCTGGCGGCGAGGGAGGCGTACGAGGGCAGGCTCTGGGCGTTGCCGATGACGTTGTAGCCGTCGGCGCCGTAGGCCGATTGCCAGTTGCCCTGGGTGGTCGTGTCGGCGCTCACGAACGTCACCGAGGTGCTCGGGGCGGCCGCGCCGTAGGTGAAGCGGCCGGTCGCGACGACGTTCGAGACGCCGTAGCCGAAGACCGGGTTGGTGAAGTTGCCGGGATTCGACGCGGTGATGCCCGACTGCACCCGCACGTCGACGACGCCCGAGCCGGCCGGCACGACGGCGCGGACGCGGGTGTCGTCGAGGACCGTCACGCCGGTCGCCTCGACGCCGCCGAAGAGGACCTTGAGGCGGCCGGCGGCGCCCGAGAAGTTCTGCCCGGTGATCGTGACCGTGTCGCCGGCCACGCCGCCGGGGGCACTCAGGCTGGTGACGATCGGCTTGAGGTCGACGACCTCGAAGTCGCTGAACCGCAGCGCCTTGAGGCCTCGGATCCGGTCCTGGATGTCGGCGTCGCTCCAGGTGTACGTCTTGCCGGCGGCGGCGTCAACGACGTAGCTGGCCCCGCTCGCGTAGAAGTTGCTGCCGTTGTCGGCGACGATCAGGCCGTAGTCCTTCATCGCCTGGGCGACGACCTTCGCCTGCGGGTTCAGGTTGCTGATGTCGACGCCGGCCTTGAGCCGCATCCGGGTGCCCATCGGCGGCAGGATGGCCGCGTTGGTGCCGACGTTGGCCTCGTGCGAGGCGGGGTACGTGAACTGGCCCAGGATCACGCTGTTCTGGAGCGTCATGCGGATGGCGTGGTTGATCACGCCCTGGCCGCCCTGGCTCACCGGCAGCGCCTCATCGGGCCGCGCCAGGCCGGCGAGGATGGACAGGCCGGCGGCGTCGGCCGAGGTGTAGCCGAGGGTGCGGAAGGTGTTGACCTTCATGTCCCAGACCGAGAGCTGGTAGGCGTGCCACTTGCCGTCGGCGTTCTCGGAGGGGCGCCTGGCGTAGAACAGCTCGTAGGAGATGTTGTTGTCGGCGTCGTAGACCAGCAGGTGGGAGTCGCCGCGGTCGACGGGGTTGGGGTTCGGGCGGTTCTCGAAGTCGCCGCCCACCACCGCGTTGGCGGGGATCGGGACGCTGACCAGGTCGCTCTCGCCGGGGTAGCCGTCGACGACGACGGGGACCTTGGTCGCGGTGTTGCCGCGGACGACGTTCACCGGGATGCCGTAGAGGCGGCCGGTGCCGCCGGTGTACTGGACGAAGTCGGGGTGGAACGCGCCGTTGCCGTACAGGGTGGTGATGTTGCCGATGATCGCCGTGGAGTTGCCCGCCACCGGCGCGTTGGTGATCTTCTGGTTCCAGGCGTTGTCGCTGGGGAACAGCTGGTTGCCCATCAGGGTCAGGAGCTGGCGGTCTTCCAGGGCCCCGACCTCGGGGCGAAAGCGGGCGCGCCGGCGGACGCCGGCGGCGGGATGAGACTTCGGCACGATGCGGTCTCCGGGACGGGGCCGCGCGCAGCACTGCACGCCTGGTGGCCCCAGGGAGGATCGCCCAGGCCGGTCCACGGAGCCCGTGCGGGCAAGACCGGATTGGCCCGCCACGGCTGGCAGGTCATCCTGGACGGAAATCAGGGAGTGGCGATCAAGATTCGCGACCCGGGTGGGCACAGCTGTGCTGCCGCCAGAACTGGCGCCCGGGCTTTTGGACTTCCCCGCAGGGGGGAGCGAAGGGACGTTCGGACTAGCTCACCTCGACTCGACCGCCCGGGTGCGAACAGGGTCACCGGGGCTTCAGGTCCAAGTCGAGACGTCGAGTCTAGTGAGTGAGCGTATGCAGTTGCAAGGCTGGATCGGAATTTCTGGATGCTTTCGTCCGGATATACGTTCGCCGGTTCAGGAAGGTTCGGTGGCGGTGCCGGAGAGGTTCGGGACGGCCGGGGCGCGCTGGGTGGTGGTGGTGCGGCGGCCGATGCCCAGGCCAGCGATGATCAGCGCCGAGACGCACATCGAGGCGGCGAGGAACCAGAGGCCGTACTGGTACTCGCCGGTGCGCTCCTTGACGTAGCCGACGACCCAGGGGCCGATCCAGCCGCCGAGGTTGCCGAACGAGTTGATCAGGCCGATCGACGCGGCGGCCGCCGACGAGCTCATCAGCAACGTCGGCAGCGACCAGAACGCCGGCAGGTACGCCTTCAGGCCGGTCATCGCCACCGTGAACAGCGCCACGGTGACCCACTGGTGGCCCTGGCTGTAGGGCGCGATCATCAGCGCCACGGCGCCGACGAGGATCGGCAGCGTGGCGTGCCAGCGGCGCTCGCCGGTGCGGTCGGAGTTCCAGCCCACGAACAGCTGGCCCAGCAGCGAGCCGATCGGCGGGATCACGATCATGTAGGCGACCTGCTTGACGTCGAGGCTGTACCAGTCCTTGAAGATCGACGCCATGAACAGCTCGACGCCGTAGTTGCCGGTGACCACGAAGAAGTACGCCGCGGCCAGCAGCAGGATTTTCGGGTTCGTCAGCGCCTGGCCCACGCTCAGGTGGGCCGACGGCCCGGCCGCGGCCCGCTCGCGGGCCAGCTCGGCCTCGAGGGCGGCCCGCTCCTCGTCGGTGAGCCACTTCGCGTCGCGCGGCTTGTCGGCCAGCGTCGCCAGCACCACGAACCCGAGCACGACCGCCGGGATGCCCCAGAGGATGAAGACCCACTGCCAGCCGACCAGGCCCAGGAGCAGGGGGTTGCCGTTCTCGCCGATCTTCATCAGGGGCTCCGACAGCGGCGGCGCCACGATCTGCGCGATCGGCGTGCCGATGAAGAACCACGCCAGCGCCTTGGTCCGGTCCCGCTGCGGGAACCAGTGCGTCAGGAACACGATCACGCCCGGATAGAACCCGGCCTCGGCCAGGCCCAGCAGGAACCGCACCAGGTAGAACTGCGTCGGGATCGCGTGCTTGGTGCCGACCAGGCTCTCGATGGCCGGCGTCAGGCCCGGCACCCGGTAGTGGACGAAGGCGTTGAGCGCGGCGACGAAGCCCCACGAGACCATGATCCGGCTGATCCACTTGCGCGCCGACCAGTGCTCGACGATCAGGGTGCCGGGGATCTCCAGCAGCAGGTAGCCCAGGAAGAAGATGCCCATGCCGAAGCCGAAAACGGCCTCGTCGAAGCCGTACGCCTTCAGGTCCCCCTGCATGTTCAGCTTCACGAAGCCGACGTTGACGCGGTCGATGTAGGCGACGACGTAGCAGATGAAGAGCAGCGGCAGCAGCCGCCGGAACGCCTTGGCGCGGGCGCGGTCCAGTGCGGAGGGATCGCCCGGGGTCGAGTCGGGCCCGGCGGGGGCGTTGCGGCGGGGGTCGGCCATCGGCGCGGGTCCCTTCGGGGCGACGGGGCGAACGGGGCGCGAGCCGGCCGTCGGGGCGCAGGCACCCCCGGCCGGCCCGGTCGATTCCAGGTCCGGCGGTCCCGCCCGGCCGCGGCGCGCAGCCCACCCGGAGGCCATGATCGCCCCCTGGCACGCACCCGCTCGTCACGACCTCGGCAGGACCGCTCAGGATGGCACACGGGCCGGGGCCCGGCAAGGGGCCGGCGCTCGCCGATCCGAGGGGGGCGATCCGGTTTGAATCATTTGGGCCGGTCCTGCGTCTAAGGCCGGGCGACGCGGATCCCGAGGCCCATCGCGGCCCGCCCGCGGTCCCCCCCGCGCCCGTCTCGCACCGATCCCATTCACCGACCGCCGGCCGCTCCCCCCGGGGCCTGCCCGCTGCGGACCCTTCCCGGGCCCGCGCCGGACGGGCCCCTGCGCCGGCCGTTCTCTGGACCAACCCCGGAGCCCGTGCGCATGAACGCCCCATCCTGGTCCCGCGCCGCCCTGCTGGCGGCCCTCCTGCCGCTGGCCGCGGCCGCCGCCCAGGGCCCGCCGCAGGAGCCCGCACCCCCCGTCGAGGAGGCCCCGGCGCCCGAGGCCGCCGAGTCGAGCCTCTCCGACGTGACGGTCTACCAGGGCACCGCGCTGGTCACCCGAGCCGTCACCGTGCCGCAGGGCGCCGGACCCGCCGAGGTCGTCGTCACCCCGCTGCCGGGCCGGGTCGTGCCCAGCTCGCTCTACACCGAGGGGGGCGACGGCCTGCGCGTCCTCAGCACCCGGCTCCGCGCCCGCGCCCTCCGCGAGGACCTCCGCGACGCCGTCCGCGACAAGGAGCAGGAGGTCCGCGCCCTGCAGCTCGCCGGCCAGAAGCTCCAGGCCGAGCTCGAGGCCACCCGGCTCGACACCGAGCTGCTCAAGAAGCTCGAGGACTTCCTCGCCGGCACCGCCAGGAACCTCGGCGACCAGGGCCGCTTCGAGAGCACGCCGATCACCGAGATGCTCGACTACCTCATGGCTACCCGCGCCGCCAAGGCCGAGGCCACCACCGACCTCCAGGAGCAGATCCGCGGCAACGCCGAGTCCCTGAGCTTCGCCGAGCGCGAGCGGGCCGAGCTCTCGTCGGGTTCGGTCAAGACCGCCTTCGACGCCGTGATCCTCGTCGACCGCGGCGCGGCCGGCGGCGGCCCCGTGCGGCTCTCCTACCTCGTCGGCGGCGCCAGCTGGCGGCCCCAGTACCGCGTCCGCTCGGGCGCCGACGCCGCCGGGCCCGTGCGGCTCGAGTACCTCGCCGCCGTCTCGCAGCAGTCGGGCGAGGACTGGAACGGCGTCCGCCTGACCCTCTCCACCGCCCAGCCCGCCCTCAACGCCGCGCCCCCCGACCTCGTCCCCCTGGCCATCACCGTCCGCCCCGTCGAGGACGGCGAGACCGCCATGGTCGCCCGCAAGAGCCCCGGCATGGTCGGCATGGGTGGCATGGGCGGTGGCATGGGCGGCATGGGCGGCGACATGAGCGGGATGATGGGCGGCATGGGGAGCGCCCCGGGCGCGGTGCCCGCCGCCGGGCTCTCGCTCGAGCAGTACGCCGCGCAGGCCAGCCAGTTCCGCGGCCAGGCGCAGACGGTGCTCAACCGCAACGACCTGCAGGCCGGCGGCCAGCTCCTGAACGCCGCAGCGGCCTTCGACCAGGCCCGCGAGCTGCTCGCCCGCGACGACGACGAGAAGGCGAAGCCCGACGGCGAGCCCGAGGTCGCCGCCGACGGGCCCACGGTCAGCTTCCCCATGCCCGGCACCGCCAGCATCCCGTCGCGGGCCGATTCGCTGATGGTCGAGCTCAAACGCCTGGAGCTGCCGGCCAGCTACTTCGACAAGGCCGTGCCCGTGCTCTCCCCGCGCGTCTATCGCCTGGCCAGGCTCACGAACTCCAGCGGCACCGTGCTCCTGCCCGGCGAGGCCACCATGTACGCCGGCACCGACTTCGTCGGCCGCATGAGCCTGCCGCTGGTCGCCGATGGCGAACCGTTCACCGTCGGGTTCGGCGTCGACCCCCAGGTCCAGGTCCACCGCCGCCTGATGCAGAAGACCCGCGCCCAGCAGGGCGGCAACCAGGTCCACACCTACGAGTTCCGGATCTCGGTCCGCAACTTCCGCGCGCAGCCCGTGCCCCTGGAGGTCTGGGACCGCCTGCCCCGCGCCGCCGACCAGGACGTGGCCGTGAACCTCGTCTCGACGGAGCCCGCCCTCAGCACCGACAGCGGCTACCTCCGCAACGCGCGCAACGACAACCTCCTGCGCTGGGACCTGACCGTCGAGCCGACCGCCCCCGAGGCCGTGCCGCAGACGATCTCGTACCAGTTCCGCCTGGAGTTCGCCCGCGAGATGACCATCGACCAGATCGCCTCGGGCGCCCTGGTCGAGACCCCCGTCGGCGGCGCCCAGGGCGGCGGCTTCCGCCAGCTCCCCGCCCCCCCCGACCGCGACTGACCCGTCCGATTCCCCGCAAGCGGCGGGCGCCCCGCCGCTTGCGGGGCGCCCGCCGGGCTCCGGACCGACCGGTCGCCGCAGGCTCTGGCGATCGCCCGATTCCTCGATTAGGGTGATGCCGATGTCCCCATGAGATGGCCCGTCGCGGCGGGCCGCTGGCCAGTGTCCCAAGCGTCATGAGCATCGACCACCCCCGACTGCGGTCGCTGGTCGCCCGGCATCTGCGGAGCCCGGAGGCCGCGCCCGTCTACGACGAGTTTCACGTTCCCTGGGCGCTGGGCGCCGCGCTGACGGCGGGCGCCCTGGTCGCCGGCAACTTCCTGATCCCGACCCTGGTCGGTACCCGGCTCGGTCTGCAACTGATCTGGTTCGCGATCCGTGGCAAGGCCTTCGACAGCCGTGGCAAGCACCTCCGCGACGATCCCGACCGGCTCCGCCCCCTGATCACGCACGGCATCATCATCGGGCCCGGCGGCCACGGCCTGGTGCTCGGCTCGTTCGACCCGGCCGTCGACGCCGACACCACGTTCCTCGCCGAGCGGGCCGCGCTGCTGGCGAACCTCTACGCCGAGGGGCCCGAGTCCCCCGAGGACCAGGCGGCGCTGACGCTCTTGCGTGACGACACCTACCAGCGCAACCGGCGCCGGGCCGTCCCCGAGCCCCAGGCCGGGGGCCGCGCGCTGACCCTCTTCGACCTCAAGATCGACGACGAGCAGATCGGCGTCGGCCCCGGCGGCGGCATCCTCGTCGCCTGCGTCGCCACCCCCCCCGACGACCCCGATGCGCTCATCGTCCAGATCCCCTGGTCCGTCATCGCCGACGCCGTGACCGACTGACCGGCCCCCCCGCGCGCCTCCATCCCTCCGGTCTGCCGTGGCCTGAGCGTCAGCGTGGCCACGCCGACGATTCTCGCGGCTCCGCAGCGTGGCCACGCTCCGTTCAGGCCACGGCACTCGAACGGGCGGACGATGCGGGGGCCGCCGTAACGGGTCAGGGGGCCTCGGCGGGCGGGGGGGCCGTGGCACCGGCCTCGGCCGCCTGCACCAGGGTTTCGAGCTGGGCGTCGACCAGTTCGCCGGTGGTGTCGCGGGCGCGGATGATCCCCTGGGCGTCGATGACGAACACGGTGGGGAAGCTGCGGACGTGGTACCGCGTGGCGATCGGGCCGGAGTCGCCGTCGAGCCAGTTGGGCCAGGTCATGCGGTGCTCGTCGGCCGCCTGCTGCGCGGCGGCGAGCGGGTCGTCGCAGTTCACGCCCAGCACGGTGAACGGGCGGCCCTGGAACCGCTCGGCCAGCTCGCGCTCGTGGGGCACCGCGCGCAGGCAGGGGCCGCACCACGAGCCCCAGAAGACGAGCAGCACGACCTTGCCGCGGTGGTCGGCCAGTGCCAGCGGCTTACCGGCCAGATCGGTCCCCGTGATCGCCGGCGCGGGCTTGCCGACGGTCAGGTTCGTCAGGTCGTCGAGCCGCGCGCGGGCGGCGTCGGCCAGCGTGCGCCTGTGGTCGATCATCGCGCGGGCCCGCGCCAGGTCCTCGGCGCTCACCGGCTGGCCGTTGAACTTCGGCACGGGCTCACGCAGCATCGCGGCCACGCGCTGCTCGGCGACGGTGACGTGGGGCACGTCGGCGTAATCGGCGACGACCTCGTCGTAGAGCCGCTCGGCCTCGGCGCGGGTGGCGGCGATGTCGAGGGTCCGCAGGTGGATCCAGTACGCGTGCTCCTCGGCCGGGAGCGTGACCTCCACCACGGCGGGCTTGCCGTCGGCGTCGATCGTCTGGTGCCGCAGCTTCGGCGGCAGGGGCGCCTTGCGGGTGCCGGCGGCGAACTTCGCCGTCTGCTCCAGGGACTGCGCCCGCGCCAGCCGGGCCAGCCCGCGCGCCTCGTGCCCCTGCGCGGCGGCCTGAAGGCCCTCCATGAGGGCGTCGCGGTGGCGCGAGCAGAGGTTGTCCATCCCGAGCGCCGTGCGGCCGACCTCGGGGTCGTCGCCGTGGTGTCGCACCAGCAACGCCACCGCGCGACCGACCTCGTCGCCATAGGGGCCGGTGTCGCCGCGGTACGGCTTGTCGATGACCCAGAGCAGGGCATCGCGCGCACCGGTCGACTTCGGATCGCCGAGCGCCAGCTCGACGGCGCGTCGACTGAACGCCGTGTCGTCCGGGTTGTGCTCCTGATACACCTTCTGCTGCTCGGCCGGCGTAGTGGCCGCCGCGGCGAGCTGCTGCAACCGCTCCTGGGCGGCGTCGAACTCGGCCCGCAAGGCGGCGAACCCCTCGGCAACCGCGGCCGCCTTCGACCCCGCCGCCGGAGCCTCCTGCGCCCGGGCGTTGAGGCTCCATCCCAGGCCGCACCCCAGCGCGGCGATGACGGCGAGGCGGGGCAGGGGGAACATCCCTCCGTGGCTCATGCGCAGGCTCCCTCAGGTGTCAATCCCTCGCTGCGATCCCACGGACCCGGCCGGCCCGCATCGGCCGCTCATTCTGGCTGGCCTCTTCCCGGCCCGTCCAGCCAATCCCGCGTGCCCCGATCGCTACGCCGCGACGCCAGCGCCCGGGGTCCCGCCCCCGTCGACGGGCTCCTGGACCTCGTCCACCGGGCCAGGCACACCCCGGAGGTCCGCCCGGACCCGGCCGGGACCGAGTGACGCCGGCGGTCGGGCCCGGGGGGCATTCCCGAACGGCGTGGGCGTGCGTAGACTACAGGGGTGACGGGTCTTCCGGCGCCGGCCGCCAGGGGCGGGGGGCCGGGGCCCGTCCGTCCTGTCGCCCTGCGACGAGCCCGGCTGGCCGTTCCGGTCGACCGGGGCTCGGACCCCACCCCCGAACTCCACGCCATTGAGGCTTGAGCCGATGCCCAGGTTTTCCAGGCTGACGCGGCGGTCCTGGCCGGCGGCCGCGCTGCTGACGCTCGCGGCCGCCCTGCTTGCCGGGCCGGGCGCCCCGGTCACCGCCGGGCCCCAGGTGCCCGAGGCCGAGGCGAAGGCCCAGGCCGCTGATCGCCAGGTCGGGCAGACGTTCCAGATCCCCTACCGCCGCACCGCGACGAACCACTACCTGGTCCGCGTGCGGATCAACGGCAAGGGGCCGTTCAACTTCCTGGTCGACACCGGCGCCCCGGCCGTCTTCATCGGCACCGAGGCCGCCAAGAAGGCCGGCCTGGTGGCGGCCAAGGACGACTTCTGGACGAAGCTCGACCGGCTCGACCTGGAGGGCGGGGCGACGCTGAAGGGCCTGAACGTGCGGGTCGAGGACCCGTTCCAGCTCATCGGCATGAACGCGCTGGGGCTGCCGGGGGCGTCGATCGACGGCATCCTCGGGTTCACGGCGCTGGCGCGGTTCAAGATGGAGTTCGACCCGACGCAGGACCGCCTGAGCTGGACCCGGCTCGACTACGAGCCCAAGGACCCGTTCGTGCCCCGCGACCCCGAGGATCGCCAGGCGCCCGCCGAGGTGCAGGCGATGAACATGCTCGGCCCGGCCATGAAGCTCGCCTCGGTCTTCGTCGGCAAGGTGCCCGAGGACAAGCTCCAGCCCCAGGGCCTGATCGGCATCGAGCTGGCCGAGGCCGACGGCGGCCTGCGGGTCGCCTCGGTCCTCTCGGGCAGCCCCGCCGGCCGCGCCGACATCCAGCCCGGCGACATCCTGGTCGAGGTCCACGACCGCGCCGTCGAGAAGCTGGTCAAGGCGCACGAGGCGATCGCGAAGATCCGCCCCGGCGACACGGTCGAGCTGACCCTGAAGCGCAACGGCGCGACGCTCAAGCGCACGATCACCGCCGCGGAGGGCTTCTGAACCATGGCGCCGCACGCTGACGAGGTCCCCGCGATGCTGACCGACCCCGACTTCGCCCCCGAGATCCCGACGGCCGCCGCCCTGGCACCGAGGCCGGCCCTGGGCGCCCTGGCCCTGCTCGCCGGGGTGCTCTGCCTGGCCGCCACGGCGCTGCTGAGCCCGCCGTCGCCGCGCTCGGCGATGGCGGCGGCGGCCGACCCGGAGGGCGCCGTGGTCGTGCCGTTCAAGATGCTGCCGTCGAACCACATGGTGGTGGAGGCGACGGTCAACGGCAAGGGGCCGTACCGGTTCATCTTCGACCTGGGCGCCCCGGTCACGCTCATGAGCAACAAGGTCGCCGAGACCGTCGGCGCCGTCGACAAGAAGGCCCCCAAGTCGTTCATGATGGGGGCCCGCGGTGCCGGCAAGGTGGACACCCTGGAGTTCGGCGACCTGAAGGCCCGGAACGTGCCCGTGATCGTGATGGATCACCCGGCAGTCAAGGCCCTGGGCGGCCTCCTGGGCAAGCCGCTGGAGGGGATCATCGGCTACACCTTCTGGGCCCGGTACCGGATGACGATCGACTACCAGGCCAGGCAGATGACCTTCACGCCGGTCGACTTCGAGGTCGGCGACCTCATGACCGACCTGCCGAACCGCCTGGCCGGCCCCAAGCAGGCGAAGACGATCATGCTCGCGCCCCGGAGCCTCTGGGGCGTGACCGTCAGCTCCCCCGAGGGGGGCATGGCGGCCACCGGCGTGCCGGTCACCGCCGTCGTCCCCGGCTCGCCGGCCGACAATGCCGGCCTGCGGCCCGGCGACGTGCTGGCCACCCTCGACGGCCGCTGGACCACGACCGTGGCCGACGCCTACGCCGCCGCCGACAAGGTCGAGCCCGGCCGCGCCGTCCCCGTCGTCGTCCTCCGCGACGGCGCCGAGCAAACCCTGACGGTCACCCCGCGCGAGGGGCTCTGAGCGATCGCCGCCGTCCCCCGGGTCCGGTGCCCCCGGCCTCAGGGGGCGGGGGCCCGGGTGGCGGTCCAGATCGAGAGGAAGCCGCGGCCCAGCGCGTGGCTGCGGCCCTCGAGCCGGCCGTCGCGGAGCACGCCGGAGTGGGCGTAGAGGCCCGAGGCGTCGCGGGTGGTGAAGGCGAAGTGGACCGCGCCCCAGTCGGTGTTCAGCCGGCCGTCGGACAGCTCGGTGCCGTAGAACGTGCCGGTGAGGGTGCTATCCTCGACGCCACGGACCACGAACTCCTGGAAGTAGTCGGGGGCCCCCGGCTTCGGCCGCAGGTCGACCTTCCAGGTGCCCACGAGCGTCTGCGGATCGGGCGTGGGGGCCGGCGCCGGCGCGTCGTCGCCGCGGCCGCGACCGAGCAGGGCGGCGAGGCTCACGAGGGTCAGGGCCAGCAGCGTTGGCAGGCGGCGGTGACGAGGCATGGGATTGGCTCCGCAGGGGGGCTGGATCGGGTCGGGGTCCCAGAGATTGTGCGCGCCCGGCCATGGCCGGGGCCGGCCGCGCGGGGAGGGTGATCGATGACGATCGACGTGGAGCGCGTGCCGCTGGAGGCCATCCTGCCGCTGCGGGAGCTGTACCGTCGCGAGCTGGGCTGCCAGATCGTGCACGACTCCCTGCCCGGGCGAGGCTTCGGCGATCTGTTCCGGATCCGGGCCGAGGGGCGGGTCGCCGGCTACGGGTTCGTGATGGGGTATCGCGACGAGCCGAAGGACCAGATCCAGGAGTTCTACGTGCTGCCGGCCTGGCGAGCGTCGGCGCTGCCGATGTTCCGCCGGCTGATCGCGGCCAGCGGGGCGACGCGGATCGAGGCCCAGACCAACGACGTGCTGCTGACCCTGATGCTCTACGACTGCGCCACCGCCACCGCCATCACCAGCGACCGGATCGTCTTCCACGACGCGATCACGACCCAACGGCCCGCTCCTCCGGGAGTCACCCTGCGGCCGGTCGGGGAGGTCGACGAGTCGCGGATCTTCGAGCACTCGATGGAGCCGGTCGGCGACTGGGTACTGGAGCGCGAGGGGGTCGTCGTCGCGACCGGCGGGTTCCTGACGCACTACAACCCGCCCTACGCCGACCTCTACATGGAGGTGGCCGAGCCCTACCGGCGCCGGGGGTTCGGCAGCTACCTGGTGCAGGAGCTGAAGCGGCTCTGTTACGAGAGCGGCCTGGTGCCGGCGGCGCGCTGCGGCGTCGACAACGCCGGCTCGCGGGCCACGCTCCAGAAGGCGGGCCTCCTGCCGTGCGCCCGCATGCTCAGTGGTGTCATTGCCACCGCGTGAACCGTTCTCCAACCGGTCCGGACTGGAGTGCCTGACGATGGCCGATCCCGCCGTGTTTCGATCCGTGTTCCCGATCGGCGACACCGACCCGACCGCCCTGCCGGTGGCCGACCTCGCCACGGGCGTGGCCGACTACACCCGGCTGCTCGGCTTCCGCGTGATCGCCCAGGACGCGACCACGGCCACGCTCGAGCGCGACGGCGTCCGCATCGGCCTGGCCGTCAACGGCGCCGACCCGGAGCAGGCGAGCTGCGGCTTCCCGGTCAGCGACCTCGACGCCCTCTGGCACGAGCTGCACGCCCGCGGCATCAACCCGGGCGCCATCGACGAGCAGACCTGGAACGGCCAGCGCTACCGAGTCTGCTTCGCGAAGGAGCCCTACGGCGTCTGCTTCTGCTTCACCCAGCCGGCCTGAGCCCGTCAGGCGCGCGGGGCCGACGGGTCGGGTCCGGTCGCGGCCCGTTCGCTCCGGAGCAGCGCCAGCTCCAGGTCGGTGGCCTGCTGCGCCAGCGCCAGGCGCCGCTGCCGTCCCAGCACGATCCCCAGGGCACCGCCGACGAGCAGGATCGTCACGACGCCGTGGAGCCGCAGCGCGGCCCGGGGATCCTCGAGCGCGATCGCATCGGCGATCCCGGAGAACGCCAGCGCCATCGCGGCCAGGCCCACGCCGCCGATCCACTCCATCGCCTGGTCGTCGCGGGTCGTCACCCGGCCCCGGAGCAGGGCCCGCAGCAGCCAGAGCCCGAGCAGCAGCAGCCCCGCGCCGCTGGCGGCCTCCAGCACCAGCCACTCGCGCGGCTGCGTGCCCGCCGTCGCGATCAGCCGCCGCACCAGGCCGAACAGCAACACGACGTAGATCGGCAGCGACAGCACCGCCAGCCCGAGCTGCCAGCGGTTCAGCCGCCGCTCCCGGGTGGCATCGATCGCCTGCTCGTAGCGCCGTCGCAGGGCGGCGTCGGTCGGCTCGGCGGCGATCAGCCGCTCGGCAAACCGGGTGGGGTCCGGGTCAGTCATGGGACTCGTCTCCGGGTTCGAGGCGCCGGCGGAGCGTCCGTCGGGCGTAGTGCAGCCGCGACTTCACGGTGCCGACCGGGGAGCCGGTCACCTGCGCGATCTCCTCCAGCGGCATCTGCTCCAGGAAGTGGAGCGTGAGGACCTCGCGGTGCGGCAGGCTCAGCGTGGCCAGGGCCGCGTGCACCCGCTCGGCCTGGTCGAGATCGGGCGTCCAGTCCCCGGCGCCGAGGGCGTCGGGGTCGGCCTGGTCGTCGACCCGCGCCCGATGCCGCCACTCGCGGCGCAGGTGGCTGGCGGCCTGATTGCGAGCCAGTCGGTAGAGCCAGGGGCGGAGGGCGCCCGGGTCGCGGAGCCGCCGCAGGTTGCGGTGCGCCGCGATCCAGGTGCGCTGCAGGGCGTCCCAGGCATCGGCCTCCTGGGGTACCAGCCGCCGCAGGTAGTAGAGCAGCCGGGGCTCGAAGCGCCGCAGCAGCTCATCGAAGGCGCCCGGCTCATCGAGCTGGCACCGCAGCACGAGCCGCTCGTCTCGCAGCCGCTGGAGTTCGGTGGCCAAGGGGTCATTCTCGCCCGCGTCCGTCGCGCCCGTCCGGTTCGTGCCGCACCTCAAGGTCGCCGCGGGCGGGCGTCGGGTTCAATCGGGCGGGGAAAAGTTCTCGGGGGTCAGCCGGGCTGGACCAGCCGCAGGGTGCGGTCGGCCAGGCCGATGGTGGCGGTGGCGCCGCTGAGGAAGGGGACGTAGTCGGCCGCGACGCCGTCGCTGAAGATTACGCCGTCGCGGGGCATGAGCGACTCAATCGAGAGCGGCGTGTCGGCGTCGATCCAGCCGAAGATGAGATCGGCGCGGCTGGTGCGGCTCGTGAAGGGCTCGCGCACGCAGTAGGCGAGCCGGCGCTCCGACCAGCCGAAGCGGTAGTCGGTGCGGAGCGGGTCGAGGCCGCTGGCATTGCCGCCGGTGAACCCCTCGGCGATGCCGGCGGCGCCGGCCAGGATCGAGCGGAACCAGCCGGTCGAGCCGGCGCCGGTCGAGACGATCAGGCCGCTGGAGGACTGCGGCTCGGAACGGTCGCCCTGGGTCAGGGTGTACCGCGCCGAGCCGTGCGACTGGTGGCCGATGAACAGGTCGTTGACGGCGAGCACCCGCTGGCCGTCGGCGAGCCGGGCCTCGGCCATCGTCACCTCGGCGCAGGCGGCGTTGGGATCGAGCACGCGGGCCAGCGCGGGGCGAACGCCGTCGATGGTGAACGGCAGCAGCACGCCGTCGATGCGGCCCGGGTCGGGGTTGATGGCCAGCATGCTCTGGCCGTCGAGGTACCGGGCGGCGTTGACGACCAGGCCGTCCTGGCCCAGTACGACGATCCGGTCGTCGCGCCCGAAGGTGAACGTGGGCAGCAGCTCGCGGTCGAGCCACTGGGTGCGGACGCCGGCCGGCACGGCGGCCCTGAGCCGCTCGCGGGCGGCGTGCTCGGCCTGGTGCGCGGCCTCGTAACCGGCGAGGTCGCCGCCGCCGCGTTCGAGGTAGAAGCGGGCGCGGTCGCGGGTGCCGAACCGCACGAGCAGCTCGTCGAGCGCCGTGCGACGGGTGACGATCACGAGCTTCGGCGCCAGCGCCATTGCCGCTCACTCCCGGTGCGAGGCGCCGGCGTTCGGGGCCGCCCCGCCGCCGTTGAGGAGCGAGGCGAGCATCTCGCTGGTGATGGTCAGGTTGCCGACCCGTTCGGCGTTGCGGCCCAGCTCGTTGAGGGCCAGGGCCAGCAGCGAGCGCGGGTCGGTGCCCTGGTAGATGGCCAGCTCGGCGGCGCGGGCCTCGGTCTGGAACCGCGCCTCGGCCGCCATCGCCTGGCCGCGCTGCTCGGCCTCGGCCAGCGAGTTCGTCCCCTGCAGGGCGATGAGCGCCTGGCGCTGCTCCTCGAGGGCGACCTGGGTGCGGAGCTCATTTTCCTGGATCTTGCGCTCGTCCTCGACGGCCGCCGCGCGGCGGGCCGAGACGGCCTCGTCGGCCTGGCGGAGGAGTTCCTCGCGGTACTTGGCTTCGAGGGCCTTGGCGACCTCGGGGGTGGGCCGGGCGGCGACGATGAAGACGCTGATCAGCTCGACGCCCAGCGGCTCCAGCAGCGCGGCCTCGCGGACCCGCTTCTCGACCTCGATGGCGATCTGCTCCGACTGCCCGAGCACGTCCTCCAGCGACCGGGTCCGCAGCGAGCGGCGGGTCTCCATCTGGACGATGTTCGTGATCCGCTGCGCCAGCTTGTCGGCGGCGTCGGCCAGGGGCAGGCGGGTGCGGGGGTCGACGGTGAAGTTCAGGAGCCCGGCGGTGCGGCGGGGCTCGGTGATCCGGTAGGTGAACTGGCCCTGGATCGTGACCGACTGGAAGTTGCTGGTGACCTCGTTGAACGCGAAGTTGACGTCGATGCTCGAGGTCGGCACGGCGACGATCTGGGTGCGGTGCTTGAGGTAGAAGAAGGCGAGCCCCGGCCCCTCGGCGGCCACCCGGCCGCCGCTGAACTTGAGGATGTACTCGGTGGGCAGGCCCTTGAAGTAGCCGACGTTGAACATGCGAGGCCCCGACCGCTTCGGGTCGGCTCCTGGCGAGATCGGGCCCGGTCGCGGGCCAGACGGCCCGCGCCGGCGGCGGGCGGCCGAGCGAGGGCGCCCGCCCCGGGAGGCGTGAGCCTCCACTGGATCAGATCCCGCCGGCCGCGGCAATCGCCTGCCCCCGGCCCCGGCCGCCGGTCGACCCCGGTGAGGCTCAGCCCGGCCGCCGGTCCTCGGCCATGGCCTGCTCCACCGCCCGCTTGGCCACGGCCAGGCCGGCGCCGGTCTCGTCGCGGTAGAGCTTGATCGCCTCGATCTTCCGCGACGGGTCGCGCGCGATCTGGCGCACCTGCTCCGAGGGCTCCGCCGGCGGATTCGCCGCGTCCCACCCCGCCTGGCCGCGGCCCCCGCCGGCCGCCGCCGCGCTCAGCAGGCCCGCCAGCAGTGCGATCGCGGCCGGCAGGAACTGCGTCCACTCGGCCATCGGCCGCAGCAGCGGCGCGGCGGTCAGGGCGGCCAGGAAGAACCAGACCGGGACCAGGGTCCGGTGGAACTCGGCTCGGGTCAGTGGGGCGTCGGCGGGTTCGGGCAGCATGGGTGGCTCCTGGAGCGGGGGCTGCACCGGGGCCGCCGGGCGCGGCCGCAGTGGGTGTGGCCAGGATCGCCCGGTCGGAATCGCTTCCGCATCAGGCGTGCCGGCGTCCGGTGTGTCCGGGCCCGGGAGGATCGGCCGACACGGGCCAGAGGGTTCCAGTCAGTTCCAGATGTCAATGTTGGATTAAGTCTCTGGTATTGAATTCCGGAGTGGATTGGATAGGGTTGGCATGACGAGCGAGACGCCCGCCGTCGCGGCAGGGCAACCAGGACTGTCGGAGATCAGGAATCCAACGATGCGAACGCGCGCCCGTCTGATCCTCCTTTCTCTGATGGCTGGCTGTGGCGGACCGGAGTCGCCGGTTGAGCCGCGGAAGCTGGAGCCGCCGACGCTTCGGGTGATGCTGCCAGAAAAGCAAGACCCGGACCAGATCCGTCCCGAAACCGAGCTGAGCCTGTCGGCGCGGGCCGACGTGCCCCAGGGGGCCTGGGAGCCCCGGGTCGTCTCGTTCAAAATCCAGCAGGGAAACTTCAACCACGGATCCTTCGCGGCGCCTCTGATGCCCGGCCACGAGCCGGGGACTCGGACCGCCACCGCCACACTCAAGGCACCCCGGAAGCCGGGCCGGTACGAGATCCGAGCCGTGGCCGTGGGCGCGAACGATTGGGAGCATCTCGAATCGCCTCCGGTGGCGATCGGGGTGCGGCCGTGAGAAACTTCAGCCAGCCCGCCCGCCGTAACGAGGGTGGGTTCACGCTCATCGAGCTGGCCGTGGTCGTAGCGATCGTGGGCCTGCTGATCGCCCTGCTGCTGCCGGCGGTGCAGGGAGCCCGCGAGAGCGCGCGGCGGACCCAGTGCGCCCACCAGCTTCGCCAGCTCGGCATCGCCCTGCACGGCTATGCCACCACTTATGGAGGGTTCCCCTCGCCTTCGATGGCCGGCTACTCGCAATTGGTGGCGCTGCTGCCGGCGCTCGATCAGGCGTCGCTCGCCAGCGCCCTGAATTTCAGTGTCTGGGCAGAGGAGACAGGGATCCATTCCCCGAACCGGACGGCCTTGCACGTCTCGGTGGCGACGTTTCTCTGTCCCTCGGACACGAGGAGCCAGGGCGACCTGGCCGGGACGAACTACGCGGGCAATCGCGGCGTGCGCAGCCGCTGGTTTCTCGATGACGGCGCCTTCGGCGTCATCTTGTTCTTGCCGCTGGCCAGCTTCAGCGACGGCACCGCCACCACGGCCGCGATGTCCGAGTGGGTCCGGGGTCCCGGGCACGCCTACCGGGTGGATGCGCTGGGTACTGTCTTCAACATTCCTGGGGATCTGACGGGGTCGGCGCAGTTCGAGCCGTTCGTGGCCGAGTGTGAGGGTCTGGACCCCGCGACCGCCATGGTGAGCCTAGAGGGGTACGACAAGGGCCACAGCTGGGCGCGGGGCGGCTACTGGCAGACTCACTACAACCACGTTCTCACTCCCAACCGCCGTAGTTGTGTCGTTCGAGAACAGGTCCAGGAAGGGGCGTACTCGGCCTCCAGTCGCCACCCTGGAGGCGCGCACACGCTGTTCGCCGACGGACACATACAGTTCGTACGCGAGAGCATCAGTCTCTCTGCTTGGCGTTCTATCGGGACGCGCAATGGTGGTGAAGTCGTCAATCCTGAATAGCCTGGGCCTCGGCGTGCTGTGCCTTGTTGGGTGTACAACTAAAACAGCACGAGGTCGCTAGTGATGAGCTTCGGTCTGCGGCGAACGAAGCTTAGTCGCCTTAGTACTACAGTTGTAATTAATACTCAGAGCCCGTATTTTGGCCTTGGAACA
>CAZUZD010000092.1:0-19723 GCA_964624465.1 uncultured Isosphaeraceae bacterium
CTCGCCGAGACCTCCACCGGCGTGCTCCAGCCGGTCGAGGAGATCAGCCGCATCGTCCACGACGCCGGCGCCCTGCTGGCGCTCGACACGGTCACCAGCCTGGCCGGCGTGCCGGTCGAGATCGACGCCTGGGAGGTGGACGCGGTGTACTCGGGCACCCAGAAGTGCCTGAGCTGCCCGCCCGGCCTGGCCCCGGTCAGCTTCTCCGACCGCGCCGTCGCCGCCATCCAGGCCCGCACGACCAAGGTCCAGAGCTGGTACCTGGACATGACCATGATCATGCGCTACTGGGACGCCGGTGACCGCTTCTACCACCACACCGCGCCCATCAGCATGAACTACGCCCTCCGCGAGGCGCTGGCCCTGGTCGTCGAGGAGGGCCTGGAGGCCCGCTTCGCCCGGCACCTCAAGAATCACCGGGCGCTCAAGGCGGGCCTGGCGGCCATGGGCATCGGCTACATCCCGGCCGAGGGCTTCCAGCTGCCGCAGCTCAACTGCATCGCGATCCCCGAGGGGGTCGACGACATGACCGTCCGGCGCCGGCTGCTCAACGAGTGGGGCATCGAGGTCGGCGGCGGCCTGGGCGCCCTCAAGGGCAAGGCCTGGCGCATCGGCCTGATGGGCCACGGCTCGCGCCGCGCCCACGTCACGCTGGTGCTCGCTGCCCTGGAAACCTGCCTGCTCGACCTGGGCGTCCGGCTCCAGCCGGGCGCCGCCCTGGCCGCCGCCGGCGACGTCTACAACTCGGCCGGCGCCTGAGCCGAGGGGTGGCCTTTGAACCGATTGACGCTCGGCTCCGCGCCGCTGCGGGGCCCGGGCGGCGTCGGGTTCCCGGCGGGACGGGCTCAGTCCGGACCGTCGCCGAAGAGCTCGAGGCGGGCGGCCTCGGAGATCGCCCGCACGGCCGGGTGCTTGATCTTGCGCTCGGGGGTGATGGCGTAGAATCGGGCCCGCACCGCGTCGATCCGCCCGACACACGCGACGTTGTACTGCCGGGCCACCTCGGACTCGATGACCGTCGGCACCACGAACAGGCCGACGCCCCCCTGCCCGAACGCCTTCTCGAGCGCACTGTCCTCGAACTCGGCCACCACCCGGGGCCGCAGGCCGTGGACGTCGAACCAGTGGTCCAGGCCGCGGCGCAGGGTGCTCGAGTCGGTCGGCAGCAGGAACGGGGCCCCCTGCAGGGCCGCCGGGAACGGGTCGCAGTGCGCGGCGGCCAGAGGGTCGGTGCCCATCACGCTCACGCCGCACTCGCCGAGCTGGTGGCTGAAGGCCCGCACCTTGGCCCCCGGCGACAGCGGGGCATCGGACAGGACGATGTCCAGCGTGTTGAGCGCCAGGTCGGCCAGCAGCCGCTCGGGCTTGCCCTCCAGGCAGACCATCTGGAGCGGCTCCTCGAGCCGCAGGGCCGGCTCGAGCAGGTGGTAGGCGACCAGCTTGGGGATCGCGTCGGCCACGCCCACGGCCAGCCGCACCGGTCGGCCGGTGGGCCGACCCTTGACGGTGTCCTGCAGCTCGCGGCCCAGGGCAAAGATCTCGTCGGCGTAGCGGTACACGACCCGGCCGGCGTCGGTCAGCACCAGCGACCGGCCCTGCCGCTCGAACATCGGCGTGCCCAGCGACTTCTCGAGCTGCCGCAGCTGCATGCTGATCGTCGGCTGGGTCAGGTGCAGCCGCTCGCAGGCCCGCGCAATCGAGCCTTCGCGGGCCACGGTCCAGAAGTACAGAAGGTGGTGATAGTTGAGCCATTCCATAAGGCCTAAGGTTAATCGATTTTTTCGATCGATCAAGTCCCTGGATTTGGATTGTCGGTCGGGGTCGCGCGGTCTAGAACGAAAGGGGGGGAGTGTCGCCACCAGCGGTTTGGGATTTCTGACCCGGGGGTGTCGTGCGAGCATGCGAATTACGATACGGGCAGTAGGCCTGGAGCCACCGGCCTCCGAGCGGCTGGAGGACCAGCTCCGGCTGGCGCTGGGACGGTTCGAGCGGCGGCTGCCCCGGGTGGCCGTCGACGTGGGGCCCAGCGGCGGGCCGGCGGCCGGTGCGGCCGAATGGCGGTGCCAGATCTGCGGCGGCCTGGGCGTCGGGTCCGAGACCGGCCAGTGGCAGGCCGAGGGGTTCGGGCCCGACCCGTTCGCGGCGGTGGCCCGAGCGGCCGGCCGGGCGGGTCGGCTGCTCGACCGCTGGCAGGCGGTGGGCCAGGTGGGGTGGCGTCGCGGTCCGGGGGAGTGAGGGGTTGATGACCAACGCAGACGAGTTCTCCGACGACACCGGGCCCGGGCCGGAGCCCACTGCGGTGCCCGCACCGGCGGTCCCGCCCACGCCCACGCCCGCGCCCGCTCCCGATCCGGACCTGACGGCGGTGACCCCCGGCGGGCTGGAGGTGCTGGACCACTGCGCCGTGGCCGCGGGGCTCGAGTTCGACCCGGTGCTGGCGCGTCGGCTGCTGGACCAGGCCGCCCGGCTGCATCCCGGGCCGCCGGCCGAGACCTGGCTGCCGCGGCTGGCCGAGGCCGCTCGCGCCGTCGGGTTCCGGGTCTCGGAGTCCCGCTGGACGCCCCGACAGGCGGTGACGGCCGCCGTGCCGGCCCTGCCGGTGATCGCCTTCGTGCCCGATGCCGCCGGGACGGGTGGATCGTGGGTCGTGCTGCTCGACCACGTCGGCCGCAAGGCCCGGGTCGCCGGCGCCCGACCGGGGGATCCGGACCGCTGGCTCGACGCCGCCGCGATCGCCCGCCTGGTGGGGGCCGCCGGTGCCGGCTCGCCGGCCCGCTGGGCGGTGCTCCAGCCGATCACCCCCTGCGATGGCCTCCGCAACCCCGACGCCGGCCAGGGCCACGGCCACGGCCGCGGACATGACGCCGGCCACGGTGGTGGCCACGGTCACGGTCACGGGCACGGTCCCGGGCATGCCCCTGCGCATGGCCACGGCCTCTCGCCGCTGCGGCGACTCTACGGCCTGATCCGGCCCGAGTGGCGCGACATCAAGGTGGTGATCGCCTACGCCGTGGGCATCAGCGTGCTCTCGCTGGCCACCCCGCTGGCCATCGAGGCGCTGATCAACACGGTCGCCCGCACCCTGCTCGTGCAGCAGCTCGTGGTGCTGACCCTGATCCTGCTGGGCTGCCTGGGGCTGGCGGCGGCGCTGCGCTCGATGCAGACCTGGGTGGTCGAGCTGATCCAGCGCCGGCTGTTCGTCCGGCTGGCGGCCGACCTCTCGTACCGCCTGCCACGGGTGCCGCTGGAGGCCTATGATCGCCAGAACGGCCCCGAGCTGATCAACCGGTTCTTCGACGTGCTGACGGTCCAGAAGGTGGCGTCGATGCTCCTGCTCGACGGCATCGCGATCCTGCTGCAGTCGGCCGTCGGCCTGGTGGTGCTCGGCCTGTACAACGTGATCCTGCTCGGATTCGACCTGGCCGTCATCGGGGCCATGAGCTTCCTGGTATTCCAGATCGGTCGGGGTGCGGTGCGGACCAGCATCCGCGAGTCGCGGGCGAAGTACGCGGTGGCTGCCGGCCTGGAGGAGATGGCCCGCACGCCGCTGGCGTTCAAGGGACGTGGTGGCTACGACTACGCCCTGGACCGGACCGACGGCCTGCTCCGCGAGTACCTGACGGCCCGCGCCGAGCACTTCCGGATCCTGTTCCGGCAGATCACCTTCGCCCTCGGGCTCCAGGCGGTGGCGACCTCGACCCTGCTGGGGCTGGGCGGCTGGCTGGTGATCAACGGCCAGCTGAACTTCGGCCAGCTGGTGGCCGCCGAGCTGATCGTGGCGCTGGTGGTCGGGTCGTTCGCCAAGCTGGGCAAGCAGCTCGAAGGCTGGTACGACCTGATGGCCGCCGTCGACAAGATCGGCCATCTGGTCGACCTGCCGCTGGAGCGCGACGACGGCGAGGCGCTGCGGGCCCTGGCGCCGCCGGGCGGCACGGCCCTGACGCTGCGGGGCGTCGCCTACTCCTACGGCGGCCACCACCACCCGGTGCTGCACGGCCTGGACCTGAGCGTGGCGCCCGGCGAGCGCCTGGCGATCGTGGGGGCCAGCGGCTCGGGCAAGAGCACGCTGGCCGAGCTGCTCTACGGCCTGAGGGCCCCGGGCGCCGGTCACATCGCCTTCGACGGCGTCAACCTCCGCGACCTGAGCCTCGAGGCGCTGCGGTCGGAGGTGGCGCTGGTGCAGGGCCTGGACCTGATCGAGGACACGATCCTGGAGAACGTCCGCGCCGGCCGGACCGGGATCTCGCTGGGCGAGGCGCACGACGCCCTGGTGGCCGTGGGCCTGGCCGACGAGGTGGCGCACCTGCCCGACGGCATGCACACCCGCGTGATGGCCAGCGGGCCCCCGCTGTCGCTGGGCCAGGCCCGCCGCCTGATGCTGGCCCGGGCCCTGGTCGGCCGCCCCCGCCTGCTCGTGCTCGACGAGGCCCTGGACGGCCTGGACCTCGACTCGCGCGGCCATGTCTTCGACACGATCTTTGACCCGGCCGCCCCGTGGACCCTGGTGGTGGTGACGCATGAACAGGTCGTCGCCGCCCGCTGCGACCGGGCGGTGGCGCTGGCCGGCGGGCACCTGGCGCGGTCGACTCCGATGAACAATGGTCACTCGGCCGACCTCGAGACCTGGCTCAAGGAGACGAACCCGTGGCGACACGCCTGAACGAAGCCGCGCCGCCGGCGCCCCCGGCCCGGCCCGCGACGGCCGCTCCAGCAGTCCGCGACCGGACCTACGGCCTCGGCCGGGTCGAGACCTCGTTGCCCGCGCTCCGGCTGGTGCAGCCCGCCCGCTGGCCGCGCCGCGTGGGCCAGCTGCTGCTCCTGCTGTTCGTCGTCACGCCGATCGCCCTGGCGTTCGTGCCCTGGCGGCAGTCGGTCGAGGGCATGGGGCGGGTCGTGGGCGCCTCCCCGCTGGACCGCGAGTTCACCGTCGAGGCCCCGATCTACGGCCGGGTCTCGAAGTGGATGGTGACCGAGTCGAGCATCGTGCGGGGGCCGCACGCCGTGCCCGTCGGCCCGCCGTTCCCCGGCGACCTGCTGGCGATCCTCTCGAACAACGACCCCGAATACCTCGAGAACCTGGAGCAGGGGCTGGAGCAGATCCGCGAGAAGGAGAAGAACGCCGAGCAGCAGGCCGAGACCTACGAGGACATCGGCACCACCCTGATCGACGTCCGCGAGCAGATGATCGAGGCCGAGACCAACGGCGTCGAGGTCGCCAAGCAGAAGGCCCAGGCCACCCGCAACGAGCGCCGGATCGCCGAGGTCGACCGCCAGACCTCGCTGGCGCAGCTCGAGCGCTACAAGCAGCTCGAGCCCAAGGGCCTGGTCAGCACCCGCGACCTCGAGCTGGCGCAGCAGAAGTTCTCGGCCGATGATCAGAAGTACATGAAGTCGGGCCTCGACCTGCAGGCCGCCGACCTGGAGGTGAAGGCGAAGCAGGCCAAGCTCGAGGAGGTCCGCCAGAAGACCCGGGCCGACCTCTCGAAGGTGGCGGCCGATGTGCAGACGGCGCGCACCAAGATCGCCGAGTACCGCAAGGAGGAGCTGGACGCCGAGTCGAAGATCCGCAACCAGCAGACCCAGTACGTGCGGGCGCCCCGCGACGGCGTGATCAAGCGGCTGCTGGTCAACGAGGGGGTGCAGCAGCTCAAGGACGGCGAGCCGCTGGCGCTGCTGGTGCCGCAGACGCCCAACCTGGCCGTCGAGCTGTACCTCGACGGCAACGACCTGCCGCTGGTGCGGGAGGGCGATCCGGTCCAGCTCCAGTTCGAGGGATTCCCGGCGTTCCAGATCAGCGGCTGGTTCAGCGTGGCGGTCGGAACCTACCCGGGCAAGGTGGCCCTGATCGACCCGGGCGACAGCGGCAAGGGGAAATTCCGGGTGCTGGTTGTGCCGGATCCTCCAGATGCGTGGCCGATGAGCCGATTTCAAGGACAGCAGGAATCGAGGTCCGCGCTGCGGCAGGGGCTCCAGGCCAAGGGCTGGGTGCTGTTGCGGCAGGTTCCGCTGGGCGTCGAATTCTGGCGCCGCCTCAACGGCTTCCCCCCCTTCATGGCGCCGGAGGAGTCCGCCGCAGGAAAGGGCGGGTCCAAGGGTTATGGCGATGCCTCTCGGGCGGACCCCGGTCCGGTCGAGGCCAAGGAAAAGCTCAAGGCGAAGCGACCGAAATGATCTCTTCCCGCAGGATGTGGGTTGTCGCACTGTGCCTGACCCCGGTGCTCCGCATGGAGGCGAGCCCGGCGGTCGCGCAGGACGTGTCGTTGCCCAGCGCCGGGGCCGAGGGTTTGGCCCCGGGTCGCGACGCCTTGCCATTCTCGCGAGCGTCCGACCGCCTGGGCGGGCCGCCGCGGGCGATGGGCGAGCTGCCGCAGGGCTTCAGCCAGCCGCCGTCGACCCTGCCCGGCCCGCTGTTCCAGAACCAGCCCCCCCGCGCCATGGGCGAGACGCCGGTGCGGACGCCGACTTCGCCCAGCTTCCCCTTCTTCCCGCTCTCGACCGGGGCCTTCTCCAACGCGCCCGGCATGGCCCCCCTGCTCTCGCCCTCGGGCGCCGCCGGCGGCCTCCAGCGGTTCAACCCGGGCCTGCCGCTGTTCCTGCCCGGCACGAAGCCCGCCGCCATCGCCGGGGATTCCGGCGACGATCTGCCCCCGGCGCTGGAGCCGGGCGCCGGGCTGATCGGTCCGGGGGCCGCCGGGGTGAACGGGCCCCGCGGGCCGGCGCTGCCCCTGGAGGAGGTGCTGGCCTCGACCGAGCGGACCTATCCGCCGTTCCAGGCCACCCTGCTGGAGCGGCTCGGGGCCGAGGCCGACATCCTCTCGGCCCGCGGCTCTTTTGACCTGAACATCAATTCCGACGCCCGCAACTACCCCCTGGGCTACTACAACCGCTACCTCTGGGACGCCTTCGTCGAGCAGCCGCTGTTCGACTCCGGCGGCGAGTTCTTCGCCGGCTACCGCCTGGCCCAGGGCAAGTGGCCGACCTACTACAACTACCTGAACACCCGCGGCGGTGGCGCGTTCGTCTCGGGCGTGAAGCTGCCCCTGCTCAAGAACCGCGCCATCGACGGCCGCCGCGCCAAGCTGTTTCAGACCGAGATCGAGCGCCGGAAGGTCGAGCCGACCATCCTCAAGGAGCGGGTCTCGCTGTTCAAGAACGCCGCCAAGATCTACTGGGAGTGGGTCGCCGCCGGCCAGGTGCTGCTGGTCACCGAGCAGCTCGTCGCGTCGGTCGAGTCGCGGTACCAGGGGCTGGAGCAGCTCGCCGCCAGCCGCACCAACGTGCGGCCGATCGACCTGGAGAGCTTCCGCGTCAGCGTGATCGCCCGCCAGCAGCAGCTTGTCGAGGCCCGCCGCCGGTTCCAGGAGGCGGCCATCGAGCTGTCGCTGTTCCTCCGCGACGCCCAGGGCTTCCCGGAGCTGCCCGATCCCCAGCGGGTCCCGACCGAGTTCCCCACCGTGCCGCCGCCCGACCCGGCGCAGATCCAGCGCGATCTGGAGGTCGCCATGCGGCTGCGGCCCGAGATCCTGAGCCTGCGGCTGGCCACCAACAAGCTGGAGATCGAGCGCCAGTACGCCCTGAACCAGATGCTGCCGTCGCTCTACGTGTACATCTACACCGAGCAGAACGTCGGCGACCGCGAGAAGGACCTCGGGAGCGACTTCCGGCCGTTCATCATGGAGTCGTCGCTGCTCTTCGACGTCCCCCTGCAGCGCCGCTATGCTCGCGGCCGGGTGCTGGCCGCCGACACCGAGCTGCGCCAGCTCGCCTTCCAGTGCCGGTTCGCCACCGACCGCATCCGCGCCGACGTCCAGGAGGCCATGGCGCTGGTGACCGCCGGCTGGCAGCAGGTGCAGCTCTACCGGGACTACGAGGAGCGGTACCGGCGACTGGAACGGGCCGAGCGCGAGCTGACCGACTCGGGCCTCTCGACCGTGCTGAACGTGTTCATCCGCGAGCAGGCGACCGCCGACGCGCTGGTCGGCCGGCTCAACGCCGAGGCGAAGTACCAGGGGGCGCTGGCCGAGTACCGCGCCGCCATGGGCTTCGACGCCGTGCCGATCGACCTCCAGGTCGCGCCCGAGTCGTTCACCGTGCACGCCGGCCCAGCCGCCGGCGGCAACCCGGCCCCCACGCCGCCCCCGCCGCCCGGGGCGACCTTCAGGGAGCCCGCTCGCTGAGGAGGAACTCGACCTGCCAGGCCTGCTCGGCCCCCGGCGCCACGTCGATGGCGACGAACGGCTCGGGGCAGACGGCCGTCGGGGCCGACCAGACGTGGAACGCCGTCAGCGGCCGGTCGCCGACGACGGTCGCCGTCGCCCCGGTCCGTCGGTTCGTGACCACGACCTGATTGTCCTCCGCCCCGGCGCCGAAGCCCTGGAGCTCGACGTAGGCGTCCGAGCCGTCGGGCACCGGTCGCTCGAACGTGATCGCCCGGCCGTCGAGCCGCAGCGGCCCGCGCACGGCGCCGTCGGGAGCGGGCGGGAACGGGAACGTGATCCGGTAGTCGGGGCCCGCGGGCGAGCCGTCGATGCGGAAGAAGTTGTGCACGTAGTAGTCGGTCGCGATCCGCTTCGTGCCCGTGTTCCGCAGCGTGTGCGACAGGGTGAAGCGCGCGGCCTCCGCGTCGATCGTGAGCCGCTTGGTGTAGCGGTAGCCCCAGCCGCGCGGGCCGTCGACCGTCTGGGTCCACTCGATCCACCCCTCGCCCCGGGCCTCGGTCCAGGTGCCGGGGTCGAGCACGGTGTAGTTCTGGTAGAAGACGTACTTCGGCTCGTCCTCCTTGCGGATCAGGCCGACGCCGATCTTGAGCACGGGCTCGCCGGCCTTCGCCTCGTCGTAGCCGAGCGGCCCCTGCATGCCGAACTCGCCGGCCGGGCCGGTGGCGTCGTCGTGGTTCGTGGGGTTGTGCGGCGACCGCCAGTCGCCGAAGAACGTGTGCATGCCGAGGGCCGCCTGGGCGATCTGCCCCGACCAGTCGAAGCGAGAGCCGCGGTAGTAGCCCACCTTCGGGTCGGGCCGGTAGACCTTGAGCGTGAGCGTCGGGTTGCGGAGCACGCTCGCCGGGTAGGTGTCGGGCGCCTCCTGCGCGGTGGTGGGCACGGGGACGGTGGCGGCGAGGGCCAGCAGCAGCCAGGCCAGGACGAATCGCGGGCGGGGCATCGATGGGGCTCCGGGAGGGGGGCCGGTGGCGAGGACCGACCCCGAGGCGTTCAGGCAGCGGCCGGCCCCGGGCGGGCGGCGGCTCGTCGGGTGAGGGTCGCGGCGACCAGGGCCAGCACGCCGGCGACGACGTAGAGGCCGGCCGTCGAGGCGATGGCGCGGCTCAGGCCCACGCGGTCGCCGGCGGCGCCGACCAGCGTGGGCGCCAGCGCGGCCCCCGCCCAGCCGACGGTGTTCATGAGCCCGGCGGCCAGGCCGCGCACCTCGGGCGGCACCACGTCGAACAGGGCGGCGAAGATGTTGGCGTCGTAGACCCCCTTGCAGAGCCCGATCGCCACCAGCGCCGTCGCCATCATCGCGAACGAGTCGGTCCACCCCACCAGGAACACGCACGGGGCCCCCAGCAACAGCCCCAGGCCCTGAACGGCCGCGCGGCTGCCGGGGCGCTCCAGGCGGTCGGCCATCACGCCGCCGAGCAGGGCGCCGACCAGGTTCGGGAGCTGCAGGAACAGCGCGGCCACGATGGCCGCGCCCTTCAGGTCGAGCTCGTACTTCTCGTAGACGAAGTTCGAGAGCCAGGCCAGCAGCGTCATGGCGACGAAGTTGGCCGCGATGAAGGTGATGAGCAGCGCCAGCACGGCCGGCGTGCTCACCAGGCCCCGCAGGTCGTGCCACCAGGGCGCCCGCGACTGCCCCGGGGGCGCCGTCGCGGCGACCGCGCGCGGCGGCTCGCCCAGGCGCATCGGCAGCACGATCGCATACAGCACGCCGATGATGCCCAGGATCCAGAACGGCGATCGCCAGCCGAACTGCTGCCCGAGCCAGCCGGCCAGGATGCCCCCCAGCGCCGTGCCGGCGTAGACGCTCGTCTGGTGCAGGCTCATCGCCCGCGACCGCGTCTTCGGCCCGTGGTAGTCGGCCAGCAGCGACATCGACGCCGGGAAGTAGCACGACTCGCCCAGCCCCTCGGCGGCGCGGAAGAACAGGAGCTGCCGGAAGCTGCCCGCCAGGCCCGTGAGCGCGCAGACCACGCTCCAGACCGCCAGACCGGCCGCGATCAGCCACCGCCTGGCGAACCGGTCGACCAGGTAGCCCGTCAGCGGCGAGGCCAGCGCATAGACGACCATGAAGGCCGAGCCGATCAGGCCGCGGTCCTCCTTCGAGAGCGAGAACTCGGTCGCCAGCAGCGGGAACACGGCGAAGACCGCCTGGCGGTCGGCGTAGTTGCAGAAGCCGCAGAACCAGAGCAGGCCGACGGCCGACCACCCGCCGCGCGGCACGGTCTCCGGCGGCGGTTCCGCCACGGTCGTGAGGGGAAGCGAGTGGCTCATGGGCAGCGGTTCGCGGGAGGAAGGGAGAGTTCCCGGGGCGCGGTCGCACTCGGACGGGGGCACGCAGCGGGGTCAGGGCTTCGGGTCGCCCCGGCAGACCCAGTCCGCATCGAGGCGGGCGTGACGGATCGTGCTGCCGGCGCCCTTCAGGCGGCGGGTGTAGCTCAGGTGGATCGCGTCGTCGGCCGTCTGGAGGATCGACGGGTAGTGGAACTGACCCCCCTCCGGCTCGACCCGCTCGACGTGGCGGGTCCACTTCCAGGAGGTTCCCTCGTCGTCGGAGATCGAGACGGCCAGCGAGTGCCGCCCCAGGAACGTGTCGTTGTACACGATGGCCCAGCGCCCGTCGCGGAGCCGGATCGCGTCCACCCCGGCGCCCGGGTTCGGCAGGCTGCTCGTCGTCACCGGCGACCAGGTCCGGCCGTCATCCTTCGACGTGCTCAGGCGGATGTGCCGGCTCATGCCGTTCTCGCGCATGAAGGCCACGATCGTGCCGTCCTCCCGCCGCACCAGGCTGGGCTGGATGTTCCCCATGCCGATGATCGCCTCGCTGAACGACCAGGTCTGGCCGCGATCGTCGGTGATCGCCACCAGCGACGCCGAGTAGGTGTCGGTGTAGAGCGGCAGCAGCCAGCGGCCCGAGGGCAGCACCAGCGGCCGCACCCGCGGCATCCAGCCGAGCCGCTGGTACAGCTCGTCGGTGATCCGGTCGGAGATCTCGGCGAAGGCCTTCGGCTTGGCCAGCTTCAGCGCCAGGCCTGCCGGCGAGTTCAGGGCCGCCTGCGCGGCCGCGACGAACTTGCCCGAGTCGGGGGTCACGTGCAGCACGCCCTGATCGGTCCACTCCGGCGCCCCGGTCGTCCCCGGCGCGGCGGCGACCTTGTACTTGAGCAGGGCCCCCTCCCAGCGGTGGTCCAGGATCGTGGGCCAGAACAGCCAGACCGAGCCGTCGGGCGCGGCGAAGAGCGCCGGGTTGCAGTCGGGATAGCCCGGGGTGTCGGCCATCACGAACCGGGGCTCCCACGCGGCGGCCCCCGGCTTGAGCCGTGAGCCGTAGATGACCACGTCGTCGGCCTTGCGCTCGCCGGAGCCCCGGTACCAGGTCACGAGCAGGTCGCCGCCGGGCAGCTCGACCAGGCACGAGGCGTGGTTGTGAAGGTCCTCGGCGGGGAACACGTCCTCGCTGGTCAGGCCGTCCTGGCCCCGGGCCGGCGCCTGCCCGATCGCCAGCGCGGCGATCAGGAGGGCCAGGGCGAGCGATCCTCGGGCCGTGGCGGCGGGGCGCATGGCGGAAGCTCCCTCGGTGCGTGCCGGTGGCGGTGTGGGTCCAGATTCGGGCGGGGGGACGCTGCCTCGCGGGCGGTCCTCAGCATGCGAGGCGCGTCCGGCCCCCGCAAGGGCCAACCCTCAGCGTTTCGGCGGCTGCGCCGGGCCCGCGCCGGCCCCGGCCGGGCCGTCCAGCGGCAACCGGGCCCGGGTGACGGCCGTGCCGTTGAGGGTGGTCGCGTGCACCGCCATCACGCCGGCGCCCGGCCCCTCGCGGCGATTGCCCGAGGCGCTGACGACCGCCTCGCCCGCGTCGACCGCGCGGGGATCGCCCAGCCGCAGCACCGGCGGCGGGCCAGCATCGTCCCCCTTCGGCCGGACGGCCGCGGCTCGGGCGGGGGCTGCGCCCTGGAAGACGTTGTCACGCACGGTCGCCGTCAGGTACACCCGGCCCCGGCTCGACTTCACCGGCGGCCCGTGCTCGACCTCGATCGTCACCCCCTTGAGGCTCGAGTCGATCGTGTTCCCCTCGATCGTCACCCCCAGCGCCGGGGCGTGCGACCAGCCCCAGGGGCCGGGGAACTCCGTCGGCGCGGCGGTGAACCGGATCGCCTCGCCGCAGCCGAGTACGCGGTTCTTCGCCACCCGGGTGCCGAAGTGGTTGCCGACCAGCACGAACCCCGCCGCCACCGAGCCGCCGCGGCCGTCGACCGTGTTCCCCTCGAACCGCTCCCCCACGAACCCGGTGGCGATCGAGACGGTCCCCGCCTCCTTCGGCAACGGTTCGGCCAGCAGGTACGTGCCCCGGTCGATCCGCTGCGCCACCCGGCGGTACTGGCCGGCGGCGGGTCCGTCGAGCAGTGCGACGACGTCGCCCGGCTCGGCCGGATCGCCCTGCGGCTCGCCGATGTGGAGGACTCGGCCGCCGGCGGCGATGGCCTGGGGCCGGCCCTCGAAGCGGAGCCGGTAGGCCTCGGTCAGGATGATCTCGGGCGCATTGTCCTGCCTGGTGTCATCGTCGCGCGGGCCCACGTCCGCCACGCGGTTGTCGGCCACCAGGTCGCTGGCGCCGCTGACCGTGAGCACCAGGAATCGCCAGGTCTTGCCCGAGGGCCCCTCGGAGCGCGCGGTGTTGCCGCGCACGATCAGGTCGTGGGTGCGGTGGCCCGAGAACACGCCGAAGTTGAACGTGCCCGGCGGCGTCCCCCGGTACGCGTTCTGCTCGATCCGCCACGGGCCGCCCAGGAACTCGATCATGCCGCCGCGCAGGGTGTTCTCGACAATGGCCCCGTTCTCGGCGGTCGCCAGCCGGATCAGCCGCGTCGCCTCCTCCCAGTCGCTCGACGGCGGCGGCGACTCCAGGTCGAGCCGGCGGAACGTGAGGTTCGCCTTGAGCGGGTGCTGCCCCGGGTCGTGGTTGTCGGTCGTGCCGATGACCGCCGGCCCGTAGTTGATGTCGGGCCGCCACCGCACCGGGCCGCCGAACCGCACGGCGAACCCATCCAGCGTGGTCGGGCCCGCATGCACCTTGATCGCCGCCGTCCACGGCTCGGCGCCCGCCGGCTGCGAGAACTTCAGGGTCGCGCCCGGCTCGCCGATCAGTTGGATCGGTCGCGGCAGGGTCAGCGGGCGGTCGAGCGCATGGGTTCCCTTCGCCAGGCGGATCGTCCCGAACCGCCCGGCCAGCTCGTTGAGGTCATCGCCAGGCTTCGCGGTGACGCTGGTGGCCTCGGGCGCCGTGGCCACACGGCGGGTGGGATCGGCGGGCCCGCCCGGAATGTCGGCGAACCCTTCGCGGCCGTCGGCGAAGCGGAGCCGCAGCACGAGGTTGCCGCCCGACTCGTCTCGGATCGGCGCGAACGCCAGGTCCGCCCGCGCCGGGCCGTCGCGGCGCACGATCAGGGGCATCGGGTACGTGGCGGCGTCCAGCGGCACGTCGTCGCGGGCCTTGAACACCCAGCAGCCGCCGACCGGGTCGCTGAGCGCGGCCCCGACGATCTCGGTTGCCGGCAGGCCGTCGAGGCTCACGTGCACCGAGCCCGGACCGGCCGCGTCGGTGCCGTCCTGGCCCAGCCAGCGCGACGTGAGCTTCAGGGGGGCGATCGCGGCGCGCTTCGGGGCTGCGACGGCCCGCTTCGGGTCGGCGGCGCCGGCCTTCACGGTCGTCTCGTCGGTCTGGTCGTTCGCGTACAGGACGCCCACCGCCAGGTTCTGGCCCGCGCGGTCGCGGTCGGGCTGGAGGAACACGACCGCCTTCGACGGGTCGGCCGGGTCGCGGATCAGCTCGGCGTTCGGCAGCGCCTTCGGGTTCACGCCCGACTGCCAGGCGACTCCCCCCGGGGCGCGGACGCTCACGGCCTTGATCTCGACCTTCGGCACCAGGTTCTCGAGCGCCAGGACCACGTCGGCCTGGCCGTCGGGGCCGACCGACGGCCCCGGTCCCGTGCGGTCGCGGCCGTCCTGGCCGATCCAGCGGGCCTTGAGCTGCGCGGCGGCCATGCGGCGGTTCGGGTCGGCCTTGCCGCCTGGAAAATTCAGCTCGGCGGTGCGGCCGTCGTCGTAGGTGAGCGTGAGCGTGAACCCGCGCCCGGTCTCGACCCGGGTGGGCTCGACGTACAGGTCGGCCGCCGGCGCCCGGTCCCTGCGGACGATGTGGGCCTTGTACGGGCCGTGCGGGCCCCCGTACTGCCACTCGTCGCCGCCGAGGCCGGTGAGCTTCGCGTGCGTGATGGTCCGGTTCGGTGGCAGGCCCTGGAGGCGGATGTGGATGTCCTGCACCCCGCTCGGCGCCAGCGCCGAGTTCGGGCCGACGAAGTCGTGGCCATCCTGCCCGACCCACGCCGCCGCCGGCCCGCGCCGGGCCCCCTGCCCCTTGGCCAAATCGGGGACGAGCAGGCCCAGGAGGAGCACCGGCCAGAGGCGTCGGAGGGTGGGTCGCGGGTCCATGCGGCATGCTCCTCGGTGCGAAGGGAAAGGCTCGCTCCAGCCTGGCATCGTGTAGGGCGGATCAGCGCCAGCGTCATCCGCCACGCGGGTCGGGGACCGGCTCGATTGCAGTGAGATGGACCAGGTGATCGCCTCCCTCAAGGACCGGCGGATGACGCTGGCGCTGATCCGCCCTACTCAACAGCAGAGCCGGGGATCAGCGGGCGAGGCTGCGGAGGCGGGGTGGGGACGGGTCGGGGGGGGGCGCCGGGGGATCGGGCCAGAGGTCGAGGGCGTGGGCCAGCAGGATCACGCCCATGAGGACCCAGAGCCAGAGCACGACCTGGACCGAGGGCGGCGGGCCGTGGAACCGTCGCGCCTGGCCGTCGAGCCGGCGCTCGGCCACGCGCCGGCAGAGGTGGCGGCGCCAGTCGGAGAGCCGGCCGGTGCGGCCGCAGTCGAGGCAGTGATACTGGAACCGGCCGGGGATCAGCGCCAGGCACGCCAGCAGGAGCACGATGGCGATCGGCGTCAGCAGCCCGGCCACGCCCCGGACCACGATCCAGTAGCCGGCGACCAGCCACGCGAGCAGGCCCAGCACGCCGAGGAACGGATTGGCGACCAGCCGCAGGTACGCCTCGGGGGCGGTCTCCAGGTCGAGCGAGCCGGCGGTGACGGTGGCGTCGAACTCCGGGTCGCGCTCGGCGGCCGGCGGGTTCGCGGCCCGCCCGGCGGCGGTGCGCGGCGGCAGGCGCAGGGGGGCCGCCGGGGTTCCGGGTTCGGCGATCGGGGCCGGGGTTGGGGCTGGAGGCGGATCCGCCGGTTCCACGAGGGGCCTTCGGGTCAGGGGCGCGGGGAATCCGCCCCGGGATCCGGGCGGGTCCAGAGGTGCATTCCGCCGGCGCGGCCGGCGTGGGCGTAGCCCAGGACGTCCAGGGGCCGATCGAGGCCGGAGACCTCGCCGGGGTCGCGGCGGCCGTCGTCGGGCACCAGCACGATCCGCACGGGCCCGCGGAGAAGCGACTCGGCCAGCCAGCGCCGGCGGGGCTCCGCGGCGTCGACCGCCTCGAAGCGGGAGTACAGCCACTCGTCGTGGGTCAGAGCCGGGTTGCCGGCCAGCCGGTTCCGCGCGGGATCGCCGGCGAAGTAGCGGGCCTCGGCGGTCGTGCCCGCCAGCGCCGGGTGGGCGAGCACCTCGGCAAGCTCGGCCCGCCCCTGCCCGCGCGCCAGGGCCGAGTCCCGCGCCAGGTCGGCGTCGCGGGCCACGATCAGCAGCAGGGCGATCGCCAGCGGCGCCAGCCGCCAGGGCGCGGGCGGACGCTCGACGACCCGATCCAGGCCTCGGGCCAGCAGCAGGCTCAGGAACACGACGGCCGGCATGAAGTAATTCACCCACGCCCCGGTGCTGTTGCGGCACAGGACCACGGCCAGGCCCGCCTCGAAGGCGGCGATCCCGGCCAGGAGGCCGTCGACCCGGCCGGGGCGGCCCCACGGGCCCGCGACCATCAGCGCCAGGCCGAGCGCCACCCAGCCGATCGATCGCGAGGCGGCCTCGACACCGACCGTGACCGCGTGCGACCAGCCGGCCGGGGCGATCTGCCCGAACCGCGCCGGCAGCGCGAAGACCGCCCGATGCATCTGGCCGGCCGTGAGCCACTCCTCCAGTCCATAGTAGGCGAGCACCGCCCCCAGCCCAAGCCCGAGCGCCGCCGCCACCGGCCCGGCCGGTGCCCTGCGGAGCGCGACGGCCCCGACCAGAACGGCCGCCAACAGCCCCACGACCACGACCTGATTCTGCCGCATCCCGATCGACAGCGCCAGGCTCACGGCCCCCACCAGCAGCGACCCGTTCGGTCTCGGCCCGGGCTTGCCCAGCCACCCGAGCACCAGCGCCAGGCCGGCCAGTTGCAGCCCGAGCCCGGGCAGGTCGGGCCGGAGGGTCACGGGCAGGCTGCCGACGAGCGGCGACGCGGCGATCAGCAGCCCCGCCCAGAGGCCGGCGCGCGGCGAGCGGCGATCGAGCTGCACGATCCGGGCGGCCCCCCAGAGCGCCAGCCCCAGGCCCGCCAGCGAGAGCAGTCGCCCGCCGGCCAGGGCCGCGAGCGTCGGAGCGAACCCGAGCCGCACCAGCGGCCAGGCGATCAGCGCGGCCAGGCGGTAGTCCAGGGGCGCGTGGATCAGCACCTCGGGCCGGGCCCCCGAGAACGGACCGTACAGGCCCGCCGGGCCGTGTTCGAGCTGCGCGGCCACGACGCGGGCCAGCGGGGTCTCCAGGTGGTTCGTGTCGTCGGGCTCGAACAGGTACCGCAGGTGCGGGCCCTGGTACACGATCACCGCCAGGGTCAGCGCGGCGGTCGTCGCCAGGGCGAGCCACCGCCCCGACCGTGCAGGCGCCGGTTCGACCTCCGCGGGGCTCGAAGGCGGCGTCATGGCGGCGGGCCTCCGGGTGCGGGGTGGGTGGGGGGCGAGGCGCGGGCGCCGGACGGTGGTCGGGTCAGTGCCGCTCCCAGACCTGGAGCTCGCCGTGGCGGGCCACCTGGTGATACCCCAGCGCTGGCAGCGGCTCGGCGATGCCGGGCACGGTGCGGCCGGGCCCGGGGATGACGACCTGGCGGATCGGGCCGTCGACCAGCGCTGCGCGGAGCCAGGCGTCGCGCGGCGGGGCGGCCTCGATCTGCTCGAAGGCCCCGTACAACCAGTCGTCGTGGATCAGGTCGGCCCGACCGAAGAGGCGGTTCAGGTGGTGCCGGCCCACGAAGTAGCGGGCCTCGGGCGGGCAGTGCGCCACCGCGTCGTCGTCGCCCATCGCAGCCAGCACGGCCCGCTCCTGGGCGCGGGCCCGCTCGGTCTGGTCGACCCAGCGCAGGTCGGCGGCCATCAGCAGCAGCACCGCCGCCGCCGCCGGACCCAGCCGCGCCCAGGCGTTCGGCTGCCACTCGAAGGCCGTCAGCAGCCGGTCGAAGGCCCGACCCGCGAGGATGCAGGCGAAGACGATCGCCTGGAGGGCGTAGTTGTACGCGGCGCCGGCGTTGAACAGGCAAAGCGGCACCAGGGCGATCAGCTCGACCGCCAGGAACGCCGCCAGCACGCCATCGAGCCGGCTGCCGAACCGCGCCCGCCGCAGGCCGATCAGGCACGCCAGCACCAGGGCGATCAGCCCCGCCGAGCGCCTGGCGGTGATGTCGACGATCGACGCGACGTGTCCCCAGCCGGCGTAGTTGATCGCCCGGAACGGGCCGCCGGGATAGACGAACACCGAGCGGAACATCTGGCCGGCGGTGAGCCCCTGCTCCAGCCCCAGGTAGGCCGCGCCCGCCGCCGCGCCGGCGACGTGCGCCAGCGCGATCGGCCGCACCGCGACCCGCCCCTGCCAGGCGGCGTGGGCCAGCAGGAGCGTGCAGATGCCGGCGACCGTCAGGTTCTGCTGCTTGATCCAGAAGGCGACGGCGAACGTGATGTAGGCGAGCAACAGCCGTCGGCCGGCACGGGCCGAGGCCTCGGGGCCGTCGGCGATCGTGCGGAGCACGAGCAGGGCGCCCAGGGTTTGCAGGCCGACCCCGAGGGCGTCGGGACGGACCATGGCGACGAGGTTGCCGAGGATGGGCGAGGCGGCGAGCAAGGCCACCGCAATCCCGCCGGCGCGGCGGCCGACGCCGTCCAGGTTGGCCAGGCCGGCGACAGCGAGGAAGGCGATCAGGGTCCCCAGCGCCGCGAGCCCTCGGCCGGCGTAGAGCACGGCCAGCAGCGGGTCGGCGCCCAGGGCGACCGCTGGCCAGGCGGCCAGGGCGACCAGGCGGTAATAGAGCGGCGCGTGGATCAGGACCGACGGGTTGGCGCCGGAGAACGGGCCGTAGAAGTGAGCGGGGCCGACGCCGGGCTCGAAGTGGCCGGCGACGGCGCTGGCGAGCACCGTCTCGAACGGGCCCACGTCGGTCGGGTCGAGCCCGATCCGGAGGTGGTAACCCAGGTGCACGATCGCCGTGAAGGCGAGCAGCCCGAGCGCAGCGCGGGCCAGGGGGCGGCTTGGGGGTGCGATCATCCGTGGTGCGGCCTCATGCCAGGCGGCTTGCCGGACCGGAGCGCTGGCGTGCGGCCCGCGTGGCGCGGACCGGCTCCCAGCCCTCCGATCGTCCCTGACGTCCCGGGCGGGGACGTTCGCGGCGAGACGCACTTTACAGCCGGCCCGGCGATCCCGACAATATCGCTTTGGCTTTTGGCTTCCAGCGCCGGACTGTCATCCGGCAAGTTCGAGTCCGGGGCCGGGGGCCGGGGAGAGCGCGTTGCACGAGGAAGCGATCCGCAAGGCCGACGTCCTGATCGAGGCGCTCGGCTTCATCCGCAAGTTCCACTCCCGCTACACGATCATCAAGCTCGGCGGCTCGGTGATGGAGTCGCCCGAGGCGCTCCGCGCCCTGCTGGTCGACGTGGTCTTCATGCAGACCGTCGGCCTCCGGCCGGTGATCGTGCACGGCGGCGGCAAGGCGATCACCGCGGCGATGGCCAGGTCGGGCCTGGAGCCGGTGTTCGTCCAGGGCCGGCGCTACACCGACGAGGCGACCCTGGCGATCGTCGCCCGGGTGCTGGCCGAGGAGGTCAACGCCGACATCGTCCGCCACATCAACAAGTTCGGCGGCCGCGCCGCCGGCCTGCACCACAAGTCGAACCAGCAGTGCCTCTACGGCCAGCGGCTCGCCCTCAAGGGCCCCGACGGCGTCGAGGTCGACCTGGGTCGCGTCGGCGAGGTCACCGAGGTCGACGTGCCACCGATCGAGAGCATGTGCCTGGGCGGCGTCGTGCCCGTGCTCCCTTGCCTGGCCGAGGACGACGACGGCGGCCTCCTGAACGTCAACGCCGACACCGCCGCCGCCGCCGTGGCCACCGCGCTCCAGGCCGAGAAGCTCGTCTTCCTGACCGACACGCCCGGCATCCTCCGCGACAAGACCGACCCCAGCACCCTGATCAGCGGCCTGAGCCCGGCCGACTGCCGCAGCCTGGTCACCGACGGCGTGATCGACCGCGGCATGATCCCCAAGGTCGAGGCC
>CAZUZD010000093.1:0-19707 GCA_964624465.1 uncultured Isosphaeraceae bacterium
AGCCAGGCCTCGCCCTCCTCGGCGTCGGCATCGGCGGGCGCGGCCAGGCGACCGGCCTGGCCGGCGGCGCGGGCCGGCTCGGGGTCGTTGGCGCCGTCCTGGTCGCTGACCAGGAACAGCTTGCACTTGCCGACGCTGATCTCGTCGCCGGCGCGGAAGCTGGCCGAGACGACCTTCTTGCCGTTGATGTCCAGCGACCGCGCCTCGGGGAACGCCTCGACCTTGAAGTGATCATTCTTCCACCGCAGCCGGCCGTGGAACGGCAGGACGGCGGGGTCGACCAGGATCACGTCGCACTTCGGGTCGGAGCCGAAGAGGATCGGGTGGGCGCGCGAGACGGTCACGAAGGCCACCCGGCCCCGCCCGTCATGAACCTCAAGCGTCGCCATGCGCGGCCCTCTGCCCGGCGGGGCGGGTCGTCTGGGAATGATCGAGCGTCGTCATCGGTCGGAGCTCAGCGTCTGCGGCGTCGGGACTGGGGAAACCCGCTCGGGGGAGAGCCGCGCGGCGGTCGGTCGGTCGGATCTCGGCGGCGGTGCGGAACCGGGCGCTCAGGTGCCCGGCCCGAGGGGCTCCTGCGAGATCACCTTCACGTCGTAGCCGTTGCCGGCCGAGACGACCTGGAACCGGGTGCTGCGGATCTCGCCCGGCTGGCGCCCGGCGAACCGCACCTCCTTGTCGACCAGGATGTCCTCGACCGCCTTGGGGTAGAACTGGAAGATCGGCTTGTTGCCGACGGTGACGCCGGCGCGGGCCAGCAGCTGCACGTCGGTGGTCTTGCGGCCGGCCCCCTGCCAGAGGAAGTACAGCCGCTGGTCGGCGGCGGCCAGGCCGGTGCGGCGCACGGGGTTGGCGGCGGCGAACTTCGAGGCGTAGTCCAGGCCGCCGGTGCTCGTCGGCGTGGCCAGCTCCACGCCCAGGAAGTCGAGCTGGCGGGCGTACTCGTCGAGGGTCTGGCCGTCCTTGAAGACGATCACCCAGCGCTGCTCGCGGGTGAAGCCGCCGCCGGGCCCGGGCCCGAACCCGAACGACTTGCCGGTGCCGATCTTGGACGTCTTCTTGCCGCTGGCGATGGCGCCGGCGTTGGGGAGGATGTCGGCGATGTCGACGTCGGTCATCTGGTCGGGGGGGGCCTCGGCCAGGGCGTCGATGACGGCCGTGGAGGTCATCTCGACGGCGGGCTCCTCGAACGACGAGGCCTCCTCCATGTTGTTGGAGGCCTGGGCGCCCGCCTCGGCGCCGGCGATGTTCATCGCCTCGGTGGCGCCCGGAGTGCCGTCGGGGCTGCCGCCGCCGCCGCCGCCGGCGACCTCGATGATCTCGATGGGCGCGGGGGCCCGGCGATTGAACGCCTGCTCGGCCAGGTACATGAGGAACAGGAAGGCGACGCCGAGCGAGGCGCCGATGACGAACGCCAGCAGGGCCGAGCTGACGCGGTCGAACTTCGACTCGCCCAGCACCCTCGGCTCGACGACCGGCACCGCGGCCTCGGGCCGGGCGGCGGCCGCGCCGGCGTTCAGGTCGAGGGGGCCCTCCGCGGGCGCGGCGGGCCCGCGCGCTGTGGCAGCGGGAGCGGCGGCGGCCGGGCCGCCACGATCCTCCTCGGGCGGGGCGTCCTGGCGGCTCATCGGTTCTGCGCCTCCGCACCGGCGGTCGTCGGGGTCGGATTCGGGTTCGGATTCGGGGTGGCGTTCGGGGCGGTCGCGGCGCGGGCCGGGGCCAGGAACGCGTCGTCGAGCGGCTCGAGGTCGGGCGGCCGCACCGACTCGTACCAGTCGCGCCAGCGGCGGGCCGCCGCCAGCTTCTGCTCGGCGGTGGCGCCCCGGGGCGGGCCCAGGGTGTCGAGCTTGCGGCTGAGCACCTGGAGGCCGACGCGGGCCTCGCTGACGACCTCGTCGACCGGGTCCAGCAGCGACCGGATCAGCTCGGGCGCCGTGTCGAGGTCGCCGCAGCGGGCCAGCGCCCAGCAGGCGACCTTGCGGATGCCCGGGTCGCGGTCGGTCTTGAGCTTCCGGAACCGGGCCTTGAACGGCCGCAGCGCCGGCGGGCCGTCCGACTGGTAGCGGGCGACCAGCCCGGCCAGCGCCGAGTCGGCGTTCATCGTCGCCGGGTCCTCGAGCACCGCCAGCATGCTGTCGACGGCGCCATTCATGGGCCGGACGACCACGCGGCCCTGGGCGATGGTCAGGTTGTTCAGGTCGGTCGGCAGGCCGCGGCCGCCGAGCAGGGTGCCGGCGCCGAGCTTGCGGATCTCGATCTTGCGGACCGACTTGGCCGTCGAGCGGGCGGCGAACAGGATCGCCCAGGCGGTCGTCGGCGCGTCCTTCAGGTTCTGGTCCTTGCTCCGCCAGTTCCCCTCGGCCGTCTGGCTGGAGAGGACGTACTGCAACCCCTTGGGGTAGAAGTCGACCGAGCCCAGGAAGTCCTTGTCGGCCAGCGCCTGCACCCGCTCCAGGCCGTAGAGGCCGTAGTAGACCGAGTTGCCCATGACCGTGAGGTTGCCGGGGTTGTACGCCTGGTTCAGCCACGCGATGCCGCGGCGGGCCGCCTGGTTCATCGAGGCCGTGGTGGTGGCCGGCTTGTAGTTGAGCTGGCCCGAGCCCTCGACGACCAGCGGCACCATCAGGGGGTTGAGCACCTCGCTGCCCTTCCGGTACTGCGCCAGCTGGCGGTTGCAGATCATCACGCTGCCGACGCCGGCGGCCGTCATCGAGACGTTCACCTGGTAGGTGCTCGCCTCGTCGGGGTGGTAGTTCCAGCCGCCGTTGGGGTACTGCACCGAGAGGAAGAACCGCGCGGCGCGGTCCCAGACGCTCGGGTGCACGGCGTAGCCGGCGTTCTCGGCCTCCCAGAGGCCCAGCAGCGCGTACTGGGACATCGAGCAGTCACCCTGCTCGGGGGCGACCCGCTGGATGTAGTCCCACGAGCCGTTGGACTTCTGGCGCTGGATCAGCCAGTTGGTGATCGCCTCGATCTGCGGCTTGTAGCCGTAGGGGTCGAGGTTCACCAGCAGCATGCAGACGACGGCGGCCTCGTAGACCTCGTGGCCGCCTTGGAGCTCGGGGACGTACCCCTCGGGCCCGAACCGGGCCAGCACCTTGGCGATGCAGGTCGCCAGCGCGGGGTCGGAGTCGGGCACCTCGGCCTTGTGCAGCGCCAGGGCGACCATGGCGGCCTCGCCGACTTGCAGCGAGCCGACCTGGCCCCGCAGGTACGCCACCCCCCGCTGCACGGCGGCAGCCTCGGGGCCGGCCTGGGCGCGGGCGACGGCGGGACGGAGCAGTCCGGGGGTCAGCAGCGCCAGCACGACGGCCAGGGCCGCCGCGCCACGCCGGGGCCGGGCGGGGCGAGTCATCAGGCTCGGACCTCTTCGAACGGGGGCGGCACCGTTGGGAGCGGCGCGGGTCCATCCAGGCATCAGTCTAGCAGAGCGCCTGGCGAGACGCGAGTGCATGGATCAACAGCACCGGCGCACTCACCGCACCAGCGGGCGGATCTCGATCTTCCGGAAGTGGATCTCGGCGCCCTCGGACTGGAACTGGAGCTTCCCCTTCGTCACCGTCGAGCCCGTGCCGCGGTTGACCACCACGCCGTTGACGAGGTTCGTGATCGTGTCGCCGTCGCAGTACACCTCCAGGGTGTTCCACTGCCCGGCCGGCTTCTCGACGTCGCGCGGGCCGCGCACGCCCAGCACGTCCTTCCAGGCCGGGTCGCGGCCCCACCAGTTGAACCGGCCGCCCTCGAGGGTCTTCGGCGTGCCCCCGGGCTGCCAGTACGGCTGGCCGTCGGGCCCGATCCGCACCTCGCAGGTCAGCTTCAGCTTGCCGGCGTTCCCCTGACCGGGCACCACCAGCAGGTCGCCGCAGCCCCCCTCGATGATCTGGCACTCCTGCGACTCCAGCCAGTGGCCGCCGACGGCGCCATCGGGCCCCGTGCCGTGCAGCAGGATGCCCGAGTCGCGCGACGCCTGCTCGCGGGGCGGGAACGTGCGCGGGCCCCACTTCCACTCCACCAGCAGGTGGTAGTTGGAATACTCCTCCTTCGTGGCGAACCCGCCGAACTCCTCGCCCGAGACCACGATCACCCCGTCGACGACCGAGAAGACGCCCTTCGGGTCGGCGTACTTGCTGTCGTGCAGGTAGGTGTAGAAGCCGGTCAGGTCCTTGCCGTTGAACCGGAACACGGGCTCGCCCGAGCGGACGGCCGGGCGCTGGCGGGCGAAGGCGGGGACCGGCTCCACCGGGTCCTGGGCCCGGACCGGGGCCGTCGCGGCCAGCAGGGACACGAGGCCGAGGCCGAGCAGGTTCAGACGGCGGGCGCGGAGCATGGGCGACGATCCTCGCGGGACAGGTGGGGCGAACCGGGGAGCAACGGCGAGGGGACGGGGTGGGCACGGCCGGCGGGGTGACGAGCGGGTCAGACCGGCTGGTGGTGCAGGACGCCGCCCTGGCTCCGGCAGAGCGTCTCGGCGCGGGCCAGGGTGGTCGGGTCGGGGCACGGGATCGACAGGACCATGCCGCGGCCGCCGTCGAGCCCCTCGGGCGGCGTGACCCCGAGCCGGTCCATCCGGATGCCGAGCTGCCCCAGGAGCTGGATGACCACGTTCCCCTGTGCCCCGTTGGCGAAGAAGACGACCAGGCGCATCACCGGCTCGGCGTCGGACACTTTGCCGGGTCGAATCTGCGGCACATCCATCAGCATGCGGGTCCGATTCGAGGCCAGCGAGTCGCGGCGGCAACAGCGGCCCCAAGTGTGCCGGCCCCCGCCGCCGACCGCAAGCCGGCAGCCCCCGTGAGGAGGGGCCCCTCGCGTCCGGAGGACCGCATTATCAATCTTGTGGGATGGATCAGCGAAGCGCAATCCACCGTCATGAGCATTAGACCTGTGGATTGTGCTTCGCTGATCCACCCTACAAACCATAATCGATGGGACCAGAACCCGGCCGGCTCCGGCCTCCCGGGCGCTCACGGGGCCGACGAGGTGTGGTCGTGGACCACCTTCCAGCCCTCGGGCAGGCGCCTCAGGAGCACGGTGTAGAGGCCGGCGGGGTGGGAACCGTCGGGCATGGTGAGCTCCCAGCGGCCGTAGGCGTAGCCGGCGTCGGGGCCGAGCAGGCGGACCTCGACGTCGGAGAACCGGAGCCGGCCCATGGCCTTGCCCTCGGCCTGGTAGCGCTTGCGGTACCGCTCGCGCATGGCGTCCCAGCCCAGGCTCCGGTCGCCGCCGGACTGGAACACGAGCTCGGGCGAGCGCCAGTAACCGGCGGCGAAGCCGTCGAGGTCGCCGCGGTTCCAGTCGGCCACCTGCTGGTCGAGCACGGCGCGGATGGCGGCGGCCGGCTCGTCGGCCGGGGCTCCGGGTCGGGCGGCGGCCAGGGCCCCCATCGTCAGCAGGCCGGCGGCCAGGGTCAGGGCCAGCGGCCGGGAACGCGGGCGACGTCGCTCGGGCATGGGGGATCTCCGGGAGGGAGGCCGCGCGGGGGCGAATGGTCGGGGAATCGGGCCGCTGTTACGATACCCTCACCGGGATGCGATCGCCCGGCCCGCGCCGGCGGAACCCGGGACCCCCGCCCCGAGAGGCCCGCCCCCATGACCGCGGTCCTGTGCCTGCTGCTGGGCCTCGCCGCCGCCCAGGCGCCCGTCGACCTGGAGCCGATCGGGCGGCTGAAGGACAAGGAGCTGCGCGAGGTCTCGGGCGTGGTGCGCAGCCGCCGGCACCCCGGGATCTTCTGGCTCCACAACGACTCGGGCAACCCCCCCGCCCTCTTCGCCGTGCGCGGCGACGGCACGGTGGTGCGGCGGTACGACGTCGGCGTGCCGAACCTCGACTGGGAAGACATCGCGCTCGACGACCGCGGGTTCCTGTACCTGGGCGACATCGGCAACAACGGCGGCGCCCTGCCTGTCCGCGCCGTGCACCGGTTCGTCGAGCCCGACCCGGCCGTCGAACCCGCCGGCCCGCTCCGGCCCGATCGCACGGTCTTCTACCGGTTCCCGGGCGGCAAGCGGTTCGACGCCGAGGGGCTGTTCGTCGACGGCGATCAGGTCACGCTCGTGAGCAAGCGGTTCGACCTCCAGCCGGCCGAGCTGTACCGCGTGCCGTTCGAGAAGCCGGCGTCGCTGCTGGGTCCGGCGGTGCTGGAGCGGGTCGGGGCCCTGCCCGGCTTCACCGAGTCGGCCACCGGGGCCGACCTGTCCCCCGACGGCCGCCGGCTGGCCGTCGTGAGCCCCGGCCGGACCCGGCTGTACCGGCGCGACCCGGGCGGGCCCTGGCAGCCGGCCGGGGCGCTGCGTTACAAAACGGGGGGCTTCGAGGCGATCGCCTGGGACGGCGAGGCGCTCCGGCTGATCGACGAGCCCGGCCGGATGTACCGCCTCCGCCCCCCGGCCCCACCCCGCCGCCGATCGGCGGCCTCCGACGCCGCCCCGTCCCCGGCCCCCGACGCCGCCGCGCCGCCCCCTGAGCGCCCCGAGCCCCGGAACTGACACCCGTGCCCGCCGACCCGCACCGACCGACCGCCCCGGCCCCGCCCTTCACCGCCCCGGCGGCCGGCGGCCGATCGCCCGAGGTCGTCATCGTCGGCGGCGGCGTGATCGGGCTCTCGATCGCGTACGTGCTGGCGGGCGAGGGCCGGCGCTGCACGGTCCTGGACCGGGGGGCGCTGGGCCGCGCCGCGTCGTGGGCCGGGGCCGGGATCATCGCCCCGGGGGCCTGCCGGCCGACCGATCACGTCGACGCCCCGCTGCGGACCCTGGGCGCCCGGCTGCACGCCGAGTGGTCCGGGGCCCTCCGCGCCGAGACCGGCCTCGACAACGGCTACCGCCGCTCGGGCGGCCTGGACCTGGCCCTCGACGCCGACGAGGTCGCCGAGCTGGAGGAATCGACCGCGCTCTGGGCTGCCGAGGGGATCGCCTTCGAGCGGGTCGCCGGGCCCGAGCTGGCGGCCATCGAGCCGGGGCTGACGACCGACCTGGCGCGGGCGTACTTCGTGCCCGACCGGGCCCAGATCCGCAACCCCTGGCACCTGCGGGCCCTGGCCGTGGCCTGCGGGCGCCGGGGGGTCGACCTGCGGCCCGATTGCCCGGTGCTCGGGTTCCCGACCCGTGGCGAGCGGGTGCTGGCCGTCGAGACGCCCGCCGGGCCGATCGCCGCCGACCAGTTCGTCGTCGCCGCGGGCGCCTGGTCCGAGGCCCTGCTGGCCGGCCTGGGTGTCGCGCTGCCGACGCCGCCGGTCCGGGGGCAGATCGTGCTGCTGCGGAGCCGGCCGCCGGCCCTGCGGCGGATCGTCGAGCTGGGCCCCCGGTACCTCGTGCCCCGCGACGACGGCCGGGTGCTGGTCGGCTCCACCGAGGAGCACGTCGGGTTCGAGGCCCGCACCACCCCGGGCGGGGTCCGCGACCTGATCGACCTGGCCCTGCGGCTCTGCCCGGCGCTGGCGGCTGCCGAGGTCGAGCGCACCTGGGCCGGCCTCCGCCCCGGCAACCCCGACGGCCGCCCCACGATCGACCGGGCCCCCGGCCTGGCCAACCTGATCCTCGCCGCCGGCCACAAGCGCTCCGGCCTGCAACTCTCCCCCGGCACCGCCGAGCTCGTCGCCGCCCTGCTCCAGGGCCGCCCCGCCCCCATCGACCCCACCCCCTACCGCCTCGACCGCCCGCTCGATCCGATCCGCCCCGCCTTCCGCTCCTGAGTCAGTTTCGTCGGCAATTTCGTAGGGCGGATTAGCGCAGCGTCATCCGCCGCAATGGGTCAGACGCCGACCGCGTGACCCGGCCGATGGGCCCATCGAAGGGTATCCCGTGCGGGCCCGGCGGATGACGCTGCGCTGTTCCGCCCGACGAATCACCAGGCAAGGCGAGGCTCAGCGGCTCTCGGTGGTGACGAGGAGCTTGCTGGCGGCGTCGCGGCCGAGGGCGAGGGAGCGGGGGCCGACCTGGATGATCAGGGCGCCGGATTCGGGGCGGTTGTCGGCCAGGACGCCCTCGGTGCCGAGGTCGAGTCCCGCCTCGCGGAGGTAGCGCAGGAACGCCGGGTCCTGGTCGACGACGCGCACGAGGCGGAAGCGGCTGCCGCCGGGCAGGCCGGCCAGCGGCTCGCCGCGGGTCTCGGCGAACGACAGGTCGGCGCGCGGGATCGGGTCGCCGTGGGGGTCGACGGCCGGGTGGCCCAGGAAGGCGTCGATCCGGTCGACCAGGCGCTCGGAGACGGCGTGCTCGAGGTTCTCGGCCTCCTCGTGCACTTCGTCCCAGGTCATCTCCAGCGTCTGCGCCAGGAACAGCTCGACGAGCCGGTGCCGCCGAAGCACGGTCAGCGCCAGCCGCTCGCCGGCAGGGGTAAGCCGGGCCCCCTCGTACGGGATGTACGTGGCCAGTTCGGCCTCGGAGAGCGTCTTGAGCATGCCGGTGACCGTGCCCGGCGAGACGGACAGCGCCTGCGCCAGCTCGCCGGTGGCCACCGCCTGCTCCCCCCCGCGCCGGGCCGAGATCAGGTACATCGTCTTGAGGTAGTTCTCGACCGTCAGGCTCGGCATGGCGCGGGATCGCACGGGACGGGGGATGGGGGCAAGGGGCCGACCGACCCGGCACCGGCGCGCATGGTACGCGGCCGGCCCGGTTCGATCCACGGGCAAATCCCTGGCCAGGGGCCCGGGCTCAGATCCGGCCGGGCGGGGTCCGCCCGGGGGCGTCCTGCTCCGAGCCGTCCAGGCCGTCGGCGCCGTCGTCGTCCCCCTCACCAGCACCGGGGCCGCCGTCGTCGTGGCGGCTCAGGCGGTCGCCCATGCGGATCCAGACGGCCTTGAGGTACTGGCCCTCCAGCGCGTCGAGCCCCACGGGGTGGTCGGGCGAGGCGCCCGTCACGGCCAGGATCCGGCCCGAGCGGCCCGCCTTGCGCGCGGCGGCCCGCAGCAGGTGCAGGAACTCCTCCACGCCCAGCAGGCCCGAGCACGAGCAGGTCAGCAGCAGGCCGCCGGGCTCGACCAGGCTCATGGCCAGGGCGTTCAGGTCGTAGTACTTCCGCTTGCCGAGGGAGACTTCCTCGCGGTTGGGGATCAGCTTGGGCGGGTCGAGCACGATCGTGCCGTAGCTGCGCCCGTTGACGCCCATCTGCCGCAGGTAGCCGAAGGCGTCGGCGTGCACCAGGGTGGGTCGAACCTGGTTGAGGTTGGCGTTCTCGCGGGCCATCGCGACCGCTTTCTCGTCCAGGTCGACGGCCGTGACGTCGCGGGCCCCGCCGCCGATCAGGGCGTTGAGCGCGAAGCCGCCGCTGTAGCAGCAGACGTCCAGCACCGAGCGGTCGCGGCAGTGCGGCTGCAGGGCGCGGCGGTTGTCGCGCTGGTCGCAGAAGAAGCCGGTCTTGTGGCCGCCGTCGAACTTCACCCGGTAGCGGATGTCGTGCTCCCGGATCGTCACCACCGGGGGCGCCCCGGGGGTCGCCACCGGCCGGCCGGGGAAGTCCTCGGCGCGAGCGATGCGGTCGTCGACGTGCACCCGCAGGTGCTTCGTGCCGACCATCGGGGCCAGCAGCTCGCCGATGGCCCCGATGCGCTGGTACATGCCCAGGCTGAAGCACTCGACCGAGAGCACGTCGGCGAACCGGTCGACGATCAGGCCCGAGAGCCCGTCCCCCTCGGCGTGCAGCACGCGGTAGGCGTCGGTGACCTCGGGCAGATTCAGCAGGTCGTGCCGCAGGGAGACGGCGTCGGCCAGGCGACTGCGCCAGTGCTCGGGGCCGGGGGGCTCGACCCCCTGGTTGAGCATCCGGAGCGCGATCTGCGAGCGGCTGTTCCAGAGCCCGAATCCCAGCGGCTGCTCGTCGCGGTCGACGACCCGGACCAGGTCGCCGTCGTGGGGCCGTGGCCGCCCGATCGCGCCGTCGATCATCTTGCGGAAGATGAAGGGGTGCAGCCCGGCCGACCGGATCGCGAGCGTCGGCAGCTCGGCCGGCGGCTCGAGCGGCCGGTCGGGCATGGGGGCGGCGGGCTCTCGGGATTCCGGGCGGGACGGGCGGCTCATGGGGCCTCAAATGGGGGCGAACGGCGGTTCGGTCGGGTCGGGTTCAGGTCAGGTCAGGTCCGGTGCCAGGCGGGGCGGCTCACTCGACGTCGTCGTCGCCGTCGAGGTCGTCGTCGGCGCCGAGGCCGCCGGGGCCGTTGCGGGCCAGGCGCCGGAGGCGGACGAGGAGGGCCGTGGCGTAGCGCTGGACGGCGATCTGGCGGGTCATGACGGCGTCGTCGGCCGAGGCGAGCGGGACCTCGGAGAGGATCCGCTGGGCCTGGACCAGGCTGTCCCAGCCGGCGCGGAGGACGACCTGGGCGTCGGCGTGGCCGGTGCGGGCCAGACGCATCGCCTGGCGGGACTTCTTCATGGCGGCCTGCGCCTGCTGCAGGTTCCGCAGCACCGTGCCGGGGGTCGGGTCGGCCATCCGAGCGGGTCTCCAGGGATTCGTGGCGAACGTGGGGGCGGGGCACCCGGAAAAACGCCTACCGCGGCCGGGTGCCGGGACGCTATCTTAACAGCTGTTGAAGACCCCGGTCCAATCGCATGGCGGGAGCCGTCATGAGCCACGACCCTGCTGAGTTCGAGCCCGAGTCCGAATCGACGGTCGTCAGCACCCAGACCCGGCCCAAGACCAAGGCCGTCGAGTCGACCGAGACCCGGAAGCTGCCGCCGTACAACGTGATCCTCGTCAACGACGAGGTCCACACGTTCGAATACGTCATCGACCTGCTCTGCAAGGTCTTCGCCCACTCCCTGTCGACCAGCGAGACCCTCACCTGGCGGATCCACAACACCGGCCGGGCGATCGTCTACACGACCCACAAGGAGAAGGCCGAGCTCAAGCGCGACCAGGTGCTCGGCTGGGGCCCCGACCCCCGCATGAGCGCCAGCAAGGGCCCGCTGAACTGCTACATCGAGGCCGCCGAGAGCGGCGACTGAGCCGCCCGGTCCCCACCGCCTCGACCTCAACACGCGGGCGGTCCGATGTCTCGGGCCGCCCGTGGTCGTTGGCGAACGCCACCGCGTCAGCCCGCCCGGGCCTCGGCCGCGATCGGGTCGCCCAGACCTGGCCGTCTGGGCGACCCAGCTTTGGAGGGGTCATGACCCCGATTGGAGCATGTCCGGCCTGCGGCAACGTCGGTATTACCGCCGAAAGGGGCGGCCACCTTGAGTTGCTCAGGTGCAGCGCTTGCGGCTGGGAGATCCGATCGAGGGTCTTTCCAGGCGAAGAAGTCCCCTTGATGGGCCGACTCGAGAAAATCCGGGTACGACTCCGCTGGCCGGAAGGACGAGCGACGGCGAGCGCGATCGTCGCGGCAAGGAAGCTCATTCCCGCCCTCGCGGACGTGCCCCTGTCCCGACTGCTCGAAGCGGCCCAGGGCTCGGCAGAGTATGACCTCGGCGAGTACGCGGAGTCGACGGCGATCGAGTTGCAGGAGCGAGCAAAGCAGCACGGGTTGGTCGTCTTGCTGGAAGCAGGGTAGCCCAGACGACTTGCTCGTCTGGGCTACCCAGTGGCATCGAGGCCGCCGAGAGCGGCGACTGAGCCCTCGATTCCCAGGGACCCTGATGCACCTCGTGGGCGATTGGCACTACCGGCCGCCCGCCGCGCGTTGGGCCCGTCAGCCCTCGGCCGCGAGGGCCGCCGGCAGGCCGGTGGTCACGTCGGGGTAGGTCCAGGATCGACCGGACGCCGCGCGGAACCGGGCGCCGCGGACGCGCTTGTCGGCCTCGTCGGGGGCACCCGGCGGCAGGGGGACGAACGTCGGCTCGGGGGCGCCCAGGAGCCGGGCGGCCAGCGTGTACAGCTCCAGACGGCTGACCGGGCGGTCGTCGACGATGTTGAAGACCCCCGCCAGGCCGGGGGTCCGCAAGGCGGCCACGGCGGCGTCGGCCGCGTCGTCGATGTGCACGAGGTTCACGAACTTGGCCGGGTCGCCGCCGATGGGATCCCCGCGCCGCAAGGGGTCGCGGCGGATGATCCGGCCCGGTCCATACAAACCGGCCAGCCGCAGGATCGTCGCCGTCGTCCCACGCTCGGCCGCGTGCCGCAGCACCAGGCCCTCGGCGTCGAGGCAGGCGCGGCCCGACTCGGTCGGCGGCTCGGCGGGGGTGGACTCGTCGATCCAGGCTCCGCCGCTGCCGCCGTAGACGCCCGTCGAGCTGGCGTAGACCAGGTGGGGCGAGCCCGGCAAGGCGGCCAGGAACCGGGCCAGGCCGTCGACGTAGACGGTGCGCAGGGGTACGCCGGCCGAGCGGTCGTAACCGATGCAGTAGAGGACCCGGTCAACCGCCGGCACCGCGCCGGGGGGAATGTCGGCGGCCACGTCCAGTCGCACCGGCTCGATGTCGAGCGCCCGGAGGGCCTCCGCGCCGGACTCCGATCGGCTGGTGCCGAGCACCCGCTCGCCCTGGGCCGCGAGCCGGGGGGCGACGCGGCGGCCCAGGTAGCCGCAGCCGACGATCAGGGTCGTGCTCAAGGGGCGTCCTCCGGGGCGGGCGGCTCGGGCTCGTCGGCCAGCGGGGCGGCCGGGGCCTCGGTCTCGGGGCAGCCGGCCTCGAGGTACGCCTGGAGCAGGAGCTGGGCGGCCAGCATGTCGCGGCGGGCCTTGCGGTCGGCGGATTTGAGGCCGGCGGCCCGCATGAGCTCCTCGGCCTCGGAGGTCGTGTACCGCTCGTCGTAGAGGACCACCGGGCGGGCCGTCAGTTCCCCCAGCCAGGCGGCGAACCGGCGGGCCTGCGCGGAGAGCTCGCTCTCGCCGCCGCCGGTGTGCAGCGGCAGACCCACCACGATCCGCTCGACGTCCTCCTCCTCGACCAGCTCGCGATAGTGCCGGCCGTCGAGCCGCTCGTCCCGACGCTCGTAGACCTCCAGGGGCGTGGCGATCGACCGCCTCGGGTCGCTGAGCGCCGCGCCGACCCGCTTCAGCCCGAAATCGATGCCCAGGATGCGTCCCAACCTTCAGCCCTCACTCTGCGGAGCCCGTCCCATCGGTCCGGAAGCGGTGGGTGGGGGGGGGGGGGGGGGGGGGGGCCCGCGGCCGGCGCCCCCCCCCCCCCGGGGGGGGGCGGGCGCCCCCCCCCCCCACCCCCCCCGCCCTCCCTCGGCGGCGCCCGTCCCACGGGGCCGGCCGGGGGGGGTGGCGGGGGACGCGCCCCCCCGCCCCGGGGATCCACGACCCCCCCGGGGTCTCGAGGACGAGACCCCAGCCACCCGGACGGCCGCCCACGGTTGCGTGTTGTTCATTCGGCCGCTGTCCCATTCCACAACGCAAGGCTGGACCTCAGAGGTACTCACCGTGGCCGGCGGACTGGAGGCTCTCGACGAGGGCCTTGAGGCGGTCGAGCTGGTCGCGGCGGGCGACCAGGGTGGCGCCGCCGGACTGGATGACGACGATGTCGTCGAGGCCGAGGGTCGCGATGAGGTGGCCGTCGTCGGCGATCACGATCGAGCCGGTCGTCTCGCGGGCGAGCACGGGGCCCTCGACGGTGTTGCCGTGGGCGTCCCTGGGGAGGAGCTCGGCCAGGCTCCGCCAGTCGCCGACGTCGCTCCAGTCGTAGAGGACCTCCAGCACGCGGACGTTCGGGTACGGCTCCATGACCGCCTTGTCGATCGGCACCTTCTCCATCTGCGGGAACTCGCGGGCGAGCACCTCATCGGCTTCCGGCGTGCCGAAGGCGGCGGCGACCCGGCCGATGGCGGCGGCCAGCCCGGGGCGGTACTGCGCCAGGGCGTCGAGCACGGCGCGGGCCCGCCAGACGAAGATCCCCGAGTTCCAGACGAAGTTGCCGGCCTGGAGGAACTGCTCGGCCGTGGCCCGGTCCGGCTTCTCGCGGAACTGGGCGACCTTGTGGACCGAGACCCCCTCGCGCTTCCCTTGCGACTCCCCCTGCTCGATGTAGCCGTAGCCGATCTCGGGGCGGGTCGGGGTGATGCCGAAGGTGACGAAGGTGGTCGGGTCCTCGTCGATGACCGAGACGGCCGCGCGCACCGACTGGAGGAAGGTGGCCACCGGCCGGATCACGTGGTCGGCCGACATCACGATCATGGTCCCCTCGGGGTCGCGGGCCGCGACGATCGAGGCGGCCAGGCCGACGCAGGGGGCGGTGTCGCGCGGGCAGGGCTCGGCGACGACGTTCTCGGCCGGGATCTCCGGGAGCTGCGCCCGGATCGCCTCGGCCTGGTCGCCGCCGGTGATGATGAGCGTGCGCTCGGGGGGCACCAGGTCGCGGATGCGAGACACGGTGTCCTGGATCATGGTGGCGTCGCCGAAGAGGCGGAGCAGCTGCTTGGGCCGGTTGCGGCGGCTCTTGGGCCAGAACCGGGTCCCGCTGCCCCCGGCCATCACCACGGCGTAAAGCATGATCGAATCCGTCCGTTCCGTTGCGGGTCCGTCAGGTGTCCGTCGTCTCCGCCCGGGGGCAAACTCCCCGGCGCGGGGCCGCGGGGGAGGAATCCCCCGGGGGTCCCGCATGGTCGTCGCGCGCCTCGGGCGCTGTCAAGGGAACGGGCCCGGGGGGCGGGTCAGCGGGCCGCCGGCGGGCCCAGGTAGAGCGGGCCGTCGACGACGGTGCCGGCCGGCAGCTTCGAGCGCAGCTCGCCGGCGTCGAGGGCGTAGAGGGGGCTGATCTCGATGCCGAAGGGGACCGTGCCGTCGTCGCGGCGGGCGACGGTGGCGCCGGCCTGCTCGAGCCAGCCGGCGAACAGGTCGCTCATCCGCGCCCGCACGGACCCGGGCGAATCCGGCCCGGTGGCGTTCTTGAGCGGCTCGAACTCGACGGCCCGGTCGCACTCGACCACCGCGTACCGCTCGGCCAGCGGCAGGGCGTCGAAGATGAAGGTCTCGAACTTCACCGCGTTGGGCGCCTTCGGTTCGACCAGGGTGCCGGCCGCGTCCACGAACGGCACCTTCTTGAGCGCCCGGTGGAACGGCAGGCTGGCCGAGCCGACGATCCGCTCGATGAAGGCGCGCTCGAAGAGGTGGATCGCGATGCTGCCGGCCCAGAGCGACAGGCCGCCGTCGGGCTCGCGCAGCTCGGCCAGGGCCGGCGGCAGGTCGGAGTACTCGATGACCGTGGGCCGGCCCTCGACCTCGACGACCACGCCCACCCGCTCGTCGGGCTGCACCTTCTCGACGATCTTGAACGAGACGTCGGCCCCGGCGGCGCGGTGCAGGCCCAGGAACGCCGGGTCGGCGATCTGCACCATCGGGTTGTCGACCTGGAAGTAGAACAGGGTGCGCACGCCCCGCTCGGCCATCTCCGCCAGGCAGCTCGGGGCGCCGTCGGGCCCGGGCGCCGCCAGCGCGGCCAGGGTGCCGCCGTGGCCGTCGGGGCTGAGCGCGACGTGGTCCTCGGCCGCCAGCAGGACCTGGCCGGTGGCCTGGTCGACGGCGGGCATCTGGCCCTGGACGAACATGCGGACGTGGGCGAGCCCGAAGTGGTCGTGCTCGGCGAAGAACCGGACCGTGGCGGCGTGGTTCTCGGGGCTGGTCATGACGTACAGGGGGATCGGCTTGCCGTGGCGGCGGCCCAGGGCCCGCACCTTCTCGGCGTGGATCTGGAACAGGCTGGCGCCCGAGACGGCGCCGATGGGATACGTCCCCTTGGGCCCGTCGAACCCGAGCCGGGTCCCCTGCCCGCCCGCGACGATGACCACGGCCACCTCGCCGGCGGCCAGGGCCTCGGCGCCCCGCTCGGCGGCGTGGCGGCGGGCGACCCGCTCGCCGTCGGTCCGGGGCAGCCGGTCGACGGCCACCGGGGCGATCAGGCCGGGATCGGGGGCGGTGGCGGCCGTCTCGAAGACGAGCTCGCGCACGAGCCGGTCGAGCCGCTCGAAGTCGATCGCCGCCAGCTCGGTGGCCAGCCGCGAGCGGCCGGCCGCGTCGAGGCGGTCCCAGCAGCGGAGCAAGTGCGCCTGGCCATGACGCTCCAGCCGGGCGACCAGTTCCGGGTCGGGTGGCATGTGGGGTGGCAACTCCGAGGAGGACAGTTCCGGGAACGCCTGCGACGAACCGGCGGCGCAAGCCGTGTGGTCCAGGCGACTTTCGGGCCGTCAGAACCCGATCGCCAGCCCATCGTAGGCCAGCGCCACGCCGGGGGGCAAGGTCGCCTCGACGGCGTCGTGGTCGTAGTCGTGCGAGAGGTGCGTCAGCCAGGTGCGGCGGGGCTTGAGCTGCGCCACGACCTCCAGGGCCTGCGCCAGGCTGAAGTGGGTCGGGTGCGGCTGGAACCGCAGGGCGTCGAGGATCAGGACGTCGAGGTTCTGGAGCTGCGCCAGGCTCTGGTCGGGGATCTTCGAGACGTCGGTGCAGTAGGCGAGGTCGCCAATCCGGTAGCCCAGCACCCGGAACCGGCCGTGGTGCAGGCGCATGGGGATCAGGGTCTCGCCGCGGACCTCGAAGGGGGCGTCGACCTCGATCCGCTGGAAGTCGAGCTGGGGCACGCCGCCGGAGGGCATCCGCTTCGCCTGGTCGTTGAAGGCGTACGGGAACGACTGGCGGATGGCCAGCTCGACCTCCTCCTCGCAGTACACCGGCACCGGGCCGCCGATGGAGCGGGGGAACAGGCGGGCGTCGTCGAGGCCGAAGAGGTGGTCGGCGTGGGCGTGAGTGTAGACGATCGCGTGCACCTGCCGCACCCGCTCGCGGAGCAGCTGCAGGCGCATCTCGGGCGAGGTGTCGATGATGACGTTGCCGCCGGGCGTCTCCAGCAGGACGCTGGGCCGGGTGCGCTGGTTCCGGGGCGTGCCCGAGGTGCAGACGGCGCAGTCGCACCCGAAGGCGGGCACGCCGGTCGAGGTCCCGGTGCCCAGGAAGATCAGGCGCCTGGGGCCGTGGCCAGGGTCGGGACGCCCCCCCACCGCTCCGCCCTGCTCCGCCGACTCCGACACGATTGGCAGATCCCCCGGGTGCGATCCTCCCCGGCGCGGCTGGCCGGGCTGACCCCGAGGATTCTAAGCGACGCCGCCGCCCCCGGCGACCCAGACGCCCCACCGATCCGCGCCCGCCGATGGACTGGCCTTGCCAGCGGCCCGCCGTCGGGGTCAGAATCCGACCCACTCGCCTCGATCGACCCGCAGGGATGCCCAACCGCGATGCGACCCCACCGCCACCGCCCCAGCGGCGGCCCCGCGCCCCGGCGGCTGCCGGCAGGCGGCCGGCCATGACCAGCCTGCCCGCCGGCTGGGCCGAGCCCCGCCCCCAGGCCGCCGCGGCCGCGACCCCGGCGCCCGCCGCGGCCCCCGCGGACGCCCTCGCCGGCCGCGTCCTGGCCTCGGGGGCGCTGACCGCGGCCCTCGTCGCCCTCGCCCTCGGGCAGTGGGCCGCCTGGGTGCCCCACTACCTGACCTGGCCCTGGTGGTCGGACCACGACGTCTTCGCCACCCTGGCCCACGGCTGGGACCTCGGCCTGCGCCCGTACCGCGACCTGGCGGCAAACAACTTCCCGGGCACCATTTACATCGCCTGGGCGCTCGGCAAGGGGGCCGGCTGGGGGGCGCCCTGGGCCCTGGCGGCCCTGGATGCCGGCCTGCTGATCGTGCTGGGGGCCACCCTCTGCGCCTGGAGCCGGCGGCGGTTCGGCACGGCGCTGCCGGGGGCGATCGCGGCGGCGGCGTTCCTGAGCCAGTATCTCGGCCTGGACTACACCCAGACGGCCCAGCGCGACTGGCACGGGCCCCTGTTCACGGTCCTGGCGCTGCTCGTCGCCGAGTCGGGCCGGGGCCGGTCGGCCTGGATCGCCGCCGGCCTGCTGGCCGCCGCCGGGGCCTCGATCCGGCCGCAGACCGTCCTGCTCTGGCCGGCGCTGGCAAGCGCCCTCTGGACCGAAAACCAATCTCCGGAGTCGTTTGCGCCCCGGCGGGCCCTGGCCTCGTCGCTGGCCGCCCTGGCCGTCGGGCTGGCGCTGGCGCTGGCCCCGCTGGCGGCGGCCGGGCTGGTGGGCGACTTCCTGACGAGCGTGCGGACGGCGGCCGTGGGCGGCTCGTACAACCGGCTCACGCCGGCGTCGTTCCTGGTCGAGCTGGCCCGGCAGGCGAACGTGCGCGACCTGGCGGTGGCCGCCGCGCTGGCCTTGATGCTCGGGCGCGGCGATGGCCCGGCCCGCCGCTCGGCCCGCACCTGGCTGGTGGCGCTGGCCGGGGTCTGGCTCTACCGGCCGCTGAGCCCCTGCCCGCACGCGTACCTGGACCAGCCCCGCTGGCTGGTCGGGGCGGTCGCCCTCGGGGTGCTGGCCGCGCTGGCGCTGGCCGACCGGGCGGCGGCGGCCGGACCCCGGCTCGCGATGGTGCTGGCGCTGGTCGCCGTCGGGGTGCAGGTCCGGCCGGCGCTGGTCGTGCCCTCGCAGGTGCTGCCGGCGCTGCGTGGCCTGGCGGCGGGGACCTGGTCCGAGCCCGAGGCGTGTCCGCCGGGCTACCGCTCCAACCCCGGCGTGTACCTGGCCGCCCGCTACGCCTGGGACGACTACCGGGGCGTCCTGACCCACCTGCGGGCACACACCGCGCCGGATACGGCGGTCGCGAACCTGCTGGGAGCGGCCCCGGCGCTGACCGGCCCGACCGGCCGCCGCTCGGCGCTGCCGGCCGAGTCGCTGGCCTGGCTGCTGGTCCGGCCCGAGGCGACCGCGCAGTTCGTGGCCGCCCTGGCCGCCGCCGGCCCCGACACCGTGGTCGTCTGGGCCCCCGGTGAGCTGGACCGCCCGGACGGCCCGCCGGACGTGCACGCGGCCCTGCAGGCGCTGGCGCCGATCGTCCGCCGCAACTTCCGGCCCGAGGCCACCTTCGGCGCCCTGGAGGTCTGGCGGCATCGGGACGCCGCCGCTGCCGACCGACCGGGGCCAGCCGGGGGCGCCGGAGCGGCGCGGGACTGACGGATCGGCCGCCCGGCCCGGCGGTGGCGATCCGGAGCGATCGGGTTGTCCTTATTGGCACGACGGGACTGCCCCCGCAGCCGCTCGGGGGGCGAGCGCCGGCGCCTGCCGGCCCGCCTTGACCGACCGGCAGCTTCGCTATAAAGTGCAAGCTTTCCGCAGTTTAGGATGTTGACGGCCCGATCCAGGGGCGCGAAGGATGGCCATGCAGGACCTGCTCACCGATATCTGGGATCGGACCACCAACGGCGTCTCGGCGGTCACGGAGGCCCTCTCCGGGGGCCTGATCCGGGTCTTCGGCAACGCCAACGAGCGCCAGATCCGCAAGCTCCGGCCCCGCGTCGAGGCGGTCAACGCCCTCGAACCGGCCATGCAGGCGCTCTCCGACGAGCAGCTCCTGGGCAAGACCGCCGAGTTCCGCGCCCGGCTGGCGCGGGGCGAGACGCTCGACGACCTGCTGGTTGAGGCGTTCGCCGCCTGCCGCGAGTCGGGGCGCCGCTACCTGTCGATGCGGCACTACGACGTGCAGCTCCTGGGCGGCATGATCCTGCACCAGGGCAAGATCGCCGAGATGGTCACCGGCGAGGGCAAGACCCTCGTCGCCACCCTGGCCGCGTACCTCAATGCGCTCGAGGCCAAAGGCGTCCACGTCATCACGGTCAACGATTACCTGGCGCGCCGCGACTCGGAGTGGATGAGCCCGCTGTTCAACGGCCTGGGCGTCTCCGTCGGCGCGATCCAGTCGGACATGGACTCCGGCGAGCGGCTGCGGATGTACCGCCGCGACATCACCTACGGCACCAACAACGAGTTCGGCTTCGACTACCTCCGCGACAACATG
>CAZUZD010000094.1:0-19533 GCA_964624465.1 uncultured Isosphaeraceae bacterium
CGCTGCCAGGCAGCGTCCGGCCGCGTCCGGAGATCGCGCACTCTCCCCGTGCCTGGGCCCGAGGAGGGCTCAGCCCGCGCACCGACCGGGATCGGCCCCCGACCTCCAGACGCTCCGCGTCGTGGGACGCGAGCCTGGCGGACCGGGGGCGTGACCGTGCGGAGGGCACGCGCGAGCGGCGATCGTGGACGGACCAGTGTGTGCCCGAGTGGGATCGGCCTGGGGGCGGTCAGGCCACGGGGCATCGCGGCGGATGGAAGATGGAGGGACCGCGTCCCACCGGTCGGGGCCGTGAGCCAGGGAGGGGGTACGCGATCGCGCCGGGTCGGGCCAGGTCCATGGCCGGGCCGCTCCAGGCCCACGATGCGGGAGCCGGTGCGATCGACGCGGCGGGCGCCGTCGGCAGCCCGCCCTGCCCCGAGCAGCTCGGACCGGAGCAGGGTCTCGGCCCACCCGGCCGCTCGCGCTCGATCGGGGGCGCGGCGAGATCCGCCGGGTCGGCCATGGCTCCGGCGGCGATCAGCCGCTGGAAGTGGGCCGAGGTGGCCGGATCCAGCCCGAACTGGAGCTCATCATGGACACAGCCGCCCCGTGCTCTGGCCGGCGCCAGCATGACCAGGGTCAGCAGCGCCGTCAGCGCCACGACCCGGGGCAAGGCCGGAGATCGTCCGGTCGGGGAAGGCATGTCGGCTCTCGGTGATCGGCGACGGATTCGAGTGGAAGTGCGGTGACGAGTCCCGTCCAGATCGCGAGCGAGGATCGCCGATGGAATTAAACACACCGCAACTGAACACGCAAGAGATCGTCGTTTTTTTGAGGCCGATGCCTTCCGATTCGACCTTCCGCAATGACATGCATCCCGATCGGTCGCGGTGGGGCACCGAGGGCGTGACGGTCGGACCTCGCTCGTGTTCTCAGGCAATGCCCAGTGCCTGACTGGCTCGCACCGCCACCGGGCCGCCCCACGCGACTCCGTCACCGTCGCCGCCTTGACGACGCAAGCAGGCCCGGTGACCCTCGTAACGCCCCATTCGGGCGCCACGCCGGCGCACCGGGTCGCCGCCACGATCCACCAGGCCAGACCTCCCGATGCTCGACCCCGCCATCCAGTCGCGCCTGCTCGACCGCCACCAGCAGATGCAGGCCGAGGGGGTGCTGCTGACCCCGGATCAGCTCGCGACCTACTACGGCAACTTCCGGGCTCGCTTCGGGCCCGACCGGCTGGCCAGCCTGGACGGCGAGGCGCTGCTCCACGAGCTGCACGTCACCAGCACCAAGGACAGCCTGGCCTACTGGCTGGAGTTCAAGAACGACGAGGAGTTCCCCGCCCGGTTCGGCAGCATCTCGGGCGGCAGCGCCCTGAAGTTCGGGCTCTTCCGGCGCCAGGGCACCGAGTCCTGGGTGGCGGCGGGCGGCGGGCGGCGGGCCGAAGGGGCGCGAGGTGTCGCTCGAGGAGGCGATCGCGATCGCTCACAAGCACCGCGACCAGCTGCTGCGCGGCGTCGAGCGGCTCCGGCTGGTGCCGCCCGGGGGCTCGGACGCCGACTACCGGCAGCTGCAGGAGGACCTGGATCGCGAGGCGCCCGACGTCAGCAACCTGTCCTGGGGGCACAAGTACTTCAGCCTGCTGTTCCCCGAGAAGCTCGACGACTACCACAACGCCGACCACCAGCGGTTCCACCTCCGCAAGCTCCTGCTGCAGCCCCCTGAAGGCAAGGGACGCTATGACTGCGGAGGGCGGTATGTCGCGATCGCCACCGAGCTCGGCATGCCGATGAACTCGTTGACGACCGTCCTGAATCGGCTCGACGGCGAGCCGCGGCCCTACTGGCGGATCGGCACGAGCAACGGCGAGTTCCCCCGGAACCGCTGGGACCTGATGCGAGCGGGGGGCTTGGTCGCCATCGGGTGGGATCAGCTCGGTGACCTCTCGGAGCTGGCGGCGGCCGAGGGCTTCCAGGAGCAGCTCAAGCGGCGGCTGGCCGAGCGCTACCCGACCGCCCCCGCCGCCACGGGGCGTGCCGCCAGTCAGATCGCCAGGTTCCTCGAGAAGATCGCTGTCGGAGACCTGGTCGTGGCCGCTGACGGTGCGACCGTGCTCGGGATTGGCCGGGTCACCGGCGACTACCAGTTCGACGGCTCCTCCGACTTCGCCCACCGACGGGCGATCCGTTGGCTCTCGACCGACGAGTGGAAGCTGCCCGAGCCCGAGGGCCTGCTGACCACGCTGAGCACGATCGGCCAGACCGTCAACATCCTGGAGATCGAGCGCCGGATCCTGCACGCCGGCCCTGATCCCGGCCCCGGGCCCGATCTGCCACCCAAACGCCGCATCGGCGTGCCCGGCCGCATCCAGTCGATCCTGGAGCGCAAGGGGCAGTGCATCCTCTACGGCCCACCCGGCACCGGCAAGACGTACTGGGCCGAGCGGACCGCCCGCGACCTGGCCGCCCTGGCGGCGTTCGGCCGTCTCTACGAGAAGCTCGACGCGACCCAGCAGGCCGAGGTCCACGGCGGCGACCGCGGCGACGGCCTGGTCCGGCTCTGCTGCTTCCACCCGGGCTACGGCTACAAGGACTTCCTGGAGGGCTACCGCCCGGAAGTCGTGGGCGGCCAGGTCGGCTTCCGGCTCCGCGACGGCGGGTTCAAGCGGCTCTGTCGCGACGCGAGCGCGAACCCGGGCCGCCGGTACGTCCTGATCATCGACGAGATCAACCGCGGCGACATTCCCCGCATCTTCGGCGAGCTCCTGACCGTCCTGGAGGCCGACAAGCGCGGCAAGGCGATCACGCTGCCGGTCAGCGGCGAGACCCTCCGCGTGCCGCCCAACGTGTTCCTGATCGCGACCATGAACACCGCCGACCGCTCGATCTCGCTGCTCGACGCGGCGCTGCGGCGGCGGTTCGGGTTCGTCGAGCTGATGCCCGACGCCTCGGTCCTCCGGGGCCACACGGTCCACGGCGTCCCGCTGGCGGCCTGGCTGGAGGCGCTCAACCGCCGCGTCTGCGAGCACGTGGGGCGCGACGCCCGGCACCTGCAGATCGGGCACTCGTACCTGCTGCACGACGGCCGCCCGATCGCGACCCTGGACGCGCTGCGGCACGCCGTGCGGGACGACATCGTGCCCCTGCTGGAGGAGTACTGCTACGAGGACTTCACCGCCCTGCAGGCGATCCTCGGCAATGGCCTGCTCGACACCGCCAACCGCCGGATCCGCCACGAGGTCTTCGAGCCCGGCCGAGACGCCGCACTGATCCAGGCCCTGCTGGAGCCCTGCCCCGAGGTCATCGCCTCGCCGGAGGCCATCGCGGCCGACGCCAGCGAATCGGTGGCGGATGCCCCGGACGCCGAGGACCCGAACTGATGACCCCGGCCGCCGTCTCGGTCCGGCTCCGGGAGTGGGAGTCACGCCAGCCCGAGCCTGGCAGCCTCCTGGCGGGCCGCTCGCTGAGCGATCCGGCGGCCAGGACTCTGGCCGAGCAACTGACCCGTGCTGGGCTCCTGGAGGTCGTCGAGCTCCGCGCGGGGCTCTCGGTCCAGGCGACCTCGTATGTCGGGACCGTGCGCCTGGGCGACCTGGCGATCACCATCGCGCCCAAGATCGACCAGGCCCACCTCCTGCGGCTGCTGCGGTACGCCTTCGGGTTCCGCAAGCTGCGGCTGCTGTCGGCCACGAACGTGCGGCTGGACCGCCTGGGATTCGCCGACCTGCTCGTTGCCCAGCTCCTGGCCGAGGCCGCCGAGCTCATCGGCCGGGGCCTGCACCGCGCCTACGTGCCGACCGCGGAGTGGCTGGGATCGCCCCGGGGTCGGCTCAATGTCGATCAGATCGCCCGCCGCGGTGGCCAGCCCGGCGCGACGCTCCCGTGCACGCACCACCCCCGGGTCGAGGACAACCTCCCCAATCGGGTGCTGCGCTCGGGCCTGGGCCTGGCCGCCGGACTAGCCACCGACCTCGCCCTGCGGCGGGAGGCCCGCCGCCTGGCCGACGGGCTGGCCCAACGGGTGACCGGGATCCGGCTCGACGCAGCGACCGTGACCCGGGCCGAACGGGGGCTGAACCGGCTGACCGCAGCGTACGAGCCAGCCTTGAACCTGATCCGCATGCTCGTCGATGGGGTCGGCGTGTCGTTGCGGGAATCAGGCCCGCAGCTGGAGGCGGCCGGCTTCCTGTTTGACATGAACCGGTTCTTCCAGGCCCTGCTGTCCCGGTTCCTCCGCGAGAACCTCTCCGGCCATACCGTCCGCGACGAGGTCGGCCTCCGCGGCATGCTTGCCTACGAGTCGGGCTTCAACCCCCGGAATCGCCGCTCGCCCACCCCCCGGCCGGACTTCGTGGTCGAGCGTGCCGGCCGGGTGGTCGCCGTCCTCGACGCCAAGTACCGCGACCTCTGGGCCACCCCCCTGCCCCGCGACATGCTTTACCAGCTCGCCCTCTACGCACTGGGCCATGCGACCCACTCTGCCCGCATCCTTTACCCGACGGATGACGCCGCCGCCTTGGTCCAGCGGATCATGGTGTCTGACCCGGTCCGCCGGGCACCTCTGGCCCGGGTCTCGCTCGTACCGATCGTGCTCGACCAGCTCGCTGAGCTGATCGAGGCCACCGGGGCTGTGGCCGCCAGGATTCGGACTCTGATCGCTCTTTCCATGATCATGACTTCTGTAACCGCAAGTCCACGGCACTGACCGCAGCACACCCGTAGGACGGCCAAGCGGAAGGGAGGGCTTTGTCTCCGACGTCTTCGACCGTCGCGTCAGCAAGATTGTCGAACCCGACAGGGCCGGCCCACAGGTCGCCACGAAGCGCTGGATCGTCTACAAGGGCCAGGACGCCTAGGTCGACCTGGACAGCGCCGGCATGGTCCAGTGCCGCTACCTGCATGACCAGGCGGTCGATTCGTAGATCGCCTGAGACCTGACCCCCGTTTGCCCCAGACTGCGTCCTGGACGGCCCTCCGTTCCGCTGTGACAGCAGGTAAACGACCACGACGAGGCGGGCGGCCGGTCCGAGGCGATCCTGGCCACGGTTCCCCAGGCGCTCCTGTACATCAGCGACGACGGCCGCCAGATCTGGACCAACCGCAACGCCGCCGACTTGCTGGGCGTGGAGCATGGGAACATTCAAGGGGGCGGTCGTGACGCGGATCAGGAATTTCCGGGACTTCCCGGTGGCAGTGGAGAATCTTCCCGCGGAACTCGAGACGCAGCCGGTCGTGTTGTTCTGCACCGACGGCATCCGCTGCGAGAAAGCCGGCTCTTTCATGGCCATGCGAGGGTACACCGACGTGCTCCAGCTCGACGGCGGGATCCTGAACGACTTCGAAGAGGTCGGCGGCGCGCGTTACGACGGCGAGTGTTTCGTCTTCGACGAACGCGTCGGCGTGGGCCCCGATCTCCGCGAGATCGGCCCGGTCATCTGCTTCAATTGCCAGATGCCGTTGACCGTGGAAGATCAGGAACGTCCGGACTTCCTCAACGAGAGGACCTGCCGGCACTGCGTCGAAGGCAAGCCGAAGGGCCGGGGTAACACCGCTCAGCGGGGCGTCTGAATCTTACCAGCGGAGTTCGGTGAGGCTGTAGACGCGGCGGGCGCCTTTGGGCAGCCGAGCCTGCAGGGCCGCATCGTCTTTGTCGCTGAGGATGCCCGTGCGCAGTAGCACGCTGTCGAGGCCGGCTCCGGCGGCGCCCTCGATGTCGTGCTCGGGGCTGTCTCCGACCGCCAGGACCGTCATCGGCGGTGGGTTGCCGAGCGCGGCGAGCGCGGTGCGGTAGATGTCGCCATGCGGTTTGCCGAACCAGCGGAGCATGGCGCCTTCGCGTGCGAGTTCGAGGGCGATGGCGCCGGCCGAGGGACGCACGCCTCTGGGCGTGAGCATCTCGAGGTCGGGATTGCAGACGACGATCGTCACGCCGCGGCTGGCCGCCTTGGTCAGCTCGCGGATCTGCTCGCGCCAGCTGCGGTCAGGTTCCTGGCTGGCCGCGAGGATGATGCCTTCGGCTTCGTCGGGCCGGGTGAGCGTCAAGCCGAGGTCACCGAAGCCGTAGTCGTCGCCGGGCTTGCCGGAGATGTGCACCCTGGCGCCAGGGCCGAAGCCGGTGCCCAACCCGCCGGCGCGGATCGTGGCCCGGGCGGCGTCGCCGGAGGTCACCACGGCGTCGAAGTGTTCGGGGCCGAAGCCGAACTTGGCGAGGCGGACGATGTTGTCGGCGCCGGTCTTCGCGGAGTTGGAAAGCACCGCGACCTTGCCGCCGCTTTCACGGAAGCGGCGCAGCGAGTCCGCCGCGTGCGGGTAGGCGACGGTGCCGTCGTGCAGCGTCCCGAACTGGTCGACCAGCAGGGCGCCGTATTGGCCGGCAATGTCGGAGAGTCCGACGATTGGAAAAAGCGTGCTCATGCGAATGAGATCTCGTGGCCAAGTGAGCGCCAGGCCAGGCGGGCAACGCCGGCCGCGGCTTCCTCGCTCCAGGCCGTCCGCTGCGGTACCCCGAGGGCGGTCGCGCGCAGGCTCATCCACGCGGCGCTGCGCGTGCCTCCGCCGGCGTGGCGGACGTTGCGCAGGGCGGGGCAGCCGAGGGCGTGGAGCTTCGCGTACCCCGTCTGCTCGACGCGGGCGAGGGCCTCATAAATACCTTGCAGGAAGGAGGCATCGGAAGATGGACGCGGCGTAAGCCTGGGTGCAAGATTCGGGTCGGAGACCGGGAAGCGTTCGCCGACAGAGGGCAGTGGGTAGTAGTCCGTCCCCGTCGGTTTCGCGGGCTCGAGCGACGGCTCCAGCGTGGCGAGCTGTTCCGGGGTGAAGAATTGCAGCAGCGTCTTGCCGCCGCAGTTGGAGGCGCCGCCGGCGAGCCAGGTATCGCCGAGGCGATGGCTGTAGATGCCGAGTTCGGGCGCGAAGATCGGGCGGTCGCTCAGGAGCTTGAGCACGATGGTCGAACCGAGCGCAGTGGACGCTTCGCCGGGTTCGGTCGCACCGCTGGCGAGGAACGTCGCGCAGCCATCGGTGGTGCCGGCCGCGATGGTGATCCCTTCCGGGATACCGAGTGCAATGGCCGCCTGGGCGGAGACGTGTCCAATTGACGTGCCGACCGGCACGACCTCGGGGAGGATGCCGGGAGAGAGTCCGAAGCCGCGGAGCCAGTCGGGCCAGCTGCGGCTGACTGGATCATAGCCGGTCTTCAGCGCGTTGTTCTCGTCGGTCAGCCAGTTCGTGGCGCCGAGGCAGCCGTTGATCCAGTCGGCCTGGTGGAGGATGCAGTGGAGGCGGGGCAGCTCGGCCCATTCCAGGGCGCGGGCGGCCGGAGAGGTGGCGCCGTGGGCCGCGCTCTCGCGCGGGGCGAGCAGCCTGGTCCTGGCGGCGAGATCTCCCGTGTCGGCATCGTCGTACATGCGGGCCGGGGCGAGGGGGCGATTGTGACGATCGACCGGAAGGATCGTGCCGGAGGTCGCGTCGACCGCGATTGCGCGGGCGCCGGAGAGGTCGAGTTTCAGGCTGAGTTCGTCGAGGGCCGTGCGGCAGCCGTTCCACCAGTCTTCAGGTGCCTGCTCGCGTCGAGCGCCGGTGGCCTTGGTTGCCGGCAACGTCGCCGAACCGATTCCGAGGATCTTGCCCGCGGCATCGACCGCGACGGCGCGGACACCGGAAGTGCCGAGGTCGAGGCCGAGGACGAAACTGTGCATGCGTGTTTGCTTATTGAAAGTCAGGGGAGCGGTGGGCAAGGAGCGATGACAGTTGAGGGAGCACAGTTGACAGATCGAGGATGGCAATCAAGGATAACGTCCCCCGGTCGCAGATGCGCAGGGGTTTCTATCCGCCAACCGCGATCCACAGGCCGCCTGCCGGCCCGGCCACGGCCGCCCTGATTCTTGGGATCCGGGTTCAACTCGCGGACCGGCTGATCGCGATGCGAGACGATCGTCACGCTGTACGGACCAGGGCGATCAACCGGCCGGCTCGCGGTCCGGCCCGACCGATCAGACGAGGCGGACGCCAGGCGGGCACCTCGCCGGGGCGTCGCCAGAACGAGAACGGCTCGTGGCAACCCCCGGGATGCCACGCCGGTCGTCGAACTCGTCGATGCCCGGGCAGAACTCGCCGGGCTTCGGTTCGTGGCCTTGATGGTACGGTTCGCCCCTTGAGTACCGAGCCTGCACCGAGATCATGCGGGTCCGGCCGCCGCCAGCTTGATCCGGGTCAGGTGCTCGAGCTCGTTGGGTCGTTGATTTGGTAGGAGCGTCAGCACGCCGACCACCCGGACCGCTTTTGGTGCTGGCTGATCGTCGTCAGGGACCAATCCACCCTCGACCTACCACGCGCAAGCCGGTGTGGAGCGGCCTGCCCGACTCTCGGAGCAGCCTGGCGACCTACGTCTACGAGCGGGCCGGCCGGATGACCTCGGCGAGCCTGAGCGCGGGCGGCGTTGCCGGCCCCGCCGTGACGCTGGGCTTCGACGCCAACGACCGGCTCACCGACATCGGCCGCCGGGTCGGCACGGCGGGCCGCTCGATCTTGAGCCGCCTGAACAACGACGCCGCCGGCCGGCTCACGGCCATCGCGCACGCGGACTCGGCCGACACCGCCTGGGGCGGCGACACGCCGCTGGCCAGCGAAGCGAACACTGCAGCCATGGCCTTCGCCCTCGCACCGGACGCGGCCGATGACTGGTTCGTGCCACTCGCATGGGTCGATCACGCATTGGCCGTGGTGACCGAGATCGAGACGTCCCACCTCGAGAGAAGGGACGATCTCCGCCAGGTGCGCTTCGCGTACCCGAATACTCGCGGTGCCGTCCTGTACCGGGCCGGGCGGTTCGAGCAAGCGGCGAAGGGACTTCGCTCCACCCGCACGGGGGTGAGTTCCACGACTGGCTGTTCCTCGCCCTTGGCCGAGCACCGGCTCGGCCACGTCGAGGCGGCGAACATGGCGGCGGTTAGGTCCCGGGCGGTGCAGCCGGGGTCGAAACCGGGCGGGGTCTGGGCCTCGGCCGAGGTCGGGTTGCTGGCGGCGGAAATCGACGCCATGCTGCCGCTCCACGAGGAATCGATGCGGGGTGCCGCGCGGGACTGATGGCCAAGGGATGGTCGCACGCCGAACGAAACCGTCCCGCAGGCTGTCGCTGCGACGGTCCCCACGCGGGCGAAGTTGCAGCCGGGGTCGGTGCTCCGGCGTCGCTGTCGCAGATCACCGGGCTCTCCAGCCGCCGGGCCGGATGGGGAAAACCCACATCGCCACGGCGTGGGGCCTGGCTGCGTGCCGGGCCGGCCTGTGGGTGCGGTACTTCAGGGCTGCCGAGCTGGTCGGCCGGCTCGAGACGGAGCAGAAGCTGTCCACGCCGGACCGGTTCCTGACGCAGCTGGACCGGACTCACCTGCAGACCTGCGACGAGCTGGGTGACGTGATGATGAGACGTGGCGGGGTGGAGTCGCTGTTCCGGGTGTTCGCCGACCGTGACGAGCGGGGTAGCATCCTGGTGACGAGCAACCTGCCGTTCAGCGTGTGGGGCCAGATCTTCCAGGGTGATGCGGATGACGGCCGCCCTGCTGGACCGGCTGTGCCACCACTGCCACAACTTCGGGATGAACGGGGAGAGCTACCAGTTTCGGGAGTCGCTGAAGTCGAAGAAGGACCGGACGTCGGAGTGACGGAGTTTTGCCGCTCCTGCCCCGGGTGGTCAGTTTCACATCCGAGGTGGGCCCCACTGACGTGCCGAGGGAGGCGCCCGCAAACGCGCTCGGTTCCACACGCCGGTGCGGCGAATCCTCACCGCCGACTGACAACAGGTCGGCTGACTTCACGGCTGGTTCGGTCGTCGAGGACGTCGATCACCGGACGAACACCCCTGTCGAAGCCCTGGAGCACGCATTATCTTCGAACGAGAGGGGCATAGCAGGGATCACCCCTGCTGGGAGCAGGCCCCGGGATCGAGACGGGGGAACCGGCCATGATGCGGACATTCTTGAAGGGACTGACGATCGCCCTCCTGCTGGTAGGGGCGACCACCCTGCGTGCCTCGGCGCAGGGCGAGCTCCGAGAGAAGGCACGGGCGATGCAGAAGGAAGCCGCCGCCCTGGCCGAGCGGGGGCGGGGCGATGCCGCCGAACGGCTCAACCGGGAGGCGACGCAACTCATCGAGGAGGCCGAACGGCAGGAGGTCCGGGCCAGGGACAACGGCCCTCGCCCCGAGATCGAGCGGGAGTTCGGCCACCTCAAGGAGCGCTTGCAGGATCTCCTGGCCAGGCAGCGGCAACTCCGGGAGAAGGACGCACCGGAGCCGGAACGGGCGGAGGTCCGGGAGCAGATCGCCGGGACGGAGCGGGAACTCGCCGCCCTGCGGGAACGGATGGGCGATGGCCCGCCCCGTCCCGAGTTCGAGGCCCAGGCTCGCAAGATCGAGCAAACCACCCGGCGAATCCACCACATCCGGGTCGCCGCCGAGAACCTCAAGGCGGCGGAAGCTCACGACCTGGCGATGCAACTGATGGAGAAGGCTGAGGCCATGGAGCGGGAGGTCGGAGAAGCCAAGGAGCGGCTGGTCAGGGAGATGGAGCAACGTGGCAAGCCAGATCCACGGGACGCCGAGATCCGGGAACTCCGGGAGCAGAACGAGCGGCTCCGGGGCAAGATCTGGGAACTGCGGCAGAACCTCGAACGACGCTGATCTCGATACGAGTCGGGAGGCGGGGAATCCTAGTCCGAATTCGGGATCGAATCCTGATCGGCCCTCGTTGCCAGGGCAAGAACCACGTCAGCTCCCTACCCGAAGCGGGCGAGACGCTGGCCTTGGTCTCGAGGGCGGCCCTGATACATCAAGCGAGGCTCGTACTCCGCCTGGGCTTCATGCCGGATGTCGGCGGTGGATACCGGCATGGCCACGGCAACCCAGCCATCGTGAGGGACCGAACGGAGAATCGGTGGCAAGATCCAAGAAGCCACAGCAGCCCAAGCGGGTTACGACCCGTGAACACCGGATCCTGATGGAGATCGTCGTGGACGCCTACGGCGAGTCGGGGCGGGCGCTCGGCTGGGACTACGACCTCGAAGACAAGCTGCACGTCCGGTTCCTGACCCGGTGCGTCCAGGAGCGGGCGATCTCCCCGTTGCGGGATGGTGACGAGGTGGAGGTCGTCGGCATGGCACCCGAGGACGAGTGCCAGCGGACGATGTTCGTGGAGACCTCCTGGGTGCACAATCGGACGCTGGCCGTACCGCACTCCCAGTTGGAGGTCGTCCACGGCGATGAGGAGACCCGCCAGGCAGTGGAGGACCGGCATGACTGGGTCGGCATGGGATCTGGTTGCTGCCGCCCATCCGCTTGGTCATCTGGCTTGTCCGTCATCCAGGGAACCGAACTTCGAGGTCGGGATCGGCATGGAATCTCACGAACGAGCCGCCCCGAAGCAGGTGATCGTCATGCGGCGTGACCTGGGCATGCAGAGGTGCGAAGCGCTCGCCCAAGGCAGTCACATCTCGTCGGGTGGTGGTGGCTCGGTGGCGATCCTCAGATCATCGACGAAGAGGGTCGCCGGGTCGGGTCCGAAGCTGTGGGCGCTGATGCCCACTTCCAGGTCGTCGTAGATCGTGCCCGCCAGCGGCAAGGTCTGTCCCCGACCCTCGACGATCGCCACGCCATCTTGCCAGAGTTCGACCCGACCATCCGGTTGCTCGGAGAGCCGCAGGTGCAACCGGACCTCCACCCACCTGCCGACCGGGAACCGGACCTCACGTCCCTTCGGCTGGCGGTACTTCGGCTTGTCGGCCCACTTGAGTTCGAGCATGAGGTGACCGGGCGGGTCGAGCATGATCCGCAGGCCCGGATGCTCCTTGATCCAGGTCGATTCCAGGTCCATCAGCGTGAACGGGAGGCTTGAGCCCTCGGGTACGAAGTACCAGCCCGAGAACCACACGTCGTCGCCCTTGACGAAATGGAGCAGCGAGGTCGAGAGGGATGCCTTGGCGGTGACCATGCCACGGGAGGGCGGCTCCGAGACGCCCTTCAGCGAGGATGAGCCGGAATGGGCGTGCTCCTGGCTGATCTCGATGCGGTTGTCGAGGAAGTTGCCCTGCCCGCTGAGGAGTCGCTGCCGCAAGGCGTTGTACTCGGGGATGGATGGAGCCCTGGGCGACTGGAGCGTGAAGTTCGTCCAGCCCCGCTGTGGCCCGATGAGATCCCGGACGCTGCTGGCGTCCTCGAAGCCCTCCTCGAACTGGCGGCGCGTGGGGTAGAGCTTCCCGGAGTCGGAATCCCGCTTGTTCGGGACGCCATCGACCACGACGTAGTTCCTGGCGAAGCAGTCCGGGTCGTAAAGGTGCTCGACGAACGTGAGTCGTTCCGGCCGGGGACCGACCGTGTAGACATCGCCCCGGTAGAGCTTGTAGGTCGTGCCGCCGTCGCTCAGGGTCAGTTCGATCTCCGAGTCGGGCGGGGCGAGGATCGTCTTCGGTGGGCTTCGCATTTGGACGGCCGTCATCCCGGCGCCGAGGACGACGACCAAGGCGGCGATGACCCAACCGAGCCGTCTCATCGTGGATCGCATCGACTGACGCTTCATGCCATCATCTCGCTCAGGGCACCCTCGAACCGGGCTCAGGACCGATCTCAACCGGCCTCACGATCTCCCTGTAGACATCCGGCCTTCTCTGCTGGAGATTCCGGCTGTTCCGCCGGGCCTCCCGCACCCGTTCCAGATCGATCGTGGCGGTGATGTAGCCCGCCTTCGGCTCGGTGCAGGCGGCGAGGATCTGGGCGGGCCACTGCCCGATCATCGTCCCCGCCCCAGACGCCTGGTTGGTGGCGACCATCGCCACCTCGTCCTGGAACATCGCCGACTTCACGATGAAGTCCTCGACCGTCCCCTTCCGGCCGTTGATCCAGACCAGCATCTCGGCCCCCCGGAGCGAGAGGATGCGGTGCGTCTCCGGGAACCAGCCGTCGTAGCAGGTCAGGATGCCGATCCGCCCGAAATCGAGGTCGAAGACCGGGAAGTCGTTGCCACGCTCCATCTTCCACTCGGGGTCGTTTCGCACGAACCAGTCGATGTCCTTGCCCTCCGGGGGCTTTGACCAGGGCGGCTCGCCCTCGGACACGTCCACGGCGGCGTGGACCTTGCGGTACTTCCCGGCAATCTTGCCCGACCGGTCGAACAGGAGGGCCGTGTTGGCGTACTTTCCGTCCTCGAAGACCTCCCAGCAGCCGACGACGACGTAGATCTTTCCCGCAGCCGCCGCCCGGCCGATCCGCTCCGTCTGCGGGCCGGGGACGGTGATCCGGCCCAGGAGGTACTCCGGGAAGACGACGAGTTGCGCCCCGTCCTTGGCCGCCCTCTCGATGGAGGGGACCACAGCCTCGCTCGGGTCGTAGCCGGGCCGAGGAAGGTCGGTCTTGTCGTAGCCGAGCATCTGGACCGCCGCCACCTTCACCTGGGCTGGCCTGGGAGGCTCATCGCCCCATGCGGCCAGAGGAAGAAGCAGCATGAACAGGGAAACGGAGAACAGCGAACCCGGCCGAATGCCCATCTGCGTTCCTCCCTCGCCCCATCGATGAGCCACCGAAGGAGCAATCAGATCCTCTGAGGGTCCACCACGGTCTTCTCGCCCGGCGCATCGCCGGTGTTCAGCGTCCCGGCTGGCTCGAAGAGCAGGACGTGGACCTCCTCCATGGCCACGGGGCGGTGCTCGACGCCCCGTGGCACGATCAGGAATTCGCCCGGCTCCAACCACACCTGCCGGTCCCGGAAGTCCATGCAGAATCGCCCCTGGACAACCAGGAATAGCTCGTCCTCGGCGTCGTGCGTGTGCCAGACGAACTCGCCCTGGAATTTCACCAGCTTGACGTGGTGCCCGTTCAACTCGCCGACGATCCGGGGACTCCAATGGTCCTGGAAAAGTGCCAGCTTCTCTCGGATATTCACCTTCGTCACGGCTGGTCCCCGTCAGGATCGTCCCCAGTTCATCCAGGTGATCGACAGTTGCAGGACGCTCGCGATCGACACCCAGATCAGATACGGCACCTGGGCGACGGCAACCCAGCGGTAGTGCCTCCAGACGGTGGCGATCATCCAGAGAATCGTCGCCCAGACGATCAGGATGTCCACGGAGGCCAGCGGCAGGTTCCGCAGCCCGAACTGGATCGGCGTGAAGATCAGGTTGGCGACGAGGTTGATGGCGAAGGGGATCGCCACTCGCCCGGGGATCTTCCTCCGAGCCGCCTGCACGAACACGAACAGGCACGTGACCAGGATGATCGGGTAGAGGATCTGCCAGACCAGCCCGATGGTCGAGGGGCTCGGAGTCCACGACGGCTTCGCCAGGCGGTTGTACCAGCTCATTAAGTCATTCATCTCGTCGACTCGCTTTTTGACTGATCACGGACGACCTCTGCCACCCGAACCCGAGCCTGCCCCGATTCGCTGCTTGCTGACGGCCAGGTCGTCGATCCAGAGCTTCTGGTCGTGCGGCACGCCGTCGTGGAAGTAGGGCAGCATCATGAACTGGTTGAACTTCATCTGCGGGAAGTCGGTCGAGCGGAACACCACGTCGGTTCGCTCGACGACGAGCACGCCATCGACCCAGCCCCTCACCTCGCCATCCGGGTTCGCCTTGTCTCTGGCGGAATCGAGACTGTTGAGCTTGAACATGGCCTCGACGCAGTGCCACAGACCGTCGTCGAACCGGACATCCTGGCTGTCGTAGAAAGTGCCGTTGTAGCCGCCCTGCAACGGCCCCTGGGTCAAGCCGTGGGGCGCATCCTTGTTCTGGATGTCCTGAGCCGCGAGGCGCAGCTTGCCGTTGACCGGCTCGACGTAGAGCGTCAGGTGGCTGGCGGCGGGGCCATGGTACTTGCCGTTTTCGGTGGTCATGAAGTGCAGCAGGTGGGGGCCATACGCCTTTCCCGTCCACGACCAGTCCGGGGACAGCCTGAGGTGGAACCGCAGGTAGACGACCTCGGTGGGCTCGATGGCATGACGGCCCCCCGATGAGTCGGACGGGGTGAGCTTGCCCTGAGGGAAGTGGTACTGGATCGAGTGGCGACCCACCGCCGCATCGTCGCTCAGAGTGAAGCGGTCGTTGCCGTCATACCAGCCCCGAGCCTTCAGGTTCGTGTCCTCGAAACCCTCGCTGAACAGGATGCCCGAAGCGGTCGCAGGCGGGACTGATTGGGGCTTCGACACCTCGTGGAATGCCTGGATCTTCTGCTTCCAGAGGGGGAACTGGAGCAGGTCCATCGCCGTGAACTTCTCCGTCGTGCCGATGGACAGCCAGAGCTTGCCGACCTGGTTCTCGGGGGAGAAGCCGACAAGGTCGCAGCGTCCCGCCTGGGGCAGCTTCAGCGTCTCGCTCCGCAAGATCCACGAGTTGGTGTCGCTGAACGGCTCGTGGAAGACGCGAGGCTCGGCATCGTCGGAGGCGGGGAGAACCCTGGCCCCGCACCCAGGAGGCAGCGGGAACGGAGGGTTATCGCTGGGCAGTCCCGACCCGACCACGGCCATTGCCGGGCGAAATGGCTTCTGCCGCCCGATCACCGGCACGCCGACCTGGACGTCGAGATCCTGGCCCTCGGGAGCTTCGAAGGCGAGCCAGACCTCTCTCGTCTCCGGCGTGACTTCCCGATAGACCACCTGCGAGAGGCTCTGGTCGAGCATCGGGATCGCCGTCGCGGGTCCGGTCGCCCTGTCCTCCGTGAAAGTTGGATGGTGGGCCAGGGCCTCGTGGAAGGTCAGGGCAACGACGAGAGCGACCAGGACGAGCCCCGGCACTGAAGCCAGTCGAGTCATGGTGACCTCCGTATCCGGCCGAACTCGGGAGTGTCAATACCGACCATTGTCCCCCTTTCTCGTTGCGGATTCGACGCACCGCCGACCTCAACCTTGAGATCGCTGAGGCCTGTCTCGATGTCGAGCAGATGCAGCAAGCCTTGCGGGGTGGACGCCAGGTTTCGCAATCCCGCCGTTCTTTCGCCGGCCATCGCCTGCTTCTGTTCGTGCTTACCCCCGGTCGTGGCCCCCCGGATGACCCCGGAACAACCGGGCGAAGCCCTGGCCCGGCACAACCCGGTCGATCGGATCGAGCCGCTGGCGAGGGCGGGAGTGCCGGTGCTCCACATCCACGGCGACCAGGACACGGTGGTGCCCCTGAAGGTGAATTCCGCCAAATTGCCCGCCGCTACCACAAGTTCGGCGGCGAGCTGAAGGTCATTCTGATCGAAGGCCGTGGGCACGACATGTGGCCAGGCCGGTTCGAGAGCCAGGAACTCGTCGATTCCGTGATCGCCCGTGCGAAGGGTGGCGACGGCTCCTGAGCCTACGATGTCGGAGACCCACTCGTCGCACCCGCTTTGCCCCGAGGTGATCCCAGGAACTCGAACCCCACCTGCGTCGGTACGTCGTCGGGCAGCCCGAGTTCCCGGTGGATCGTGGCGTGGGTCTGGCCCTCGGCAGGCACCACCTTGGCCTCAACCCACGCCTCCCTGGGCCTCGCCGCCAGCCCATCCGACTGGGCCTCGACGAACCGACTTCCCACCTCGCTGTCCATGCCAGGGCTCTTCCGGCGTCAGACGATGCCGCGTTGTTGTCGGGTGGCACCCCCCGCGACGGTCGCGAACGTCCACAGCAACCGCTCGCCCCCCAGCAGCCGGCGGCAGCCCGTCGCCGTCCGCCGACAGCCGCCCCCCTTCCGCCAGCAGCGTGCGCACCACCGGCCGCAACCCGGCGACGTCGCCTCGCAGCGTGCGCCGGCGGCTCCACCCGAGGCCCGGGTGCCACCACCAGGTGAAGATCCTCCCGGGTAGCCGTTCACGGGCCATGGCCGGACGGCACTCTGATCTGGGGCGATCAGGCCAACAGGGCTGGCGAGGCCGCACCGAAGTTCCGAGCTCGCAGGCAGTCGGTCAGGTAGCCCAGCACGTCGCGGCCCCGCTGCCGACAGGTCGCGACCACCGTCAGCATCCGTTCCACATACCGACTACCCGATTCGCTGTCCGTGCCGTGACTGGTCTTTCGCCAGATCACCCCGTGACGCAGCGCCCGCTCGGCCGCGTTGTTGTGCGGCGGCACGCCGGGGACCGCCGCGAACGTCCACAGGTGGGTGAAGCCCGCCAGGAGTCTGCGGCAGACCTCCGCCGTCCAGGGGCAGCCGCACACCGCGCCCGCCTCCAGCAGCGTCCGCACCACCGGCTTGAGCCCCACGACGTACGAGCGCAGGGTCGACCGGGTGATCGAACCGACCTCGTGCCGCTGCCACCACGCGAAGACCGATCCCGAGAAGTGCAGCAGTCGGGTGCCGACCGTCTGCCCCCCGGTGGCCCGGTCGATCCTCGACACGAAGTCGCGACCGAGATGAGACCAGCACGTCTGGCGCGCTGGAGCGCGGGCGGAGGTCGAAAAGCGGTCGCAGATGACGACCGGTCCGACCGGTAGGCCGACCAGGGCGTGCAGGGCGTCGGCCCCCCGCGAGCGGGCGATGCGAAAGGCCGTCGCACCGCTCGTGACCGCGGTCCAGAGCCAGGACCTCGGCCGCCTGCCGCTCGGTCTTGGCGACCATCCCGAGCGAGACCGACAACCCGAGCAGGTCGCCCAGGACCGCCCGCACCTGCCGCTGGCTCAGGCGGTGGGTCCCACCGAGCAGGGCGATGGTCGCCTGAAGTCGCGGACCGAACGCGCCGCGTGGCACGCCGGCGGGCAGGTCGGCGCGGGTGGCGACGCCCCGGACCGCGGGCCGCTCGGCGACCTGGTGCCGCAGGGGCTCGAGGTCGGAGCCAGCCAGCGCATGGCTCCAGCCGCGACAGGCGTTGGGCCGGCAGTCGGCGACCGCCGTGAGCCGGTCGGGCTCGACCAGAGCCCGGTGGTGCCGCCCATGACCCGGCTGGCCGCCGCGTCGTCGCCCCGAGGGTGGCCGGAGCGGTCGTCGCTCGACGTAGAGTGGATCACTCGAAGGCGGCTTCGACGAGCTGGAGGAGTTCTGGTCCAGGCGGGCATCCAGGGCCGCGACTCGACGCTCCAGCGACTGGAACACGATCAGGAGGGCCGCCTGGGCGGCGGCTGGGACCTGGTCCCAAAGCTCCTTCGGGATGGGCGGTTCGGCGCTCATGATGTCGTTGAACCCGCAGCCGTCCCAGGCCGCCAGCCACTACTCCCCGTGAACGTGTCCAGCACAAGATCCAGCCCCGAGAAAACTTGGGTTACGCTAGATGCCATTCGGCTTCAAACCCAAGACCATTCGAACCCGGCTCGGCGCGTTGACCGTCCAGGTCCCCCAGACCCGTGGGGTGGCGTTCTATCCTCGGCGTGGGAGAAGGTCCTCCGCTCCGAACGAGCCTTGAAGCTGGCCGTGGCCGAGATGAATGTGCAGGGCGTCTCGACCCGCAAGGTTTCGGCCATCGTCGAGCAACTCTGCGGCCAGGATGTGACCAGCTCGGAGGTCAGCCGGGCGGCCCGGGCCCTCGACGAGGAGCTGGCGAAGTGGCGGGAGCGCCCGCTCGGCGAGAGGCCGTACCTGCTGCTTGACGCCAGCTACGAGCATGTCCGCCACGGTGGCCAGGTCCGATCGTGTGCCGTCCTGGTGGCCATCGGGATCGACGCCGTGGGCAAGCGTTCGAGCCTGGGCGTCAGCGTGTCGCTGTCCGAGGCGGAGGTCCACTGGAGGGACTTCCTGGCGTCGCTGCACGCCCGCGGCCTGCACGGGGTGAAGCTGGTCGTCAGGGACGCCCACGCCGGCCTGAAGGCGGCCCTGGCGGCGCGGTTGACGGGCGTGCCGTGGCAGCGCTGTCAATATCACCTCGTCAAGAACGCGCTGGCGTTCCTGCCCCGGCCCGACCTGCAGGCGACCGTCGTCGCAGGTCTGCGAGCAGTCTTCAACGCACCCGACCGGCTGAAGGCCGACCGCCAGCTCGAGAAAACGGTCCAGACCCTTCGCCCGATCGCCCCCGAGCTGGCCGCCTGGCTGGAGGCGAGCATCCCGGAGGGCCTGTCGGTCTTCAGCCTGCCGCGTCCCCACCGCCGCCGGCTGCGGACGATCCATGTCGGGGAGCGTCTGAACCAGGAGCTGAAGCTGCGGACCCGGGTCGCGGGGTTGTTCCCGGACGAGGGTTCGCTGCTGCGGCTGGTCAGCGCCGTGGCGATGGAGATCAGTGAAGAGTGGGAGATGAACTGCAAGTACTTAACGATGAAGCTGGGCTGACCCGCCGCTCAGGCCACCGCGAACTGCAAGAAGTGGTGTTGCACGATCCGCGCCGGCATCGCCCGGGCTTGCCCCGAGGGCCGTCCGCACGGCCGACCACTGAAGGCGTGCGGAAGGCCGACGAGGTCCACCAGCTCAAGACCCAGGGTCATTGCCGCCCGGAGATCGCGCGTCGACTGAAGATCGGCTGCACGTCGGTCCGGCGTATTGTCGCTACCGCTTGACGGCATCTCGGTCTGCACCCGGCGAGTTCAGTTGTCAAGAACGATGATCACCGGACGCACACGGTGTCCGTCCCGATCCAACGGTGACAGATGCCAGCGAGTGCAGACGGAGGATTCGTTGGCCCGGAGTTTCACGC
>CAZUZD010000095.1:0-19391 GCA_964624465.1 uncultured Isosphaeraceae bacterium
CCAGCCAGCGGCCGGCCTCGTCGGCGGTGCGGGGCGCCGGCAGGCGGCCCAGCGCAGTGAAGCTGGATCCGGCGGGCCGGAAGACGTAGACCGAGGGCACCGCCGTGGCGTCGAGCTGGCGGGCCCGTTCGGGCTCCTGCTCGGCGACCAGCTCGTGGAAGATCGCCGAGCCGGCCAGCGAGCGGCCGGCCACGGAGGCCGGCAGGGCCCGGCCCAGGGCGCGGGAGCTGGGCAAGGCCTCGGAGGTGAGCACCACGATCAGGTCGCGGCCCGTGGCCTGCGCCTGCCGCATCGCCAGGTCGACGCCCCGGGCGGCCGGCTTCGAGGCCGTCGCGGGCGGCGTCGCCTGCTGGGCCAGGACGACCGGAGCGGTCAGCGCCGACCCGCTCAGGGCCAGTCCCACGAGCCACGCCGTCGGGCGGGCAGTCCTGCGGCAGATCATGGACGACTCCATTCTTCGGCTTCGTTCCGGGGACCCCGGCGGGGCTCCGACCCCGACCCCTGGCTCCACCGCCCGGTTCCCCAGCGATCCCTCGCGACCCGTGGCCGCGGCCTCAGCGGATCGTGCCCAGCCGTCGCAGGCCGACGGCGACCGCCCGCAGCTCCTCATCCAGCACGTCCTTCTGCACCTCGCTCAGCGGGGCCTCGAGCGCCCCCGGCCGGGCCACCTCCAGCCCCGACCGCCGCAGCCCATCGGCCAGCCGCGCCGTCACCGGCGTGCAGAACCGCTGCACCCACGCGGCCCGCGCCGACGGTTCGACCGGCAGCACCGCCTCGACCCGCCGCGACAGCTCGGCGAACAGCGCCGACGACGACTCGTAGAGGTCCAGCCGCTCGGCCACCTCGACGAACGCCCGCGCCAGCTCGGGGGCCGCCGCCAGCCCGCCCGGCACCTCGGCCAGCGCGCTGCGGGCCAGGTCGGCCGTGGCCAGCGGAGCCGTCGTCGCGGCCGGGTTCGCCACCGGGCCCGGCGCCTGGGCGGCCACCAGCACCTCGACGAAGTCGGGCTCGGAGACCACCGAGCCGCTGCCCACCACCAGCGCGAACCGGTACAGGCCGGGCTGGGCGGGGGCGAACGTCAGCACGTACCCCTCCTCGACCTTCGGCCCGATCGACGGCCCCGCGACCTGGATCCAGCGGTATCCGAGCGCGCCCCGGGGCATGCTCCGGATCGCGTTGAGCGTGACCTGGCGGCCGGGGGCCACCACCTGATCGTCGCCGGCGTCGGCCACCAGCGTGGCCCCGGCGACGCCCCCCTTCCCCTCGACCTCGACGACCACCGGCGCCAGGTCGAGACCGGCCGGGTTGCCGACGATCAGCAGGAACCCCAGCGCCGACGCCCCGGCCGGCACCACGAACGACGCCTCGGGCTCATCCGCGCCGGCCAGCTCCACCGGCGGGCCCAGGGTCTGGATCCAGCGGTGCCGCAGCCCCCCGCCGGTCGACTCGCCGCCTCGCAGCGTCACCCGCAGGCCGGGCGACACCACGCCCTCGGCCCGCGCCGTCGCCCTCGGCCGCTCGATCGCCGCCGCTCCAGGCTCGCCGGCCGGCAGGGCCTCCGGGGGCTCCAGCCGCAGCACGGGCGCGGTGGGAACCCCGGCTGCCGACCCCGCCTCGGGCCGATCCGGATCCGCCTGCCCGAGGGCCGGCGCGGCCACCAGCACGGCCAGGAGCCCCCCGGCGCCCCAGGTCGGGGCCCATCCCCCGCGACGACTCCGGGACAACGCGGCCATCGGCTCCCTCCGCAGCTTCCGACCCGCCCGGCCCCATCCTCGGGACCGGGAGAACCCCCACCATCCTCCCTTACGTTCGGCCCGGCGCGATCCCACTCTTGAGCTTTCCCCCACCGCACGACGCCGACGACACTCCCGGCCGATCCATGAGCCCCGTCCAGAGCCCTGGCTTTCGTCTCTGCTATTGAAGCCTGCCGCGCGTCACTCCTTCCCGGTTCCCCCAGCCCGCGAGTGGATTTGGCCGTGTGCCGTGGCCTGAGCGCCAGCGTGGCCACGACGACGGCGCGGAGGCCCCCGCAGCGTGGCCACGCTGGCGCCCCGGCCCGGGGGCGATTATCTATGCTTTCCCTCTGGGGGGGGGGTGGCCCCCCGCCGGGGGCCCCGGGGGGGCCCCGGCCCACGGCACACCAGGAGGCCGAATGGTCTCGTGCCGGCCCCGGCTCAGCACCGAGGACCCAGCGCGGCGTCGCCGCGACGGCGCGCAGGCACCCCGGGCCGGGCCGGCGGTGAACCGAAGGCCCGGGGACCCGGGGAATCCTTGTGAGCCGCGCGTGCGGCGACCCCTCCGTGTGACTCACCGATCAGGCGAAGTAGCGGCGGGCGCGGTCGGCGATGGCGGGGTAGTCGATGCCGAAGGCACAGGCGTCGCGGAGGGCGACCAGGTCGGCCCGGGCGGGGTCGCGGGCGGCCTCGGGGAGAGCCAGGTAGCGGGCGCGGCTGTCCTGATGATTGTCCTGCTCGAAGTAGGTCACGTAGCGGGCGATGTCGCGGTAGGCGAAGGCCGTGCGGGTGACCGCCGCGTCGCACGACGGGCAGCCGGGGCAGAGCGTCCGGCGACTGGCCAGCACGGTCTCGCGGAGGCTCTCCAGCACCGCCTGGTCGAGCGGCCCGGTGTAGCTGTGGGCGGCGGCGAGGCTCGACTTCATCTGGTCGAAGTTCCGCACCGAGTTGCAGATGGCGCTGATCCTCGGGTCGCTCCACACGGCCTGCAACAGCACCTGGTGAGTGGTCAGGCCGAGCTTCTCGAACTCGGGGCGGCGCTTCGGCACCTCGCCGGCGTGCCGCAGGGTCTTCATGGCGATCAGGCCGATGCCCTTGTCGTGGCAGGCGGAGAGGGCCCGGTCGAAGGCCCCGCCGCGCTCGTAGAAGGGGGTGTACTGCACCATGAGCGCGTCGAGGAACCCGCCGTCGGCGGCGGCCTGGATGTACTCGGGGCCGCCGTGGCACGAGAAGCCAACCAGTTTGACCTTGCCCGAGGCCTTGAGGGCGTCGGCCACCCGGCTGAAGGTGTCGCTCTTGCCCCAGCCGACCGACTCCGGGCCGTAGACCTCGGGGCAGAGCTGGTGGATGAAGAACAGGTCGAGGTAGTCGGTCCCGAGCGCCTCCAGGCGCCGGTCGATCATCTCCAGCAGCTCCTCGGGCCCCTTCGTCTTGGGGTAGTCCTTGGAGACGAGGAAGATCTCCTTGCGACGACCGGGGTGGGCGGCCAGCCAGTCGCGGTAGATCGACTCCTCGCGCTCGTGGCCGTACTTCTGCGCGGTGTCGTAGTACCGCATGCCCAGCGACCAGGCGCGGTTGATCAGGCCAGGCGCACTGGCCGACTCCATGTCGCCGCCCATCGCCAGCATCGGCACCATCGGGCCGTTGCGGCCGAGCTTCCGCGTGGGCAACAGCTTGACCGCCGCGTCGTCGGCCGCCGCTTGCGGGGGGGCCGCCGCCTGCGCGGTGACGTCGCCGGCCAGCACGCCGCCGGCCAGGGCCCCGGCTCCGGCGATCCCGAGTCCCAGCGCGGTCCGGCGATTGACGGGGTGGTCGGGCGTCATGGGCGAGTCCTGTGCCGGCCGGATGGGCCGGATGCGGGGTGGGGCGCAGCGTGCCCGGGGTGCCAGCGCCGGCGCGGGCCACGAACCCGGCCGGCATCGAGAGTTGCGACTCTAGCAGAGGTCCCGACCCGAGGAAAGCGCGGATCCCCGCCGCGCCGGGGGCCGCCCCCGACATCCGTCTGGCCCCACCAGGCGCCCGATCCGACCGGCGATGGCACGGGCCCGGCCGGCCGACTATCCTGGACGGCCCGCCGCCCGGCCCCGACCGACCGGGATCGCCACGCCCCGCGGCCGACGGCGGCGCGGACCCTGGCCCCCTCTCCCACCCGCCGGAGTGCCACCCCGATGAGCCATCCCCTCGCCGCCACCGTCGGACTCGCCGCGCTCGGCCTGAGCCTGCTGGCCCCCGCACCCGCCACGGCCCAGGCCCCGGCGGACGCACGGCCGAACCCGAACGCGCAGTACCGACTCGGGCCCGACTCGCTGCCTCAAGAAGGCGTGCCGAAGGGAGAACTTCGCGGGCCGTTCACGCTCCCCAGCGAGGCGTACCCGGGCACCCAGCACACGTACTGGGTCTACGTGCCGGCGCAGTACGACCCGGCCGTACCCGCGGCGCTGATGGTCTTCCAGGACGGCCAGGCGTTCAAGGCCGAGAACGGTGACGTCCGGGCCCAGAACGTGATGGACAACCTGATCTACCGCCGCGAGATCCCGGTGATGCTCGGCGTGTTCATCAACCCCGGCCGCCGCCCCGACCAGCCCGAGCCCACCCCCGCCAACTGGGGCGATCGCGACACCAACCGCCCCACCGAGTACAACTCGCTCGACGACCGGTATGCCCGCGTCATCACCGAGGAACTCCTGCCCGCACTCGAGAAGGAGTACAGCATCTCGAAGGACCCCGAGATGCGCGGGATCGGCGGCTCCAGCTCGGGGGCGATCGCGGCGTTCACCGTCGCCTGGGAGCGGCCCGACGCCTTCCGCAAGGTGCTCAGCAACGTCGGCAGCTTCGTGAACCTCCGCGGCGGCCACGTCTATCCCGACCTCGTGCTCGCCGCCGAGAAGAAGCCGATCCGGGTGTACCTCTGCGACGGCCGCAACGACAACCGCGGCGTCCGGCGCGACGGCACCTACGATGAGAAGATGGACTGGTTCTACCAGAACGTCCGGCTCATGAAGGCCCTCACCGCCAAGGGCTACGACGTGAACTACGCCTGGGGCCTGAACGGCCACGGCCAGAAGTTCGGCGGCGCCATCCTGCCCGACATGATGCGCTGGCTCTGGCGCGATGCCCCCGTCTCGACCGACCCCAACGACCAGGTCGAGCGCGGCTACCGCGAGCCGATCAAGAAGGACCAGTAAGCCGCCCGCATCAGAACAGAGGGCCCAGCCAGCGCGGCGGCAAACCGTCGCGCGGCGGGTCCGCCTCCAGGATCCGACGGCTGACCCGGTCGAGCGCCAGCGTCACGCCGCGCTGGAGCGTCCAGTGGCCCCGCAGCCGCCCGGAGTGCCGGACGGCGCGGAGGCCCTCGCGGAGGTCGGTCCCGATCGCCGACCAGGTGCGCAGCTCCGGTGCCCCGAGCCGCGCCAGCGCCCGGTACTCCGCCAGGTGGCTCCACCGCGACCGGCCCGGGTCGAGGTCGCGCACGTCGCGGCCCTCCAGCCGCACGATCATTCCCGCCAGCGCCGGCGCGGCCAGCCAGGCGGCGTCGAACCCCAGCGCGATCGACTCCGGGAACGGGCACGCCCGCCAGGTCGACCGGCGCACCAGGCCGCACGCCAGGGCCACGCCCAGCCGCGCCCGATCGGCCGGTGCGAGGGCGGATTGCGTCCGCCGCTCGCGCGGGTGCAGAGCCTCATCGTCCGGACGAGCGGTCGCCGTGGCGGCGAGGATCCCGGCCGTACCGGTGGCCGCCGCGAGCAGCTCGGCGACCACCCCGCGATCCGCCAGCCGCACCGTCGGCGCCAGGCACAGCACCCAGTCGGCCTCGCACCGCTCCAGACCAGCGTTGAGCGCCCGGCCGGGATGCGCGGGGGGGCCGGTCGGCGCCACAACCGTCGCGAGGCCCAGCGCCCGAGCAACCGCCAGAGCCGGCCCGGCGCCCACGGCGAGGATGCGGCCCGGCGCCGCCGACTGGTCCCGCACGGCCGCCACGACCGCCGCCAGGTGATCGGTGCCGATGTCCAGCGGGATCACCACGTCGTACGCCGGCCCCGACGGATCGGCCCTCACCGTCCCCTCCGCCGGTTCCGGGCTCGCCGCCATCTCCGGGGGGGCTCCGCGCAACGGCCACGCCAGCAGGCCGGTGCGCGACCAGACCTCGCGCCCCCGGGTCGACTGCGCGACTGCGGCCCGCGCCCGGCCCCGTCGTTGCGAGGCGATGAACCGTCGCACGACGGCCGACTCGGCGGCCGAGCGGCGGAAGTCGACGCGGGTGCACGCGGATCGGGGGTGGAGCCGGTAGTCGTTCAGCGGGGCCGCGACATGGTGCAGATCCCCCTGGAGGCAGAGCCGCGACCACGCCAGCCAGTCGCCGCACATCCGCATGGTCGGGTCGGCGCCGCCGGCGGCGCGGTAGGCCGAGCGGCGGAACACGACCGCGCTGGCGTTGGGGATCGTGTTGGCCCGCCGCAGCGACCGCTCCAGCTCGTCGCGGCCGGCGACCCGGAAGTCGCGCCGCCAGCGGCCGGGCTCCAGGTGCTCGAAGAACCGATCGGCCAGGCCCGTCGGCTCGCCCCGCTCGTCGATCGTCCGCGACCGGCACCAGGCCAGCACCGCGCCCGGGTCGTCGGCCAGCCGGGGCACGAGTGTCGCCAGCAGGTCGGGATGCGCGTCGTCGTCCGACTCGGCGATCCAGATCAGATCCCCCCGCGCCAGCCCGACGCCGCGGTTCCACTGCGCGAACGGCGATCCCGAGTTGACCGCGCTGGCCACCACCGTCACCCCGGGCCGATCGCGGAACCGGTCGATCACGGCCAGGCTCGCATCGGTCGAGGCGTCGTCGAGCACCAGCACCTCGTCGGGCGGCCGCGACTGCTCCAGCACCGAGCGGATCCGCCGCTCCAGGTACGGCGCGTGGTTGTAGTTCGGGATCACGACGCTGACGGACGGCATGGCGACGGCTCAGTCCTCCGGCCAGCTTGCGGCGTTCACGGCCTCGGCCGCGCGGGGTCGACGCCAGGTGAGGAACCCACCGGGGCCGTAGCCCTCCCAGAGCAGGTGCCAGTAGACGTTGGTCGTGGCCGCGCGCCAGCCCGGCCGCCATCGCGCCGGCAGGGCGCGGTCCAGGCGACGCGCGACGGCCCCCACCCGACCGGGCAGGTGCTCGTGCAGCGTGGCGCGGTGCCGCAGCAGGATCCGCCGCCGCAGCCGCTGGCGGGCGACGGGCGTGGGGGAGCGGCCGTTGAGCGAGCCGGGCCGGACGCGGTAGTCGAACCCGACCCGGTCGAGGTGCGCGAACCGCCAGCCGCGCACGCTGGCGTGGATCCAGAACTCCCAGTCCTCCCAGCACGGCAGCGCCTCGTCGTAGCCGCCCAGGTCCTCCCAGACCTCGCGGCGGAACACGGCGCAGGCGTCGATGAAGTTGCCGCAGAGCAACCGTGCGTGGTCGAACTCCGGCACCCGCACCCGGCCCTCGCGCGCCCCGAACAGTGCGCGGTCGGTGTACACCACGCCCAGGTCGGGCTCGGCCGCGAACCGGGCCAGGGCCGATTCGACGAACCCGGGCCGGATCCGGTTGTCGGCGTCGAGCGGCAGCACGAACCGCCCGCGGGCCCGCGCGATCCCTGCGTTCCGCGCCGCCGAGAGCCCGCGATTGGGCCGGTCCAGGATCGCGATCCCCAGGCCGCGCAGGCCCTCCAGGATGCGGCGGCTCTCCGGGTCGGTCGAGCCGTCGTCGACGACCAGCACCTCCGCGCCCGGCGGCCGGCACGCGGCCACGCTCCCGAGCGCGTCGATGAGGTAGACCGCGTCGTTGAATGTCGGCACCACGATCGACACGTCCACCACGGCCCCGGGTGCCGGCGGCCGCAGCGCGGCCAGTGGGTCGCATCCGGGTGCGGCCGGCGGCCGTGCCGGATCAGCCGCGCGTTCGAGCCGATCCCAGAGCCGGCCGCACTCCGGGAACGCGGCGGCCGTGAGCGCGGTGCGAGGGTCAAGCGCGTCCGACCTGGCGGGCCCGGCGGCGAGCGGCTCCCGGTCCGCGCCCGAGGGCGCCGGCAGGCCCAGCCATTCGAGCCGCTCGGGCCCCGGGGTGCCGGTGGCGACGAGGCGACAGCGGTCGGGGTGGCGGTCGTGGAACCGGAGGAGCTCCTCGTACGCCCGGAGCCAGGCGCGGTAGGCGGCGACGGGGTGCCGCAGGAAGTGGTCGGACCCCGGGCGCTGCCAGGCGTCGGCGAGCGCCCAGGCGGGGCGGGCGACCAGGAGGAACCGGGCCCCGGCGAGCGTCGCCGCCCAGAGGTCGAGCACCGCCAGGTCCGCCGGCACCCGGAATCCCCAGCGCCCCCCGGCGGCCGCACGCTCGCCGGCCAGCCGCCGCGCGGCGGCGGCGAACCCCGCCGCCAGAGGTGCGGAGCGGGGCTCGGGGCTCACCCAGTCCAGGCCGTCGCCGGGCGGGCGGGTCGCCGGGGCCACCGAGCGCCAGGCCTGGCGATGGAACCCGAGCAGCGCCGGGTCCTCCGGGCCCTCGGCACATCCGGGCCCGGCGATCTGCACCCCGGACCGCGCCAGCCCCCGGAGCACGCGGCCCACCCCCGCGCCCGGCAGGCCGGCCACGATCACCGCGCGCGGGCTCAGGGGCCCGGCGGCGGCCGGCGGCCCTGCGATCGCATCGTGCGGTGGACCGGTCCCCTGCCCCTGCATCGTGGCGACATGCCCTCAGGCTGGCGAGCGTCGGATCGCGGCCGGCGCCGTCAGGCCGGGTTGCGGAGCACGCTCACGCGGTCGCGGAACCGAGGGACTCCGTAGCGGTCGCCATCGCCCCAGCGCGACAGCTGCTCGACGACCTCCAGGCCGGCGGCCTTCGCCAGGCTCCGGAACCGTCGGGCCGAGACGGGCGAGCGCCAGCCGTCCTGCACCTCGTCCAGCCCCAGCGACAGGTACCGGTACAGCGTCGCCCCGCGCGGGCCGAGCTGGCGCATCCCGTGCAACGGCAGGGTCCAGTGCCGGCGGTTGGCATGGTGGATCACCGCCAGGCCGCCCGGCCGCAGGACCCGACGCATCTCGACCAGATACGCCGCAATGTCGGCCGGCCCGATGTGCACGAAGGCGTCGAACGACCACACCAGGTCGACCTCCGCCCGCAGCGCCGGCGGCAGGCTGCGACCGTCGCCGACGAACGGCGCCAGGCCGGCGTGGTCGCGGAACCGCTCCTGGCAGAAGGCGATGCACGAGGGGCTCAGGTCGACGAGGATCAGCCGGCCGGCGCGGGCGGCCAGCGCCTCGGTCCAGCGGCCGTGGCCGGGGGCGATCTCCAGGACGGTCGAGCCGGGGGCGGCGTACGGCACGATCAGCCGCTCGATCAGCGCGGCCTTCCAGTCGGCGTAGGGCACGCCGCAGGCGATGGCCTGGCCCTGCCACTCCTCGCCGTCCTCCGGCCAGCCGTACTCGCGATCCCAGACTCGCAGGTTCTCGGCGACCGAGTTCTCCCGCGTGGCCCCTGGCCTGCTCATCGCCCGCCGCCCCTGTGCATCGTGTCCTGGCCCTGGTACGTCCGCCCGGTCGCGTCGGGGATCGCCAGTTTAGCCCAGGGACCCTGCCCGCTCCTACCCGGTCGCGGCCACGCCCGACGGGTAACCGATGGCCGGTCGCGGCGGGCGCTGCGACGATGGGGCCACGGGTGCGGGGCCCACCCGTCCCGGCCCGGCCGCGTCTCCCCCCCTCCCGATCCTCCGACGAGTCGACCGATGTCTGTTCGCAACCCGGTCCGCGCGTGTCTCCGGCTCTTCGTGGTGCTGGCCATCCTCGCGGGCGGGGCCCGCTCCGTCGAGGCGGCCGACGGCCCGCCGGTGCAGGTGTTCCTGCTCGTCGGCCAGTCGAACATGCAGGGCCAGGCGGTCGCCGACCTGGAGGGGCCCGACTACAACGGCGGCCGGGGCACCCTCGACGCCCTGCTCCGCGATCCCGCCCGCGCGGCGATGGCGCGGCACCTGAAGGCGGCCGATGGCACCTGGGCGGTCCGCAACGACGTGCGGGTCTCATACCAGCCCGAGGAGCAGCCGCTCAAGACCGGGCCGCTCACGCTCGGGTTCACCGGCTACGGCGGTCGGCACCACTTCGGGCCCGAACTGGAGTTCGGCCACCGCGTGGGCGACGCTCTGGCGGCCCCGGTGCTGCTCATCAAGACCGCCTGGGGTGGCAAGAGCCTGTACGTCGACTTCCGACCCCCGTCGGCCGGCGGCGAAGTCGGGCCGTACTACACGAAGATGCTCGCCGAGATCCGCGCCGCGCTGGCGAAGGTGGGCGACGACTTCCCCGGCAGCGGCGGCAAGTACGAGCTGGCCGGCCTGGTCTGGTACCAGGGCTGGAACGACGGCTGCGACCCGAAGAACGCCGTCCCCGAGTACGAGCGGAACCTCGTGCACCTGATCGGCGACCTCCGCCGCGACCTGGGCACCCCGGACCTGCCGGTAGTCATCGGCGAGCTGACCGGCGCCTGGGTCGATGCGCCGCCCGAATGGGAGCAGCTCCGCAAGGCCCAGGCCGACGCAGCGGCTCACGCCGAGCTGGGCTCGCGGGTCCGGTTCGTGCCCACCCGCGACTTCGTGCGGAAGCCCGAGGACTCCCCCTGCCCCGGCCACGGCCACCACGAGTTCGCCAACGCCGAGACGTACCTGCTCGTGGGCGACGCCCTGGGCCGGGCGATGGTCGAGCTGATCGACCCCAAGGCCCCCGTGCCGCCAAAGCAGGCCTTCGAGGTCGAGGGCCGGCCGGCGTTCGTGATCCAGCCCGACCGACCGGCGGCCGGGCCGATGCCGTGGGTCTGGTACGCCCCCACGTTTCCCGACCTGCCCGAGGCGCGCGAGCACTGGATGTTCGAGCGGTTCCTGGCCGCCGGCATCGCCGTGGCCGGGGTCGACGTCGGCGAGTCGTACGGCAGCCCCGAGGGGCGCCGGGTGTACTCGGCCCTGTACGACGAGCTCGTCAAGCGCCGTGGCTTCTCGCCCCGGCCGGTCCTGCTGGCGCGGAGCCGTGGCGGGCTGATGCTCTACAACTGGGCCGCCGAGCACCCCGGGCAGGTGGCCGGCATCGCGGGCATCTACCCGGTGTGCGACCTGCGGAGCTACCCCGGCCTGGACCGGGCCTGCGGCGCCTACGGGCTGACCGCCGACGCGCTGGCGGCCCAGCTCGACGCGAACAACCCGGTGGCCCGGCTCGCCCCGCTGGCCGGTGCCGGGGTGCCGATCTTCCACATCCACGGCGACGTCGACACCGTCGTGCCCCTGGAGGCGAACTCCGGCGCCGTGGCCGAGGCGTACCAGAAGCTCGGCGGCACGATGACCCTGCGGGTGCCCCCGGGCCAGGGCCACAACCTCTGGGAGGGGTTCTTCCAGTGCGGCGAGCTGGTCGACTTCGTCCGCACCCGCGCCGCCGCCCAGCGTTGACAGGGTGAAATCCGGGTAGGGCAGATCAGCGCAGCGTCATCCGCCGCGCCCGGAGCCGTGCCGATCGAGTGGTCTCTCGGCCTGGTCTTCCGGGAGGCGGCCGCCCCAGCCCGGCGGATGACGCTGCGCTGATCCGCCCTACAGGATCGGGGTCCGACCCGGCCCGGGGGATGAGAGTGCGCGGATGCTCGCGACGAGCGAGGAGGAATGCGGCTCCGATCAGCCCGGGGACTGGACCGCGGCGCGGACGGCGGCGGCCGACTCGGGGCCGAACCGGCGCTGGAGCCAACGCATGTAGGGATAGCCCAGGCGGGTGACCAGCCAGCGGGGCCGGGAGAAGGCGAGGATGTCGTACCAGACCTCGTCGGTGGCCGGGTCCCACTCGATCAGGAATCGCTCCTCACCCGTGCCGGCGTGGTCGGGGAGCGTGCCATAGGCGAACCCGAACCGGGACAGTCCCGGCGGGCCCGACACGTCGACGACGGTCACGATCCGGCAGGCGCTCAGCCACCAGAGGCCGAACCGCCGGGCCACGACGGCGACGACCGCCCCGGGCTCCAGCGGCGTGTCCTCGGGCCGGGCCTGCACCCAGCCCAGGTCGAACTGCCCCCAGCGCTCCAGGACGACGCGGGCCCGCTCGAAGACGTCTCGACCCCGGCCCAGGCTCACGCGGGTGTGGTCGACGACGTAGCCGGCCGGGGGTGTGGTGGCGGTGGCGCCGACGGCCTCATAGGTGAATCCGTGGGCCGCCTGCGCCGCCAGGAAGGTGCGGAGGGTCGCGTCCGAGGGTCGTCGCAGGCAGATCATCGTCGGGCCCACGAGCGCGGGGGTCGGCGGCAGGTCGATTACGGTACCATAGTCGCCGCGTGCCGACCAAATCACGACCCGGGCCGAGAGGACGCCGACCGATGCCGAACCCCGCCGCCGAGGGCGCCCCGACCATCCTTCTGACCGGCGCCAGCGGATACGTCGGCGGCCGCCTCATTCCCCGGCTCCTGGCCCGGAGCGTCCGGCTCCGCTGCCTGGCCCGGAACCCCGACACCCTGCGCGCGAAGGCCGGGGCGGACGTCGAGGTCGTGCGCGGCGACGTGCTCGATGCGCCCTCGCTGGAGCGGGCCCTGGCCGGCGTCGACACCGCGTACTACCTCGTGCACCTGATGTCCGGCTCGAAGGACTTTGAGCGCGAGGACCGCCAGGCCGCCACCAACTTCGCCGCCGCCGCCCGGGGCGCCGGCCTGAAGCGGATCATCTACCTGGGCGGCCTGGGCGACGACTCCGACCCCGACCTCTCCCCCCACCTGCGGAGCCGGCACGAGGTCGGCCAGATCCTCCGGGACTCGGGGGTCGAGACCGTCGAGTTCCGCGCCTCGATGGTCATCGGCGCCGGCAGCCTGTCGTTCGACCTCATGCAGTCCCTGACCGACCGGCTCCCGGTCATGCTCTGCCCCCGCTGGCTCCAGACCCCGACCCAGCCGATCGCCGTCGACGACGTGCTCGACTACCTGCTGGCCGCCCTCGACCTGCCGCCGGGTCCGAGCCGCACGTTCGAGATCGGCACCGCCGAGGTCATCACCTACGGCGCCCTGATCCGCGAGTACGCCCGCCAGCGCGGGCTGCGGCGGTGGCTGATCTCGGTGCCCGTGCTCACGCCGTACCTGTCCGGCCTCTGGCTGGCGCTGGTGACCCCGGCGAGCTTCGAGGTCGGCCGGCACCTGATCGAGGGCCTCAAGAACCCCATGCTCGTGCGCGACCGCTCCGCCCTGCAGGCCTTCCCGATCCGCCCGATGAGCGTCGCCGACGCCCTCCGCCGCGCCATCGCCGAGTCGACCGCCCCGCCTGCCCCCTGACCGGCCGACTCGACCCCGAGCCCCCAAACCAGACCGCCACTCCAGGCCGTCCACCTAACGCAGGCCAGACAAGCCACCCAGCATACACAAGACCCTCAAGTTACCCATTCCACTTGATAAGCCCAGTTGAACAACCAACAATGGTGACGACATCGGGGCGTCGGTGCGTCCCGGGTGGTTTCGGGCGGGGCGGTGGTGGGTCGGGGTGGGGGATCGATCTGGCGAGGATGCCACCGTGCGCCCAGGGGCGGCGGGTCAGGGTCGGACGGCGAGGGAGTGATCCGGAGAGCCCGCAGCCTGCGACCGATCGTGACGCGCCCCGCCGCAGCAGGCGCAGGGGGAGCGGGTTGATGAGCATCTTCGGGCTTGGCAGCGGGTCGCGGGATCGGATTGGGCGGGCGCAGCGGCGGCGGGTCGGCCGGACCCTGGGGGTGCTGGAGGCGCTCGAGGATCGCCAGCTGATGACCGGAGGCGCCGCCGTGGCGCCCCGGGCGCTGGCCGGGCAGGCGCACATCCTGGACATCGGCAAGCCGAAGCCGCCGCCGAAGCCGCCCCAGCCGCCGCAGCCGCCCCCGCCGCAGGCGAAGGTCGCGGCGATCAACTTCCAGTTCCCGACCCTGCTGCAGAACCGGATCAACGAGCTCCAGAACACGCACCAGGGCAACGACATCCCCCAGCGCAAGGCGCTGCTGCTGGGCAACGCGCTGAGCCACTACAAGAGCCTCATGAAGGGCTCGAAGTCGACGATGACGGCCGCGTTCCTGGCCAACCGCAACGCGTTCACCATCAGCCCGGCGGCCGATCCGGCCTACTTCCGCAGCCGCTTCAACCTGGCCAGCCAGGTGGACGTCACCGTGCAGCCCGGCCTGTACGCGTACAGCACGGCCGGCTTCGGCGAGAAGAAGCAGTTCTGGGTCGACTTCGCCAACAAGCAGCTGGGAGGCGGGGTCTTCAGCAACGGGTTCGTCCAGGAGGAGACGATGTTCCTGGAGACGCCCGAGCTGGCCGACGCCGCCGCGCTGCCCCGGCCGATCATCACCCGCACCGGCACCGACCCCGGCGTGCTCCAGGGCAGCCCCACCCCCTGGGTGTTCCAGAACGCCAACCGGGTGATGAACCTGGACCCGCACGTCGTCGGCCACGACCACTGGAAGACCATCCCCCTGGCGCAGCTCGACGCCGCCGACGGGCGGCTGCCGGCCGCGCAGCGGATCAACGTGCTGGCGATGGCCGCGCCCAAGCTCAGCCAGACCGGGCCGAAGGCGAGCCTGCCGATCGTCAAGGACCTGTTCAACACCTTCGGCGCCGGGTTCCTGCTGGCGCGCGGCCTCGGCGGCAACCAGGCGGTGCGGGTGCACACCGGCCCGATCGGCGCCGGCGTCTTCTACAACGACCGCACGGTCGTCTACGTCATGCAGCGGCTCGCCGCCCAGTGGGTCGGCAAGGTGAACCTGACGATGTGGGCGTACCAGCCCGCCGAGATCCAGGCGGCCGAGGCGAACTACGTCCAGCCGATCCTCCAGGAGCTCGGCAGCATGCAGCCGCAGAACCAGACGGTGATGAACCTGCTCCACATCGCCGCCAGGCGGATGCAGAACCTCTGAGCCGGACCGCCCGATCGTCGCGCACCCGCGGGGCGTTCCCCCGCCCCGCGGGCCGCGGCGCCTGGTCTCAGGCGATGACCTCGTCGATGACGTGCGCCTCGTTGACGCCGGTGAGCTTCTGATCGAGGCCGCCGTACAGGTACGTCAGGTGCCGGTGGTCGAGGCCCATCAGGCGGAGGATGGTGGCGTGCAGGTCGCGGACGTGGCGGCGGTCCACGGCGGCCTCGGCGCCCAGCTCGTCGGTCTCGCCGTAGCTGGTGCCCCCCTTCACCCCGGCGCCGGCGAGCCAGACGGTGAACCCCTTCGGGTTGTGGTCGCGGCCGCCGTTGCCCTGCGACACCGGCTGGCGGCCGAACTCGCCGCCCCAGACGACGAGGGTCTCGTCGAGCAAGCCCCGGCGCTCCAGATCGGCCAGCAGGCCGGCGATCGGGCGGTCGATCTCGGGGCCGTGGATGGCGAGATTTTCCTCGACGCCGAAGTGGGCGTCCCAGTTCTGCTGCTGGTGCCCGCCGCCGCTGTACACCTGCACGAATCGCACCCCGCGCTCGACCAGCCGCCGCGCGATCAGGCACTGCCGGCCGAACGTCGCCGGCCCCAGCGACAGCTTGTGGCTGCCGGGCGGGTCAAAGAGCCCGTAAAGCTCCTGCGTCTGCCGCGACTCGCGCGACAGGTCCAGCACCTCGGGCGCACTGCTCTGGAGCTGGAAGGCCAGCTCGTAGCTGGCGATGCGGGCCTCCAGCTCCGAGTACCCCGGCCGGCTCGCCTGGTGCTGGGCGTTCAGGGCGTTGATGGCGTCGATCTGGCGGCGGCGCAGCTCGGGGGTCGAGGCGCCGGCGGGGTTCAGGTCCAGGATCGGCTCGCCGCCGGTGCGGAACACGGTGCCCTGGTGCGCCGCCGGCATGAAGCCCGCCCCCCAGTTCGGGGCGCCCGGGATCGGCCCGCCGCGCGGGTCGAGCATGACGACGAACGCGGGCAGGTCGCGATTGGCCGTGCCCAGGCCGTAGCTCAGCCAGGCGCCCACCGACGGATACCCCTGGATGATCCGGCCGCAGTTCATCTGCAGGTTGGCCGAGCCGTGCGCGAACGAGTCCTGATACAGGCTCTTGATGACCGCGAGCTTGTCCATGTGCCGCGACAGGTGCGGCAGGGCGTCGCTGCACCAGAGGCCACTCTCGCCGTGCTGCGCGAAGGTGCGCTTCGAGGCGAGCAGGGTGCCCGGCTTCACGTCGCGGCGCCGCACCTCCAGCTGCACCGTCTGGCCGTCGCGCTTCTGGAGCTCGGGCTTGTAGTCGAACAGGTCCATCTGCGACGGACCGCCGTACATGTACAGGAAGATGCACGACTTCGCCTTGCCCGGCAGCGGGATGTGCGCCCCGGCGGCCGCGTCGTCGGCCAGGGCCCGGTTACCGCCGAAGACGCCGTCGGCGGCCAGCAGCGACGAGAGCGCCAGGCCGGTGAAGCCCGCGCCCGTCTCCCAGAGAAACTGCCGGCGGGTGCCCGTGCAGCGCGGTCGTGTGTCCATCGCGTCGATTCCCTCCCCGGCCGGCCCACACCGTGGAGCCGGCGTCCCGTCAGTCGATGTACACGAACTCGTTGAGGTTCAGGAGCGATCGGCCCAGCGCCTCGAGCGCCTGACGGCTCGCCCAGGCGTCGTCCGAGATCACCGCCGGGGCCATCTCGCCCTCGGGAGGCAACCACTCCGCCCGGTGCGACTGGCCGTCGCGGGTGACCACGAAGTCGCGGAAGGCGATCTCCGAGTTCCAGGTCCGCACCCCGGCCAGCGTGCCGCTCAACGGGGCGTCCAGCTCCTCGACCAGTTGCGGCGTGCTGGCGCCGTCGACGAAGACCTCGATGCGGCGGCCGGCGAGCCGGACCTTCAAGGTGTGCCAGGCATCGGGCCCGATGGCGACGGGCTCGGCGCGACGGAGGGTGAAGTTCTGGCGATGGTCGCCGAGCATCACGCGGCGGTTGGGCAGGTCGAGGCTGACCTCGTAGCCGAACCAGTTGTCGGCCCCCACCTGGGGATCGCTCACCCGCAGCAGCAGCCCGCCGATCGCCGCCCGGCCGCTCGGCATCCGCAGCGCCACGCTCACCTCGCCGTCGAGCACGGGCCGGGCGTCCCAGAGCAGCTTGGCCCCGGCGTCGGGCTGGACGTGCAGCGTGCCGTCGGCGTTGACGGTCCAGTCGCCACCGAACCGGCTCCAGCCCGGTGGCAGACCGACGGGCGCCTGGGCCGTCGGCGTGCGGGCGACGTCGAGGGTGCGATCGGGCAGGACGAGCTCCAGGCCCTCGAACGTCACCGGCCCGCCCCAGGAGGCGACCCCGAGCCGGCCGGGGGCCTCCTGCGCGGGGTCGAGGGCGTGCGACACGGTCGGCTCGGCCGGGTCGAGGGCCCCGAACCAGGCCTGCAACCGGCCGTCGCGGAGCACCAGCCGGAACGGCAGCCAGGTCTGGTGCGCGAGGGTCAGGGGGGCCCGGGTGCTCGTCTCCTGGCCGCCGGCGCGCTGGCGGATCTCGACCTGGCCGGCGCGGCGGTCGAGGGTCACGGCCACGCCCGACCAGACGTCGCTCTGGGCGGAACCCCGGACGATCAGGGTCACGATGTCGGTGGCGTTCTCGACCCGGAGCCGCCCGCGCACCTCGGCCGCGCGGAACTCCGGCCCCTGCCAGAGGGCGAACGGGCCCACCCGCCGGTCGACCGAGTCGATCCCCTCGTAGCCGCCGCCCCAGGCGCCCCGGTGGTACGACCAGCCGCGCTCGGGCCCGAGCAGGCAGTCCTCGGGGGCAATCGCCTGGCGGTAGCCGGTCGAGAGCGCCGCCGGCACGTCGGGGCGGAAGCCGAGCTGGCCGGCCAGGGCCCGGGACTGCGCCCGGGTGTCGTCGAGGTACGCCCGCGCCACGGCGCGCTCGCGGTCGTCGGGGTCGCGCTGGAGCACGGCGCGGTAGAGGGCGGCGATCTGGCCGTCGGGGTCGGGGCTCGCGGCCGTGGCGCGATCGGCCAAGGCGGCGGCGCGGGCGGCGGTGAACCGACCGTTGAGGAGGATGAGGGCCTGGGGCGCCACGGTCGTGATTGGCCGCTCGGGCAGCGGCGCGGTCGTGTTCGAGTAGTCGAACGCCTCTAGCAGCGGCTCGCGCACGCTCCGCTTCACGACGGCGTAGAGGCTGCGCCGGCACTCCTGCGCGGGGATGGTCGGCTGCCAGTCGAGCCCGGGGCGCGACTGGCCGGCGAGCACCTCGCCGCTGAGCTTCGGGAACATCTCGGGACCGCCCAGCGCCGGGTTGAGCTCGCCAGAGACGGCGAGCATGGCGTCGCGGATCGACTCGGCATCGAGCCGCCGCAGGTTCTGGCGCCAGAGGGTCACGTTGCCGGGGTCGCGCTCCAGAGCGTGCCGCACGCGGGGCAAGGTCGCGTCGACCCGCGAGGAGCGGCGGTAGGCGTCGGAGCGGACGATCTGGCGATGCAGGTGCTTGATCGACCAGCCGTGCGACACGAAGTCGGCGGCCAGCCAGTCGAGCAGCTCGGGGTGCGACGGCGGCGTGCCGGCACGGCCGAAGTCGGCGGTGCTGGCGACGATCCCGCGCCCGAAGTGGTAGTGCCAGACCCGGTTGACCAGCACCCGCGCCGTGAGCGGATGCTCCGGGCTCGCCAGCCAGCGGGCCAGCCGCAGCCGTCGTCCCGAGCTCGGGAACAGGTCCGCCAGCGGCGACTCCGACCCGCCCGCCGAGGGGTCCGCCGTCTCGGGCGTCCCCGGCGGCTCCAGTACGCTCAGGAACCCCGGGGCCACCTCCGCGCCCGGGGTGCCGGCATTGCCGCGGGTGAGCACGTGCGTGGTCGGCGGCACGCCCGGCGCCTCCTTCACGCCCAGGGCGAACGCCAGGCCGGGCAGGCTCTTGTCGTAGCCCTGCTGGCGGATCTTCTCGCGGGCCGCGTCGTCGGGCGCGGCGGCCACCTTCGCCTCGAACTCGGCCTGGCGCCGGCGGGCGTCGGTCACCACGGCGCGGACGGTGGCCGGGTCGCCCAGCGGCACGAACACCGGGCTCTCCAGGTTCGGCTCGGGCGGGCCGTAGGGGCGCACGCCGCGGAGGTGGGCCAGCAGGCGGTAGTAGTCGCGCTGGGGGATCGGGTCGAACTTGTGGTCGTGGCAGCGGGCGCAGCCGGTGGTCAGCCCCAGGAACGAGGCGCCCACGGCGACCATCGTGTCGTCGAGCTCGTCGAACTCCGCCTGCCGCTTGTCGTCGGGCTCGTCGTCCCAGACACCCAGGCGATAGAAGCCGGTGGCGATCCGGGTGCGGTCGCTGGCGTCGGGCAGCTCGTCGCCGGCGAGCTGCTCCAGGAGGAAGCGGTCGTACGGGGTGTCGTCGCGGAACGCCTCGACGACGTAGTCGCGGTACTTCCACGCCAGCGGCTTGGCCCCGTCGCGCTCGTAGCCGTTGCTCTGCGCGAACCGGACCACATCGAGCCAGTGCCGGCCCCAGTGCTCGCCGTAGGCGGGCCGCTCCAGCAGCTCGTCCACCAGCGCCGCATACCCGGCCTCATCGAAGGTCCCCGGCGTCGGCCCGGCGATCTGGCGGGCCCAGCGGTCGCGCTCCTCGAGGGTCGGCGGCAGGCCGATCAGGTCGAAGCAGAGCCGCCGCACCAGCTCGGCCGGGGTGGCGGCGCCGTTGGGCTCGATCCCCTCGGCGTCGAGCCGCGCCAGCAGGAAGGCGTCGATGGGCGCGGCGGCGGGCCGGCCCGGTCGGGCCGCGGGCGGCTCGGGGCCTCGCACCGGCTGGAAGGCCCAG
>CAZUZD010000096.1:0-19374 GCA_964624465.1 uncultured Isosphaeraceae bacterium
AGAAAAAGGTCGGCGTCGACATCCGTCAGGAGCAGCTCCAGAAGCGCGAGCAGGCCAAGGAAAAGGCGAAGAAGGGCGAGGAGGGCCAGGACGACAGCGACGGGACCGAGGAGCCCAAGGGCACCGATCCCTATTACAACGTCGTCCGTATCGACATCTACGGCAAGGCCCGCTTCTATCTGCCCCCGCCCAAGGAGGAGCCCGCCGACGAGGAGACCACCTCGCCGGGCGCCGACGCCGCCGCGACAGACGCCCCCAAGACCGATGCCGAGGCGCCCAAGGCCGAGGGCGACTCGCCCAGGACCGAGGAGCCCAAGGCCGAGGGCGAGACGCCCAAGACCGAGGAGCCCAAGGACGGCGAGCCGGCCTCCAAGCCCGACGCCGACGCTCCGACCCCCGCCGAGGGCGACCAGCCTGCGGCTCCGGCTCCGGCGGAGGGCGACACCGCCCCGGCCGGGACGCCGGCCCCGGAGAGCAAGCCGGCCGACGCCCCGCCGGCCGAGGAGCCGAAGTCCGAGGGGACCGGCTCCGAGGCCCCCAAGGCGGGGCGCTGACGGGTCGTCCCCGGCACCGCCCCGTACCCCGCACACCGCCACGCCACGGTCTGGCACGCACCGCACTGCACGTGATCGATCGGGAGACGAACGATGGCCCATCCAATTGTCGAGAAACTGAAGGTCCAGGCGATCCGACACGGCGAGAAGGCCGGCGTCGCGGTCGCCTCCGCCGTTGCCCTGCTGATGCTCTGGTCCGCCTTCTCGAAGCCGAGCATCGACCTGACCACCGACCAGGTCAAGAACGCGGCCGCGCAGGCTCAGCAGAACATCCAGAAGACGCAGAAGGACGAGGACATCCTCGCCAAGCTCGAGACCCAGGGGATCGTGCAGCCGAACTTCGAGAAGCTCGTCGACGCCCGCAAGCCGGGCACCGCCGACGCCTCCCCGTACCAGCTCTCGAACCTCATGATCACCCCCGAGCCGGGCGCCGGCCTGCTGCGGGAGATGCCCGAGCTGATCGCCGTCGCGATGCTCGAGGCACACCCGGGCCGGGGCGCCATGAACCTCTTCGAGATCGACCCCGTCACCGGCGAGGTCGTCTACGAGAAGCCGGATGACCCGTCGAACAAGAAGTCGGCTCGGAACCGAGGCACCGCCCGTCGCGGCAGCACCAAGAGCAAGGCGGACTCGGAGAAGGCCCGCAAGGACGAGGAGGCCCGGTTCAAGAAGGGGCTCGCCGGTGGTGCGAACCGAGGGCCCGAGACGAAGGAGGACGAGCCGAAGCCCGAGACGCGCCCCGATGGAAGCGTCGCCAAGGAGAACCTCAAGGGCCAGCGGTGGGTCGTGCTGACCGGCCTGCTCGACCACAAGCGGCTTCGCGACAACTATGCCAAGGCCCTCAAGGTCGACCTGGCCGGTGCCCACCCGCACTACCTTCGGCTGGACGTCGAGCGGCAGCAGCGGCGGGACGACGGCTCGTGGACCGACTGGAAGGTCATCGACCGCAAGCGGATCGAGGAGCAGGTGCTGAACACCCTGACGGAGGTCGAGGAGGAGGTCATCCCCGAGACCTCGCGGATCAAGGCGCTGGTCGATCGCCTGCCGTTCCTCGAAGTCGGCTACTGGGTCGGCGTGCACCCGGTCGAGCTGGTGCCCAAGGAGCTGCTGGAGACGAAGAGCGAGACCGCGGCCGCAGGGGGCCGTCCGGGCGGCTTCGACGGCGACTCCGGCGGCATGATGGGCGCGGCGGGCGGCATGATGGGCCCCGGCGGCCGCGGCGGTCGCGGTGGCGGCATGGGGGGCATGAGCGGGATGATGGGCGGCGCAGCGGGCGGCATGATGGGCCCCGGCGGCCGCGGCGGCATGGGCGGCATGATGGGCGGCGGCACCGGCGGTGGCGGCGGCAGCATGAGCGGATTCGGCAGCATGTTCGGCGCCTCCGGCGGTGGCGGCGACACGAACTACGACAAGACCGAGGCCGACAAGCTCATGGTCCGCTCGATCGACTTCACCGTCGAGCCCGACTCGATCTACCGCTACCGGGTCCGGCTCGTGGTCCAGAACCCGAACCTGGGCCTCGAGAGCGTCATGCCCGGCGTCGACAAGGAGACGAAGGAGCTGACGGGCCCCTGGAGCGATCTGTCGTCGACGGTGGCGATCCCGGCCGACGTGGCCACCTACGTCATGGACTTCGCCCCCAGCGGCCCCGAGCAGAAGCGGGACGACCGCGTGATGTTCCAGGTCGTGCGGTACCAGCCCGACTCGGGCCTGACGATCGTGACCACCTCGACCGACTCGCCGGGCATGATCGTCGGCGACGCCAAGGCCGCCGGCGTGCCCGACCTCGACAACCGGAAGATCGTCTCGCAGACGGTCGACTTCACCAGTCGCCGCGTGCTGGTGGACGTCGCAGGCGGCTCGCAGTCCGTCGAGGGCCTGAAGCTCGGCACCGCGGCGTTCGACGCTCCGGCCCGCGCCGTGCTGCTCCGGTCTGACGGCACGCTGATCGTCCGCGACGAGGCCAGCGACGCCAACGACGGCGAGATGATCGAGATGAAGAAGATCTACGATCAGACGCTGGTGGACGCCAAGGGCGAGAAGAAGTCGTCGGCCCTGGGCGGCGGCTTCGGCGGCATGGAGGGGATGATGGGCGGTGCCGGCGGCTACGGCGGCATGATGGGCGGCGGCGGCGGCGGCGGCAGCCGTGGCGGTGGCACGGGCTCGGGTGCCTCGCGCTGATCCAGGCCCACCCGAGCGGCTCACGCCTCGACATGAACACGTGAAGGCCCCCGGTTTCGACCGGGGGCCTTCGGTCGTTTCCGGACTTCGGCCGGCGGAGCCCGGGACTTGAACGCGCGCCAAATCCCAGAAAATTCTCCGTTCCGGCTTGACCGGTTTTGCGGGGAGTAGTACTTACCGCCCCGTCTTCTCCCCTTTCTCGGACGCACCCCCTGCGCCAACACCACGATCCGCGGAAGCCCGGGACCGCCGGGTGAAGCAACCAGGACCCCGGCGGGCAGTCGCCCCGCCTCGGCCCGCTTCGGGACCATGGGAATCAGGAGCTGCTCCGGCGCACTCACAGACGATCGTCGCCAGGGAAGTCGGCGGTCGCACCGGAAGCAGCGAAAGGAGGTCGCGTTGGCAAGGTTCAGAACGCTCACGATCCTGTTGACCCTGGGAATGTGGGGGGCGACCACGGACGGTGCGCCACCGGACGACGCGGCCCCCGCGAGTCGTGGTGCATTGCCGCCTGGAGTCCAGGCCGGCGATTACGTCAAAGCCGTGGTCAGCCTCTGCAACCGGGGCGAGCACGCGAAGGCCGGGGCCTACCTGCAAGCGGCCCAGGACTTCCGCGACCAATTGAGCCCGGCCGATCAGGCCACCCTCGACCAGTACACCCGCCTGCTCTCGCAGGGGGCCCCCGCGGCCGCCATCTCGGCTCCGCCGGTTCCGTCGGTCTCCTCGCCCCTGCCGTCGGCCAGTGCGGCCGTGCCGGCCCGGGCGCCGGTCGACCCGCAGGTCGCCGCGGCCTCGGCCCCGTCGCCCCGCGCCGCCGGATCCAACTCCAAGCAGCAGGCCCTGTGGCTCGTCCACTCGGCCCGCGAGCAGCTGCGGCTCGGCAATGCCGACGCGGCGGCCGGCTTCCTGGCTCAGGCCAAGGCGATGAACGTCCGCTGGACGCTCTTCGACGACACGCCGGCCAAGGTGGAGGCCGACCTGGCCAAGCTCCGGGCCGCCATGCCGACGGTGGCCGCGGGTGCCGCCGGCATGCCCGGCGACAAGAAGCAGGCCAAGGCGAAGCTCAAGGAGGCCCGCCAGGCCCTCGACAGCGGCGACTATGACCGCGCCGAGGCGATTGCCCGCGAGGTCGAATCCTGGAAGACCAACTTCACGGTCCTCGAGGAGTCGCCCGGCAAGATCGTCGCCGCCGCCCAGGCCCTCCGGCGCCGCGAGGCGGCCCGCCGGGGCCCGAACGCCCAGCCCAACGGCGAGTTCTACTCGATCCTGGTGACCGAGAGCCGCCAGCTGCTCAACAGCGGCAAGCTCGACGAGGCCGAGGCCCGCGCCAAGCAGGCCCAGAAGCTCAACGTCGTGCCCGCCATCACCGCCGACCGCGCCGAGGCCGTCCTGCACGACCTCGCCATGGTCCGGGCCCGCAACGGCGCCGCCGCCCCGGTGGCCGCCAGCACCACCGCCGAGCACCGCGCCGACGACCTGCTGGCCGCCAACCAGCTTGACGCCGCCCGCGCCAAGTTCGAGGAGGCTGACCGGCTCCGCGCCGAGGAGGCGGGCCAGCCGGCCGGCATCCCGATCGGCATGGGCCAGGCCGCCCCGACGGCCGACGCCGCCCTGGTCCGCACCCAGGGCGCCGCTCCGATCGGCCTGACCGTCCCCGGCGACCCCGCCGCGGCCCCGGCCCTGGCCGCCCCCGGCGACCTCGCCCCGGCCCCGGTCCCGGCCGGTGGCTCCAACGCCCTCGACCAGGCCCGCGCCCTGCTGGTCTCCGGCAACCACCGCGCGGCCACCCAGGCCGCCATGCAGGCCAAGGAGGCCGGCGCCGGTCTCGACGCCGACAACCTGCTGGCCCAGATCGCCCAGAGCCAGCAGGCCGCGGCGATGAGCCTCTACGAGGCCGCCCTCGACGGCATCCGCAAGGGGGAGATCGCCCGCTCGCGGGCCCTGCTCACCGAGCTGGCCGCCGACGACCTCGACGAGGCCATGTCCCAGCGGGTCCAGGACCTGCTGGCCAAGATCCCCGGCGAGGCCAGCGGCAAGACCGCCATCCTCGGCGGCCTCGGCACCTCGGGTGACGACGCCGAGGTGGTCAAGGCCCAGCAGCTCAACGCCGAGGTCGGCACCAAGGTGGCCGAGGCTCGTCGCAAGCTGGACACCAACCCGGCCGAGGCCATCCAGATCCTCGAGCAGACGATGGTCGCGGTGAAGGCCGCCGGCCTGAGCGAGCCGGTCACCCGGACGCTCGTGCGTCGCCTCGAGGTCGCCGTCGAGCTCGCCAAGAAGGACAAGGTCGCCTTCGACGAGAAGATGAAGGAGAAGACCTTCCGCGAGGACATCGAGCGGAAGCGACTCCGGATCCTGGAGGCCGACAAGGCCAAGCAGGAGCGGATGAAGCAGTTCATGGACAAGGCCATGTCGGCGCAGGCCGAAGGCGACTGGGTCGAGGCGGAGAAGTTCGCCAAGCTCGCCGCCGAGGTCGACCCGAACGAGATCGCGGCCACCGCCCTGGCCACCAAGGCGCGGATCATGCGGCACTACGAGCGGGACAAGCAGATCCGCTCCGACGCCGACGAGTCGCGCCTGAACGCCTGGCAGGAGGTCGACGCCGCGGCGGTCGTCTCCGAGGACGTGATCAAGCGATCGATCGACATGGGCGGCGACTTCAAGGCCCTGACCGAGCGTCGGCGGGCCATGAACGATCGGTTGGCCTACAACCCCAAGTCGGCCAGGACCGTTGAGATCGAGAAGATCCTCAACAAGCCGATCACCCTGCCCAACTCCGACCGGATGACCCTCGGCGAGGCGATCAAGTACCTCGCCGAGTACACCGGCCTGAACGTGGTGCCGGACCAGCGGGCCCTCAACGAGGAAGGCTTGACGCTCGACACGCCGGTCAACCTGACGGCGGTCAACAACATCAAGCTCAAGAGCGTGCTCAAGTACATGCTCAACCCGCTGCACCTGAGCTACACGATCGACGACGAGGTGCTGGTCATCACCAGCCCCCAGTCGGGCAAGTCGAAGATGTACACGATTGTGTACAGCGTCGCTGACCTCGTGCTGTCGCCGTCGAAGGCGAACAAGAACGCCCTGCAGGCCCCTGGCAGCGGCTTTGTCGCCCCGCCCGGCATGGCCGCCAGCGCCACCGACCCGAACGTGCTCCAGGCCCAGGCCAACGCCATGACCGGCACCACGCCGGCGGCGATGACCGGCGGCATGGGCTCCGGCAAGGTCGAGTTCGACCGGGAGAAGCCCGAGTTCGAGCCCCTGATGCACCTGATCAAGTCCACCTGTGCCCCCGGCAGCTGGAGCAACGACCACACCCCGATGGAGGCCCTCAACGGTGCCTTCGGCCAGGGTGCGGGCGGAGTCACCGACGCCGACGCCGAGGGTGTGGGCTCGATCACCCCGTTCTACCTGAACATCAGCCTGATCATCCGCCAGACGGCCGAGGTCCATGACGAGATCGTCGAGCTGCTCCGCCAGCTGCGTCGGCTCCAGGACCTCCAGGTCTCGGTCGAGGTCCGGTTCATCTCGGTCAGCGACAGCTTCTTCGAGCAGATCGGCGTCGACTTCGACTTCAACATCCAGTCGGATGCCGTCGGCCGGAAGAGCTCGTTCGCGATCCCGAACCCGGCGGCCGCCCTCGGCGGCGGCACGGGCGGCACGGGCGCCACGGCCAACACCGCGGTGCAGCCGTACCTGATCAACCCGATCCGCGACCACGCCTACGGGCGTCAGCCGCTGGTCGTGGGCACCAACGGGCCCACCAACGACTTGAACAACCCGCAGTTCAACCCGAACCTGATGCTGCCGTTCTCGCAGTCGACCTCGGACGCCGCGACGCAGATCTTCAACGCGATCCCGAACCTCGGCGGCACCTTCGGCGTGGCGTTCCTGAGCGACCTGGAGGTGTACCTCTTCCTCCAGGCCATCCAGGGTGACACCCGTTCGAACCTGGTGCAGGCTCCGAAGGTGACCAGCTTCAACGGTGCTCCGGCCTTCGTGTCGAACTTCACCGGCCGCAACTACGTCGCGGCCCTGACGCCGATCGTCGGTGGTGGCTCGGTGGCCTTCCAGCCGCAGATCAGCACCTTCCCCGACGGCGTCCAGCTGTTCGTCACCCCGGTGGTCTCGGCCGACCGGCGGTACGTGCGGCTGTCGCTGAGCCCGGTCTTCACGACCTTCCTGGGCTTCGACAACTTCAGCATCCCGGCGGCGGTCGGCGGCGGCGGCCTCGGCGGCCAGTCCTCGACCATCAACGCCCAGGTGCAGCTGCCGATCTTCACCTTCACGAACGTCTCGACCACGGTGACCGTGCCTGACGGCGGGACCGTGCTCTTGGGCGGCGTGAAGCGGCTCCGCGAGGAGCGTCGCGAGTTCGGCGTGCCGATCCTGTCGAAGACCCCGATGATCGACCGCCTCTTCCGCAACATCGGCATTGGTCGGACCACCGACAGCCTGATGCTGATGGTCACCCCGCGGATCATCATCCTCGAGGAAGAGGAAGAGCGGCTCGGCATCCCGGCGATTCAGAACACGTTCTGACCGCGCCCGCCCGTCACGCCTCGCAACTTCCCGCGACCCGCCGCCGGGGGATCCTTTCCCCCGGCGGCGTCTTTTTTTTGGTATGGTCGACCCACCTTCCCCTCACGACTCGCTCGCGCCCCGCGGAGCACCGCCATGCTGCCGGCCCACCTGACCGTGCCCGCCCTGCTCGCACTGGCCCTGATCGCGCCCCAGGACCCGTCCACCCGACCGACCCCGCCCCGACCCGCCGCCCCGGGCGCCCCCCCGGCCCCGGCCGTCGACGACTTCCAGCCGGACCCCGCCTGGAAACCGCTCGGCAAGGACCTCTGGTTCGACCCGACCCGTCGCCAGCTCGTGCTCCGGGCCCGCGTCTGCCTCCGCGAGGGGTTCCTCGAGCACTTCCTCTGCTCCAAGAACTCCAAGGAGCACGAGTCGCTGCTCGCCACCGAGGCCCCGCCCCGGCTGCTCAACGTCGGCCTGATCCTCGTCGCCGGAGACCCCGGCCACCCGGTCAAGTACCGCCCCGAGTTCCTCCCCCCCGCCGGACCCGTCGTCGCCATCGACCTGGAGTGGACCGAGGACGGCAAGCCGAGGCGCTCCAACGCCAGGGCCTGGGTCAAGGATCAGAAGACCGGCAAGCCGCTGGAGACCGACTGGGTCTTCGCCGGCAGCGAGACGTACTCCGACCCCGAGACCAAGCGGGTCGCTTTCGGCGCCGACGGCGGCGACCTGATCACCGTCAGCAACTTCCCGAGCGCCATCCTCGACCTGCCGATCGCCAGCTCCAACAGCGACGCCGAGCGCACCTTCGTCGGGTTCACCGAGAACGTCCCACCCCTGGAAACCCGGGTCACCCTCTACCTGCGCGCCGTCAAGCCGGCCGCCGACGCCCCCAGACCGGCCCCGAAGTGAGCCCGGATGTCTCGTCTGGGCCGCCCGTGGCGCGGTCCTGCGGGTTCTCCGGGGCCACCGGATCGGGGCCCGCCGGGCATAGTTGACCTTGATCGGTTGGATGCGTAAGATTGCCCCGGTCGTGGTGTCGACCGGGAGATCTTGCGTCGTGTCTACCGAGACGAGAGCCCAGGCGTTCGACCTCGAGGCGGCCAACCGCGAGCTGGCGGAGGCCTCGCCGTCCGAGATCCTGCGCTGGGCGGTCGAGCAGTTTCACCCCCGGCTCACGATGGCGACGGCCTTCGGGCCCGAGGGGTGCCTGATCCTGCACCTGCTGGCGGGGATCGAGCCTGGCGTCCGGGTCTTCAACCTCGACACCGGCTACCAGTTCGCCGAGACCCTGCAGCTCCGCGACCGGATCGCCGAGCGGTACGGGATCGAGGTCGAGATGGTGCGGGCCCAGCAGACGGTGCCCGAGTACGAGGCCGCCAACGGCGGGCCGGTGTACCCTTCGGAACCGGATCGCTGCTGCCACGACCGCAAGATCGTGCCCCTGCGACGCGCGGTGGCCGGCTCCGACGCCTGGATCTCCTCGATCCGCGCCGACCAGTCGTCGCACCGGGCACAGGCGAACGTGGTCGGATGGGACGCGAAGTTCAACCTGGTGAAGGTCAACCCGCTGCTGCGCTGGACGCACCGGGACGTCTGGGCGTTCATCGTGGCCAACGACGTGCCGTACAATCCCCTGCACGATCGCGGCTATCCGTCGATCGGCTGCTGGCCCTGCACCCGCGCGGTGCTGCCCGGCGAGACCGACGAGCGCGCCGGGCGCTGGGCCGGCCAGGCGAAGACCGAGTGCGGCCTGCACTCCCTGGACAGCAGCCAGCTCTGACCGCACCCTTCCCGCGGGGTCCCCATGAAAGTCTCGGCGAAGGCGGATTACGCGTGCCTGGCGATGCTGGCCCTGGCGGCCCGCCGGCCCGACGAGCCGCCGGCGCGCATCCGCGAGATTGCCGAGGCCCATGCGATCCCCGAACGGTACCTGGTCCAGATCCTGCTCCAGCTGAAGGGGGCCGGCCTGGTGCAGAGCACCCGGGGCGCGGCCGGTGGCTACCGGCTCTCGCGGGCGGCCGACCGGATCACGATCGGCGAGGTGCTGACGGCCATCGACGGACCCAGCGAGTCGCCCCGTGAGCCCCAGGAGCCGGCCGCACGGGCCCTGGCCGCCGTCTGGCGCGAGGCGTACGAGGCCGAGCGTGCCGTCTTCGACAGCACGAGCCTGGCCGACCTCGTCGAGACCGCCTCGCCCCGCGAGTGGGTGATCTGAGTCGCACGGAAGGAGCCCTGCCATTTCCGCCGCCCCGCTGAACCGGCCCTACGGCGGCCGGCTGACGAACCTGCTGGTCGACGCGGCCCGTGCCGCCGAGATGAAGGCCACCGCCAGGGACCACGCCAGCCTCACCCTCGACGAGCGCGGACTGTGCGACCTGGAGCAGCTGGCGGTGGGCGGTTACTCGCCGCTGACCGGCTTCCTGGGTCGGGCCGATGTCGAGCGCGTCCTTCGCGAGCAGCGTCTGATCGACGGCACCTTCTGGCCGCTGCCGATCACCCTGCCGGTAACGCCGGGCGAAGGCATCGCTGAAGGCCGGACGCTCGCGCTCCGGGACGTGTACGGCAACCTGCTCGCCTTCCTGCACATCGATGAGCTCTTCGCCGTCGACCGATCGGAGGAGGCCCGGGCCCTGTTCGGCACGACCGACCCCGCGCACCCGGCCGTGGCGGCCCTGAATCGCCAGCCGGGTCATTGCGCCGCTGGTCGGCTCGAGGTCCTGCGCACCCCGCCGCACTTTGACTTCACCGATCTGCGTCGGACGCCGACCGAGCTGCGGGCCCGGTTCGAGGCGCTCGGCTGGTCGACGATCCTCGCCTGCCAGACCGATCGGATCCTGCATCGCCCGCAGGAGGAACGCGCCCGCCAGGCGGCGCATCAGCTCGGTGGCGGCCTGCTGATCCACCCGACCGTCGGCGTGCCCCGCCCTGGCGACGTGGAGCACTACACCCGGGTCCGTTGCTATCGCGCCGTGGTCGACAACCACTTCGCCCCGAGCCAGGCGCTGCTGAGCCTGTTGCCGCTGACGTCCCGCGCCGCCGGCCCCCGCGAGGCCCTGCTGCACGCGATCATCCGCCGCAACTTCGGCTGCACCCACCTGCTTCTCGACGCGGATGTCCGCACAGCGCGGGGCGATTCCACCAGGTCGTCGACAGGGCTCGCACGCCAGGCCCTGGAACAGCACGGCGCCGAGATCGGGATCAGTTTGGTCGATCTCCCGCCCTTCGTCTTCCTGCCGGCCGAGCAGCGCTACGTCCCGGCCGATGCGGTGCCTGCCGGCGCCGGGATCGACGAGCTCAGCGAGGCTCAGGTCCGCGACGAGTACCTGGCGCGGGGCCGATCGCTACCGACCTGGTTCAGCCGACCAGAGATCGCGGCAATTCTGGAGGAGACCCACCCGCCCCGGTCGCGTCAGGGGCTGACCCTCTGGTTCACCGGGCTCTCGGGGTCGGGCAAGAGCACCGTGGCGCACGCGCTGGTGGAGCGGCTGGCGGAGTTCGGGCGGAACTGCTCGATGCTCGATGGCGACGAGATCCGCACGCACCTGTCGAAGGGCCTCACCTTCTCGAAGGAGGACCGCGACACGAACATTCGCCGCGTCGGCTACGTGGCCGGCCTGGTCAACCAGCACGGCGGCACGATGCTCTGCTCGGTGATCAGCCCGTACCGGTCGATCCGCGACGAGGCCCGCGCGGCCTCGCGGGGCAACTTCGTCGAGGTCTACTGCGAGGCCCCGCTGACCGTCTGCGAGCAGCGCGACGTGAAGGGCCTGTATGCCAGGGCCCGCGCCGCCGTCGCCGAGGGCAAGCCGATGGGCTTCACCGGCATCGACGATCCGTATGAGCCCCCGCTCAACCCGGAGGTCACGATCGACACCAGCCGCCTGCCGGTCGGCGACTGCGTCGACGCGATCATCGCGAGGCTGCTGGAGCTGGGGTACATCTTGCCCCACGGCCACGCGGTCTGAACCGAGCCGGCGGGTGTCTGCCCGTCGCGGCCGTTCCGCTCAGGAACCGAGGTGGGCGCGAACGGCCTCGGTGCTGACGGGTCGGATGATCCCACGCTCGGTGATGATGCCGGTGATTAGCTCGGCCGGGGTGACGTCGAAGGCGGGGTTGTAGACGTCGATCCCCTCGGGCGCGGTGGCACGGCCGAACCCGTGGGTGATCTCGGCCGGGTCGCGCTGCTCGATCGGAATGTACGAGCCGTCGGGGATCGCCAGGTCGAAGGTGCTCGACGGCGCGGCGACGTAGAACGGCAGGCCGTGTGCCCTGGCCAGCAGGGCGACGCCGTAGGTGCCGATCTTGTTCGCGGCGTCGCCGTTGGCCGCGATGCGGTCGGCGCCGACGACGATCAGGTCGACGCGGCCTTCCTTCATGACCTGGGCGGCCATGTTGTCGCAGATCAGGGTCACGGGAATCCCGCGCCGCTGAAGTTCCCACGCCGTGAGCCGGGCCCCTTGCAGCAGCGGCCGCGTCTCGTCGGCGATGACGCGGACGCCCTTGCCCTGCTCGTGTGCAGTGAAGATGACGGCCAGGGCCGTGCCGTAGTCGGCCGTGGCCAGGCCACCGGCGTTGCAGTGCGTGAGGACGACCTGACCGGGACCGATCAGCTCGGCACCGTGCCGGCCGATGGCGCGGCACATGGCGCGGTCCTCGGAGGCGATGGCCTGGGCCTCTTCCAGCAGGCGACCAACGAAGGCGGGCCCGTCGAGCTCAGGGTGAGCGGCCGCCACACGGTCCATCCGGTCCAGGGCCCAGAAGAGGTTCACCGCGGTGGGCCGGCTGGTGCGGAGCGAACGGGTGGCATCGGCCAGGGCCACGCGAGCCTCGGCCGGATCATCCAGGCCGCGCCGGCGGGCACCCAGGACGGCCCCGAAGGCCGCGGCCACGCCGATGGCCGGTGCGCCCCGGACCCGCAGCGAACGGATCGCTTCCCAGACGGTCGGCACGTCGTGGCAGTCGAGGTCGACGACCTGGCCGGGGAGCAGGGTCTGGTCGATGAGCCGGACGACGCCCGTGAGGGCGTCGCCGGTCCAGCCGACCGTCTCGAACGAGGAGGCGGGGGTTGTCATCAGAGGGATCACGCTCGGAGTCGGATCGGGGACGGGGCTCACTCCTCGTCTTCGTCCTCGTCCTCGTCCTCCTCCGGATCGATCCACTCGTAGAGCTCGGAGTAGATGTTCCAGATCTTGTCCAGCGACTGGCGCATGTCCTCGCCGCGTGCCTGGGGGGACGCGCCGCCGAAGCCAGCGATCTGGGCCGCAACCTTCAGCAGTTCGACGTTCTGCTTGCGCAGCTCGAGGAACACGCCGGTCTGCTCCTGGACGTCCAGCTCGGCACCGCCGGTGCCACCACCGCCGCCGCAGCAGCCGCCCTCATCTTCCTCGTGCTCGTGGTCGCCGTGATCATGCGCAGCCATGGGAAACTCCGGCCAGTTGGGACACAAATCGGACAGAACGGACCCCCGAGGGGGCCCCACGCGAACGGGCGAACCGAGGCTCGGGTCGCGGGCTCAGGACGAAAGGGGCAGGTACTCCAGCCCGAAGGTCTCGGCGACTGGCCGGTTGGTGACCCGGCCGCGATCGACGTTCACCCCCTCGGCGAATCCCGGGTTGCCCTCGGCGACCCGAGCCCAGCCCCGTGAGGCGATCTGGAGCACGTAGGGCAGCGTGACGTTGCAGAGCGCGTACGTGCTGGTGCGGCCGACCGCGCCCGGCATGTTGGCCACGCAGTAGTGCACGATGTGATCGATCACGTACGTCGGCTTGGCGTGCGTGGTGGGCCGGCTGGTCTCGAAGCAGCCGCCCTGGTCGATCGCCACGTCGACGATGACGGCACCATGTTTCATGAGCTTCAGGTCGTCGCGACGCACCAGCCGGGGGGCGCGGGCGCCGGTGATCAGGACGGCGCCGATGACCAGGTCGGAGCGGCGGACGGCCTCGAGGATCGTGTGCCGGTCCGAGTACAGGGTGGTCACGTTCGGCGGCATGATGTCGTCGAGGTACCGCAGCCGGTCGAGGTTCACGTCCAGCAGGTAGACGTTGGCGCCCAGGCCGGCGGCCACCCGGGCGGCGTTGGCGCCGACGACCCCGCCGCCGAGCACGGCGACCTCGGCCGGGGCCACGCCGGGGACGCCGGCCAGCAGGATACCGCGGCCCTCCTGCGGGCGTTCGAGGTACTTTGCCCCCTCCTGGATGCTCATCCGGCCGGCGACCTCGCTCATCGGCGTCAGCAGCGGCAGGCGGCCCTGGGGGTCGCGGATCGTCTCGTAGGCGATGGCCGTGATCCCGCTGGCGATGACCGCGCGGGTGAGCTTCTCGTCGGCAGCGAAGTGGAAGTAGGTGAACAGGACCTGTCCGGGCCGCATGTGCGGCCATTCACTGGCCTGCGGCTCCTTGACCTTCACGATCAGGTCGGCCTGCCGCCAGATCTCGGCCGGGTCGGCGATCATGGTGGCGCCCGCGGCCACGTAGTCGGCGTCGCTCAGGCCGCTGCCCATCCCCGCGCCCGCCTCGACGAGCACGGTGTGCCCGGCGGTGGTCAGCTCCTCGGCACCGACGGGCAGCATGGCCACGCGGTACTCGTCCGACTTGATCTCCTTCGGGACCCCGACGATCATAGCTGCCAATCCCCTTGGAAACGGCTTCGGTGTGCCCAGCGGAGAGCGCCCGTGACCACGGTCGGAGGGCGGGCTGACGGCACTCATTGCAACAGAGGCCGCACCCCGATTCAAGGCGAGACGCGGCCCGGCCCGCCCCAGGACCGCCGGCTCCGCAGGGCTCCGGAGGCCAGACGATGCGTGCACGACGTCCCCGCCCACCGGCCGATCGGCCGGCCGCCTTTCAGCACCTGATCGACACTCCGAAGCTCCAGGCCGGCATTTGCACCGACGGCTATGTCTCGGGCGTGGCCGCCGGCAGCCTGCTCGACAAGGCCACCGGGGCCCGCGACCTCGGCTTCGGGCTCTCCATCGTCGACTTCCTCCTCGAACCCGCCGACCCCCGGGCGCCGATCCCCGCCGGACAGTACGACTTCGGCAATGCCGTCCACGGCAACCTGGCCAAGCGCTACGTCGAGGGGCCGCAGATCTGCACCCAGGCGAAACGGCTCACCCCCCGGATTGCTGTGGGCGACGGCTTCACTGCGGTCACGACGCGTTATCGCTGGCACGTCCCGTACGCCCCCCGCACCCAGGCGGGGTCGGTCTGGGAGCAGACGCTCCTGTTCCACCGCGACTGGCGGTACTTCCTGAGCGCCGACCGGGTGACGACCGTGAGCGAGTCGCCCGGCCTGGTCTTCCGTGTCGATCTTCCGGGCCACATCAAGCACAGTCGCGGCAATACCTTTGAGCACGTGTACCTGAGCTATCACGGCCCGCAGTTCATCCCGTCGACCGAGTTCGGTCGGGACTTTGCCCCGGACGAGCGGTTCCTGTACCGGCGGGGCCAGACCCCGAAGCCCGAGCGGTTTATCCGGGCCTATCAGGTCGATCGCGCGCCCGGGTCGGGAGAGGGTCCCTGGCTGGCGGGCATGACGCTCAACCCCGACGACGTGAGCGAGGCCTGGTGCCACCAGCGGGGCTACGTCTGCATGATCCAGGAACTGGGCGGCCGCCCGACCCAGCGCGGCGATACCTTCGGCGCCTGCTACGCCATCGGCTGGTTCGACGGCGTCGCCGCCATGGAAGCCGTCTACGACCAGTACCGGGGCTGGAGCGGCCTGGAGCTGACCGGCCCCGCCGACGCACCGACCGGGTTTCGCGGGCTCAGGGCGTCGGAGCTGACGGCCCTGGAGGGCTGGGACCAGCCTCTGCGCTGACACGTCGGCCGGAGCACCGAAACGCGAACGGCCGGAGGATCCAGGGGATCCGCCGGCCGAGGCGTTGCAAGTCAGGGTTCAGGCTGCGACGAGGCTCAGGCCTTGGCGGCCGGCTTCTCGCGGCTGACCTTCCATTCGACGTGGAGCGTCTTGAGCTCCTCGAAGGTCACGCCGCCGTGCTCCTCGCCGCTGTTCCAGCGCTTGAGCAGGTCGGTCTGCCGGTCGCGGAGCGGGCCGCGGGGCAGGTAGCGGCCGGTGAGCTTCTTGACGAACTTGAGCCGGGGGTCGGCCGGCGGGCGCGGGGCGGCGACCGGCTTCGGCGTGGGCTCGGCGGCGGGGGCCGCCTCGGCAGCGGTCTTCTTGGCAGCCTTGTCGGACGCCATCGTGGGAGAACCTCAAACAAGCGCGTCGGGGGCGGGCCGTCCCGGACGCGGGCAGTGTGCCGTTACCGTGGGGCTGGGATCGCAGGCCGCGACCATCGCGCCGGGTCTGACCCGGGCCGCTCGCGGTGCGGTCCCGGCGCGAAAGAGAGAATGTTAACCGCAATCCGACCGGTTCCGCAAGGCAATCCGCCGGTGGCAGCACGACCCGGCGGCCCGATCGGGGGCCCGCTCAGTCGGTCTCGCGGACGCGGCCGGGCTCGGTGCGCGGCGAGCGGGCGTAGCGGCGGAGCTTCGGCTCGGGCAGCCCGACGTGGGGCGCCGACCAGCCGAGCGAGCCGGTGGGCCCGTCGGGCACGCCGTCCCACTGGTGAGCTTCCAGGCTGCGGACCACCAGCTCGGCCAGGCGGATCGCCCGGACCGCGTCGGTGCCACTGACCCGGGGGCGGGTGCGAGTGCGGACGGCGTGGATGAAGTCCTCCAGCTCCAGGGCCAGGGGCTCGCGGCCCTCGGCCTGGCGCTGCTGGACGTCGAGCATGGTGCCGAAAACGTGGGACTTGATGGCCTCGGCATTCGAGAGGTCGAGCCCCTCGATGTCGACTTCGCCGCGTCGCAGCGGGTCGGAGGGCCGGACGATCAGGCCCTGGCGGGTCTTGAAGTCCAGACCCACGAAGGCGTCGGGCCCCCAGAGCCGCATCTTGCGGGTGGCCGACATGCTCGCCCGGCTGGCGCTCAGGTCGGCGACGGTGCCGTCCTCGAACCAGACGCGGGCCGAGGCGACATCCTCATGGCCCCCGAAGACGCTCAGCCCGACCGCCGAGACGGCGGTGACCGGCGCCTGGACCATCGAGAGGACCAGGTCGATGTCGTGGATCATGAGGTCAAGCACGACGCCGACGTCGGTCGACCGGAACGTGTAGATGCCCAGCCGCTCGGCGGCCAGGTACTTCGGTCGGAACTCCAGGCCGTCCAGGACGGTCAGCGCCGGGTTGAATCGCTCGATGTGGCCGACGGCCAGTGGCACGTTGTGCCGGGCCGCGAGGTCGACCAGCGCCTCGGCGTCGGCCAGGCTCGGCGCCAGCGGCTTCTCGACCAGGGCCGGGATGCCGCGGCTCAGGAAGGCCGAGGCGACCTCGCGATGCAGGGTCGTGGGCACGGCGATCGAGACGGCATCGACCCGGTCGACGAGTTCGCGATAGTCGGCCACGGCCTCGGCGCCCAGGGGACCCGCCACGGCGCGGGCCTGCTCCAGGCGGGCGTCGGCCACCGCGACGAGCTTGACCCCCTCGATGCCGGCCAGCACCCGGGCGTGATGCCGCCCCAGGTGTCCGACCCCGACCACCCCGACTCGCAATGCGTCCGCCATTGTCCGCCTCCCCCTGCCTGGCCGGGCTGGGCAGCCCCCGGGCTCGACTCGCTGTCGTCGCTCGTCAGGAACGCAACCGATCCCTCAGTCGACCTCGCTGGCCGGCTGAGGGGTGGAGGCGCCGCCCATGCGGAGCCGCTCGCGGGAGCGACCGTGCTTGCCCTCGTGCTGGCCCTCGACGAACTGGAGCAGACGCTCGACCTCGGGCAGCAGGTGGGCGTGCGAGACCAGGATCTCGCGGGCCTGCTTCGGGCTCATCTTGGCCCGGTAGATCAGGCGATGGGCCTCGTGCAGGGCGTCGATGCCCTCGGGGGTGATCCCGTTGCGGCGCAGGCCAACAACGTTGATGCACCGGACCTTCGACGGGTTGCCGTCGACGAGCATGTACGGCGGCACGTCGTGGTAGATCCGTGACTGGCCACCGACGAAGCTGAAGCCGCCGATCGAGGCGAAGTGGTGGATGGCCACGCCGCCGGAGATCGAGGCGTGGCTCTCGACGTGGACGTGGCCGCCCATCAGCACGTTGTTGGCGATCGTGATCTTGTCGCCCAGCTTGCAGTCGTGGGCGATGTGCACGCCGGCCATGAAGTAGTTGTGGCTACCGACCCGCGTGACGCCGTCCTCCTTCTCGGTGGCGCGGTTGATCGTCACGTGCTCGCGGATCACGTTGTGATCGCCGAGCTCGACCCGGGTCGCGGAGCCCTTGTACGAGTAGTCCTGCGGCTCGCCGCCGAGGACAGTGAACGGGTGGACGACGTTGTACGCGCCCAGGCTGGTCGAGCCCAGGATGCAGACGTGTCCGATCAGTCGGGTGCCCTCGCCGATGCGGGCCTCGGGCCCGACGACGCAGTACGGCCCGATCTCGACGTCGTCGGCGATCTCGGCCCGCGGATCGACGCAGGCGGTGTCGGCAATGGAGATGGCCATGTTCCCTCGCGTCCCTGGAGGAGTCCCGGCGCCATCCTTGGCGCCGTCGGCCGGGCGGTGTCTGAAAGGGCGTGATGGGGCCGCTCCGGCCGATCCCCCCACCACGCTATCCCGCCGCCACCGTGGGCGAGCGGGTCGGCCCGAGGCGGGCCCTCCGTCACGCGACGCGCTGCTTCTCCACCCTTACGAACCGGATCCTGGCCTCGGCGGCCACCCGGCCATCCACCATCGCGGTCGCCTGCACCTCGGAGAGCCGGGGCATCAGGCGTCGGGCCTCGATCTCGAGGCGGATCTGATCGCCCGGCACCACCGGGCGGCGGATCTTGGCCCCGTCGATCGCGGCGATCACCGCATCGTAGGTCTCGCTGTCGAACTGCCCGGCGATCAGCACGCCGGCGGCCTGCGCCATCGCCTCCAGGATCAGCACGCCCGGCATGATCGGCCGGCCCGGCCAGTGGCCCTGGAAGAACGGCTCGTTCACCGTCACGTTCTTGAGCGCCACCACCCGCTTGCCTGGCTCGACCGAGAGCACCCGGTCGATGAGCAGGAACGGGTAGCGGTGCGGCAGCATCCGCATGATCGCCTGGACATCCAGCTCGGGCATCGTCTCCGGCCCGCCGGCCTGGCCGCGTGCGAGGATCGCCCGGACCAGCTCGGCGTTGAGCTGGTGGCCCGACTTGTGCGCCACCACGTGCCCCACCAGGTCGGCACCGGCCAGGGCCAGGTCGCCGACCATGTCGAGGATCTTGTGCCTCACGCACTCGTCCGGGAACCGGAGCGTGTTGTTGATCGGGCCGTCCTCGCCGAAGATCAGGATGTCCGACTCGGACAGCCGATGGCCCAGGCCGGCCTGCCGCAGCGCCATGGCCTCCTGCTCGAGCAGGAAGGTGCGGCACGGGGCGATTTCGTCGAGGAACCGGTTCGGCGTGATCTCGACGAACAGGCTCTGCGCGCCGATGGCGCGATGCCGGCCGTAGTCGAGGCTGTAGCCGAGCATCAGACCCTCGGTCGGGCCAGGATGCGCCGTCAGGGTGGCGGCGCCCTCGGTGACGGTGATCGGCTGGTCGATGCGGATCGTGGCCCGGGGCCGGTGCTGCGGCACGAGGCCGGCGCCGGCGAGGGCCTCGACGAAGGCCCGGCTGGAGCCGTCGCAGCCGGGGGTCTCCGACTGGTCGATCTCGACGACGCAGTTGTCGATCCGCAGGCCGGAGAGGGCGGCCATGACATGCTCGACCATCTCGACGGTGGCGGGCCCGCGCTCGATCGTCGTGCGCCGCTGGCGGGGCACGACGTGCCGGACGTGGGCGGGCACCTCAGGGGCGCCCGGGAGGTCGACCCGGCGGAACACGACGCCGCTGCCGGCCGGGGCCGGGCGGAATCGCAGGGTCACATCGGCCTCGGTCAAGAAGCCGATGCCACGCACGCCGACCTCGCGGGCGATCGTCTGCTCATTGCGTGCCGGAGTTTGCTGCATGGCCTCTGGATTCTTCCATGAGAGAGACCGTCCGCGCCCGGGTTCCGGAGCACCACCGACCGGGCCGGCCCCCCGGCGCCACGGGGGCCGGGGAGAGGTTCGACAGCACCCCGGGGGGCGGTCGCGGCGGGGGCGGGAGCCGAC
>CAZUZD010000097.1:0-19355 GCA_964624465.1 uncultured Isosphaeraceae bacterium
GGAGACGCCGCACGTCTGGAAGTACCGCGCCTGGGGGAGCGCCGCGTTCAACGCCGACCGGCCGTACGACCGGTGCGGCGCCGCGCCGCTCGCCGGCGACGAGCGGCCCGACGCCGACGCAGCGAGCCTGACGGCCACCGGATTCCTCCGGCTCGGCACCTGGAACGACGAGCCGAACGATCCTGAAGAATACAAGTACGAGCGGCTCGAGGACCTGGTGCACGCGACCAGCACGGCGTTCCTGGGCCTGACGATCAAGTGCGCCCGCTGCCACGACCACAAGTTCGACCCGATCCGCCAGACCGACTACTACCGCGTCGCCAGCGCCTTCTGGGCGGGCCCGATCGAGCCCGGCCCGCGCGAGCACCTGGGCGGCCCCGACCCGAAGCGGCTGCCGGCCGAGGTGCTGGCCTGGACCGACGTGGCCCGCGAGCCGCCGCCGCTGCACCTGCTCCTCAAGGGCGACCCGACCCGCCGCGGGCCGGTCGTGACCCCCGCGCCGCCGTCGTTCCTGCCGGCGCTGGACCGGCCGCTCGATCCGCCGGCGCCGGGCGCGGCGACCTCGCAGCGCCGGCTGCAACTGGCGCGCTGGATCGTCGACCCGGCCAACCCGATCGCGGCGCGGGTGTGGGTCAACCGGATCTGGCAGCACCACTTCGGCCAGGCACTCGTGCGATCGCCCGACAACTTCGGGTTCACCGGCGAGCGGCCCACGCACCCCGAGCTGCTCGACTGGCTGGCCAGCCGCCTGGTGGCCAGCGGCTGGAGCACGAAGGCCCTGCACCGCACGCTCCTGCTCTCGCGGACCTACCGGCAGGCATCGCTGCACCCGCAGCAGGCGGCCTACGCGGCGGTCGACGCGGGCAACCGGCTCTGGTGGCACGCCGAGCGGCGGCGGCGCGATGCCGAGTCGCTCCGCGATGCCCTGCTGGCGGCGGGCGGGCGGCTCGATCGGGCCCGGATGGGCGGGCCGAGCATTCGGCCGGAGATCGCGCCCGATGCCCTCGAAGGGCTGTCGATGAAGGGGGGCGCCTGGACGCCCTCGCCGCCTGATCAGCAGGGGCGCCGCAGCGTGTATCTGCACAGCAAGCGCGGGCTGCTGCCGCCGCTGCTGACGACCTTTGACTTCATGGACACGACCCTGCCGTGCGGCCAGCGCGACGTGACGCTGGTCGCGCCCCAGGCCCTGGCCCTGCTGAACAACCCGTTCGTGCACGAGCAGAGCCGCCGGCTGGCCGGCCGCGTGATCGCCACCGGCGCCACTGGCGTGGACGAGCAGATCCAGCGGGCGTGGCGGCTGGCGCTGGGACGCGACCCGACCGACTCCGAGAGCGCAGCGGCCCGCGAGCACCTCGCCTCGCAGCGGGCCCTCTATGCCGGCGCCCTCGCCCGCGAGGAACAGGCCGACGCCCCCCTGCCCGCCGGCCTGGCGCTGCACCTGCGGGCCGATGCCGGGGTCACGCTCGATGCGAGCGGCCGGGTCGCCGCGTGGGTCGACCAGTCGGGTCGCGGCCACGATGCCAGCCAGGAACTCGCCGGCGCCCGGCCCCGGCTCGTGCGCGAGCCCGGCTCGCCGGTCCGCTTGCGATTCGACGCACCCGGGCAGTTCCTGACGCTGGCGGGCGCGGTGCTTGAACGGCCGCACTTCAGCGTGGTCGCAGTCGCGGCCGACCCCGGCGGCGACACGCATCGCACGCTGTTCTCGAACTGGAACGGCGGGGCCGGAAACTCGACGACCTCGGTCTTCTTCGGAACCACGGGCGCCGGCGTGGTCCGCCTCAGCGACGACTTCACGACGGCCGCTGCGCTGCCGTCGCCCGGATCGCTCCAGGTGATCGGGGCCGTCGCAGGTCCTGAAGGCACGGCCGTCCATCGCGGGGCCGAGGTGCTCTCGGAGCGGTCGGCGCCGCTGTCGCCGCGGAACCTGGCGCCGCCGTATGTGGTCGGCCAGCAGGGGAACATCGGCGGCGAGTGGTGGCGGGGCGACCTGGCCGAGCTGCTCGTCTTCGACCGCCCGCTCGACCGCGACGAGGTGCGCCGCCTGGCGCGTCAGCTCGCCCGCCGGCACGCGCTCGACGCCGGGGCCGACCCGGTCACCGACGATCCCGACGCGAGGGCGCTGGCCTCGCTCTGCCACGTGCTGCTCAACAGCAGCGAGTTCCTCTACGTTGACTGAGCCCGGGAGGCCGGCCGTGTCCGATCCGAAGCGACGCGGGTTCCCGTGCGGCCAGACCCGCCGCGAGTTCGTCTGGGAGATGGGCGGCGGCTTCGCGGGCCTGGCGCTGAGCGCCCTGCTGGCCGGCGACGGCTTCTTCGCCCGGCACGCCCGAGCCGGCGAGGTTCCCCGCGCCGGCAACCCGCTGGCGCCCCGGCCGCAGCACTTCCCGGCGAAGGCGAAGAGCGTCATCTTCCTGATGATGAACGGCGGCCCCAGCCAGGTCGACACCTTCGACCCCAAGCCGGCGCTGGCGAAGTACGCCGGCCAGCCGCTGCCGCCGGGCAAGTCGTTCATCAACTCCGGCGGCCGCAAGGTCGGCTACCTGACCCCCTCGTTCCGCCCGTTCCGGCCCGGCGGCCAGAGCGGCCTGATGATCTCGGACTTCTTCCCGAAGCTCCGCGCGCACGCCGACAAGCTCGCCGTGATCCGCTCGTGCCACACCGACAGCCATGCGCACGGCTCGGCGCTGGTGGCGATGAACACGGGCAAGACGATCATCGGCCGGCCGTCGCTCGGGAGCTGGGCCGTCTACGGCCTGGGGACCGAGAACGCGAACCTGCCGGGCTATGTCGTCATGCTCGACAGGCGCGGCGGTCCGATCGGCGGGCAGCCGAACTGGTCGAGCGGGTTCATGTCGGCGGCCTACTCGGGCACGCTGTTCCGGCCGATCGGCGACCCGATCCTCGACCTCCGCGGCCCCGACGGCGTCGGACCCGAGGCGCAGCGGGCGCAGCTCGACCTGCTGGCGAAGCTCAACCAGCAGCACCTCGATGCCCGCCCCGGCGGCCAGGAGCTGGCGGCGCGGATCGAGAGCTACGAGCTGGCGTACCGGATGCAGTCGGCCACGCCCGAGGCGGTCGACCTGGCCGGCGAGTCGGCCCGCACGCTCGAGGAGTACGGCGTGGGCCGGCAGCCGACCGACGAGTTCGGCCGCAACTGCCTGATCGCCCGCCGCCTGGTCGAGCGCGGGGTGCGGTTCATCCAGCTCTACAGCGGCGGCGGCCACCTCGAAGAAACCTGGGACGCGCACGCCAGCATCGAGACCAACCACGGCCGCCACGCCGCCGAGGTCGACCAGCCGATCGCCGCCCTGCTGGCCGACCTGGAGCGCCGGGGGCTCCTCGACGAGACCCTGGTCCTCTGGGGCGGCGAGTTCGGGCGCATGCCGTTCAGCGAGGGCCAGGGGGAACCGGGCCGCAACCACAACCCCTACGGCTTCTCGATGTGGCTGGCCGGCGCCGGCGTGAAGGGGGGCATCGCGTACGGCGAGACCGACGAGTTCGGCTTCGAGGCGGTGACCGATCGCGTGCACCTGCACGACCTCCACGCCACGCTCCTGCACCTGCTCGGCCTCGACCACGAGGCGCTCACCTACTTCCACCAGGGCCGCAACGAGCGGCTCACCGACGTCTTCGGCCACGTCGTCCGTGGCATCCTGGCCTGAGCCCGGCCCACGATGGCGGGCCCGGTCTCGTCGAAGCGTTCCCTGACCATGGCGGTCGCAGCATGCTCCTCTCGGTGGTGACGACGATCTATCGCACGGGGCCCTGCGTGGTGCCGTTCTTTGAGCGGGCGGCACTGGCGGCGCGGGAGCTGGGGTGCGAGCTGGAGGTCGTCTTCGTCAACGACGGCTCGCCCGACGACGGCCTCGCCACGGCCGAGCGCGCGGCGGCCGAGCACCCCGGGATCGTGGTCGTCGACCTGTCGCGGAACTTCGGCCAGCACAAGGCACTGTGGGCCGGCCTCCGCGCCGCCAGGGGCGACCTGATCGCGATCTTCGACGGCGACCTGGAGGAGGACCCGCACCTGGCGGCCGACTTCGCCCGCACGCTCCGGGCCCAGCGCGCCGACGTCGTCTACAGCGTGGCCCGCGACCCCAAGGGCTCGTGGGCCTATCGCCGGTGCCGCGCCCTGTTCTACCGGATCCTCCGCGGGCTCTCGGGGGTCGAATTCCCTCAAAATGCCCAGACGGCGCGGCTGATGACCCGGCGGTACGTCGACGCCCTGCTGCAGCACCCGGAGCGGGAGATCTTCCTGCTGGGCGTGCTGCACATGACCGGGTTCCGCCAGGTGGCGGTGCCGGTCGACAAGCCGCAGACGGCGCCCACCAAGTACACGTCGCGGAAGCTCTTCTGGGTCGCGCTGAACGCCGTGGTGGCGTTCTCGATCTTCCCGCTGCTGATCATCTTCCTGACCGGCATCGCGCTGTCGTGCCTGACGGCGGCGTTCCTGGCCGTGCTGCTGGCCACCTGGGCGACCCGGGGCTTCGGCGTGCCGGGCTGGACCACCCTGGTGGCGCTGCAACTCATCTCGATGAGCGTCGTGACGCTGTTCCTGGGCATCCTGGCCGTCTACGTCGGGATCATCTTCCTGGAGGTGAAGCGGCGGCCCACGCCGATCGTCCGCTCGACCCTGCGCGATGGCCACCGCGAACCCGAGCTCCCCTGGCCGGATGAGCCTGCGGCCCCGGCCTGAATCCTCGGCTCAGAATGCGGTGACGGCCGCGATCACGCGGTCCTGGTCGGCGTCGGACATGCCGGTGTAGAACGGCAGCCGCACGAGGCGGTCGCTGGCGTCCTCGGTCACGGGGCAGTCTCCCCGGCGGGCGCCCCAGCGGGCGGCGTACTCGCTGGCGTTCAGCGGCAGGTAGTGGAACACGGCCCGGACCGAGCGGGCGTGCAGGTGGGCGAGGAACGCGGTGCGCGCGGCGGCGTCGGGCAGCAGCAGGTAGTACATGTGGTACGACTGGTCGCAGTGCCCGGGCACGAACGGCCGGCGCACGCCGCGGGCGTCGGCCCAGGGGGCGAGGGCCGCGTGGTAGCGGTCCCAGAGGACGCGTCGGCGGGCCTGGATCGCCTCCCACTGCTCGAGCTGGCCGTAGAGGAAGGCGGCCAGCACGTCGCTCATGACGTAGCTGGAGCCGAGGTCGACCCAGGTGTACTTGTCGACCTCGCCGCGGAAGAACCGGGCGCGGTTGGTCCCCTTCTCGCGGAGGATCTCGGCGCGGGCGACGAACCCCGGGTCGTTGATCAGCAGCGCCCCGCCCTCGCCGCAGGTGATGTTCTTGGTCTCGTGGAAGCTCAGGGTCGCCAGGGCCCCGAAGGTCCCGAGCCGCCGGCCCCGGTAGGCGGCGAACGGGCCGTGGGCGGCGTCCTCCACCACGGGCACGCCGTGCCGGCCGGCGATCGCGTCGATCGCGGTCATCTCGCAGCCGACCCCGGCATAATGCACCGGCACGATCGCCCGGGTCCGGGGGGTGATGAGCGCCTCGAGCCTGGTCTCGTCGAGGTTCAGCGTGTCGGGCCGCACGTCGCAGAAGACCGGCCGGGCCCCCCGCACCGCGAAGGCGTTGGCGGTGGAGACGAACGTGAACGACGGCACGATCACCTCGTCGCCGGGCCCGATCTCCAGCAGGAACCCGGCCATCTCCAGCGCGTGGGTGCACGAGGTCGTCACCAGGGCCCGGGCGCACCCGATGGCCGCCTCCAGGAGCGTCTGGCACCGCCGGGAGAACGCCTGGTCGCCGGCGATCTGGCCGATGCGGAGCGCCTCCTGGATGTACTCCAGCTCCCGGCCCCGCGTCGTGGAGTGATTGAACGGGATGTTCCGGGCTTCCAACGCACCCTCCCTCGGTCCACGGCGACCGACGAACCCGGGACTCGCTCCCGGGGACCTGCCCCGCACCCCGGCCGCGATCCGGGACGATGCCGCCCAGGATCCCGCCACGGGCCACGGCCCCGGCCAGCGATGCCGGGGTGAGCTCCGAGGGGTGATTATGGCGACTCGCCCGGACCGCGGACAGGCCCGGGCCGGGGAGGCGCCCGCCCGGCGGCCCGACGGAACCCGGCGCGACGCCCAGGGGGGATGCCCCTGCCGGGAATTCGGCCGCCGGCCGCCCGATCGCGGGGGAATGCCGGTCGGCCGGCCGGGCCAGGGTTGCGGCGGGTCGGCAGGTGTCGCAATGTTGGGAGTGGCCGCCGGGCCGCGCGGGCCGCCGGGCCCGAAAAAAAACCGCGGGGCGGCTGGCGGACGGTCATGGACGAATCGACTCTTGATGACGGGGGGATACCCGGCGTTGAGTCACGACCCGGATCCGACCCAGGGCGAGGTGGCGCCCGCGGGCGAGCCCGAGGCCACCGACCTGTCGCTGCTCCGCCGGATCCAGCAGGGCCAGGGGGATGCCTCGACCGAGCTCTACCATCGGTACGCCGAGCGGCTGCAGGCCCTGGCTGCCGCCCAGAGCGGGGCCGACCTGGGGCCGCGGCTCGACCCCGAAGACCTCGTCCAGTCGGTCTTCCGCACCTTCTTCCGGCGCGCCGGACTGGGACATTACACGGTCCCGGAAGGCGAGGAGATCTGGAAGCTCCTGCTGGTCATCGCCCTCAACAAGGTGCGCGCCACCGGGGCCTTCCACCGGGCCGTCAAGCGCGACGTGCGGCGGACGACCGGGGGCGCGGCGTTCGACCAGGCGGTCGCCGGGCGGTCCACGCCCGACGAGGCCCCGGTGCAGTTCCTCCGGATGGTGATCGCCGAGCAGCTCGAGGGCTGGCCCGAGAGTCACCGGCGGATGATCGAGATGCGGATCGAAGGGCATGAGATGGCCGAGATCGCGGCCGCCGTGGCGCGGTCCAAGCGGTCGGTCGAGCGGGTGCTCCAGGAATTTCAGCAACGGCTCGGCCGGGTGATCGGAGAGTCCCAGTGAACCACGACTCCAGCACCGCCCGGCCGCCCGCCGGCCCGGACGTCGGGGCGATCGTCGAGCAGTACGAGGCCGCCCTGGCCCGCGGCGAGCAGCCCGAGGTGGCCGACTTCGCCCCCGAGCCCGGGTGCCCCGGCCGCCTCGACGTGCTCTGCGAGCTGATCCGCGTCGACCTCGAACACCGCTGGGCCAGCGGCCAGCCCCGCCGGCTCGAGGAGTATCGCGCGGTCTCCTCCGAGCTGTTCCGCGACCCCGAACGGGTCGGCGAGATGGCCTTCGAGGAGTACCGCCAGCGACTCCAGGCCGGTGAGCGGCCCCTGCGATCGGAGTACCGCGACCGCTTCGGCATCGAGGTGACCGGCTGGCCGACTGCCGCGGCGGCACCGGAGCCGGACCCCGAGCCGTCGCCGTCCCAGGTCCGCGCCGGGATCGAGGCGGGGGCGTCGGACTGGGCGGGCCTGCTGCGGGCGGCGACGGCGTACCGTCAGCACCGGGACAGCTGGGTCGGCGTGCCCGAGTCCGAGCCGCTCGACGCCGCGCTGGCCGCGGAGGGGGTGCCGGCGGCGCCGGCCGAGCTGATGCGCTCGCTGGTCCGCACCGACCCGGACGCCGCCGAGCGCCTGGCCGAGGCGCTGATCGAGTTCCCCCGCACCGGCGAGGAGTTCCTGGGGTTCCGGCTCGACCAGGAGCTGGGCCGGGGCGCCTTCGGGCGCGTCTTCCTGGCGCGGCAGGCCGACCTGGCCGACCGCCCGGTGGCGCTCAAGATCTCGGCCGACGTCGCCGGCGAGTCGCGGGCCCTGGCGCGGCTGCGGCACACCAACGTGGTGCCGATCCACTCGGTGCACCGCCGGGGGCCGCTGCAGGCCGTGTGCATGCCGTACCTGGGCGCCACCACCCTGGCCGACACGCTGGCGGCGATCCGCACCCAGGAGGCGATGCCGCGCTCGGGCCAGGGGCTGCTCAGCTCGCTCCGCACCGGGCTCGACGGCGGGCCGCGGCCCCCGAGCACCGAGCCGGCCCCCACCCCGGCCGGCGCCGTGGCCCCGGTCCCGGCCCTGGCCCGCCCGCTGGGCAACAGCCCGACCGCCACGGCCGATGCGCTGATTGCCGAGGCCCTGGCGCCCGCGGCGCTGACGACCGCCGGCCTGGAGCGCCTGCGGACGCTGGAGTTCGTGCCCGCGGTGCTCTGGGTCACCGCCAGGATCGCCGAGGGCCTGGCTCACGCGCACGAGCGCGGGATCCTGCACCGCGACCTGAAACCCTCGAACATCCTGTTCTCCGACGACGGCGAGCCGATCCTGCTGGACTTCAACCTGGCCAGCGACGCCCGCGGCGGCGTGGCCGCGGCGGTGGCGCAGGTCGGCGGCACCCTGCCGTACATGGCGCCCGAGCAGCTCCAGGCGTTCGAGCGGAACCAGCCGATGGTCGACGCCCGCTGCGACATCTACGCGCTGGGCGTGATCCTGCACGAGCTGCTGACCGGCCTGCACCCGTTCCCGCTGCGGCTGGGCCCGGTCGAGACGATCCTGCCGGCGATGGTCCGCGACCGCCGGGAGTGGGCCTCGAGGCTCAACCAGAGCCACCCGGCCATCACGCCGGCGGTGGCGGCGATCGTCGAGCACTGCCTGGCGGCCGAGCCGGCCCGGCGGTACCAGTCGGCCCGCCAGCTCCACGAGGACCTGACCCGGCAGCTCGAGGACCGCCCGCTGCAGTACGCCGTCGAGCCGTCGTGGCGCGAGCGGGCGACCAAGTGGGCGCGCCGGCACCCGAGGCTCAGCTCGGCGACGACCGTCTCGGCCATCGCCGCCGGCCTGCTGCTGATCGTCGGGACCGGCTGGGCCGTGCAGCACCGCCGCTACCAGGGGGTGGTCGCCACCGAGTCGCTCCGCTGGGTCGAGGACGAGCGGCGCCAGGCCGTGGCCCTCCTGACCGCGCCCGAGCTCGACCCCGAGCTGGTCGCCGAGGGCGTTCAGCACTGCCGCGACGCCGCCGAGCGCTACGGCGTGCTCGACGACCCCGGCTGGCTGGAGCGCCCGGCGGTCGCCGCCCTGCCCCCGGCCGACCGGGCACGGCTCCGCGCCGACATGGGCGACCTGCTCGGCCTCTGGGCCCGCTCCCTGATCCGACGCGCCAGGCTCGAGTCGGGCGCCGAGCGGGCCGCGACCCTGGCGACCGCCGCCGAGCAGCTCGACCGCGCCGAGGTCGCCTACGGGGCCGACCAGGTGCCGCGGGCCCTGGTCGAGGACCGGGCCGAGTGGGCCAGCCTGTCCGGCCGCGCCGCCGACGCCGAGGCCCTGCGGCTCCGGGCCCAGGCGATCCCGCTCCGCACCGACCGGGAGCGCTGGCTGGTCGACCCCCGGCGGGTGGACGACACCCTGCGGCAGCAGCTGCTGGCCGACATCGACGGGCTCTCGGGCGACGACGCCCGCGACTTCGCCGCCTGGATGGCCGTGGGCCACTGGAATGTCCGGCTGGGCCGGTCGCCCGAGGCCGAGGCGGCGTACAACATCGCCGTGACCCTGGCGCCCGAGATCCCCTGGGTCCGCTACAACCGCGGCCTGTTCCACCTGGAGCGCCGGCAGTTCGAGGCGGCCGAGGCCGACTTCGACCGGGTGCTGGCGGCCCGGCCCGACCTGGGGGTCGCCCTGGCCAACCGGGCCCTGGCCCGGCTGGGCCGCCAGGACACCGCCGGAGCGATCGCCGACCTGACCCGGTGCCTGGAGGCCCCGGACCCGCCGTCGCGGGCCTGGTTCATCCGCGCCCGGGCCCGGCAGGCCGCCGGGGACCTCACCGGCGCGCAGGCCGACTTGACCCAAGGGCTGGCCGCGACGCCCACCGACGTGGCCGGGTTCGTGGCCCGGGGCGTGGCCCGCCGCCAGGATCTGCCGGCGGCGCTGGCGGACTTCGACGCCGCCCTGGCGCTCGACCCGACCGACCGCGTCGCCCTGGAGAACAAGGCGAGCCTGCTGTCCGAGCAGCAGGACCAGCCCGAGGCGGCGATCGCCCTGCTCGACCGGGCGATCGCCGCGCATCCCGACTTCGCCACGGGGCTGTCGGGCCGCGGCGTGCTCCACGCCCGGCTCGGGCACCGCGACCAGGCGCGGGCCGACAGCCGGGCCGCGCTGGCCCTCGACGCCGGCGGCCTGGTCCGCTACCAGGCCGCCTGCGTGGCCGCCCTGACTGCCGGCGACGACCCGGCCGCGATCACCGAGGCGCTCAAGTACCTCGCCGAGGCAATCCAGCTCGACGGCTCGTTCCTGACCCTGGCCCCGCTCGACCCCGACCTGGGCGCGCTCAGCGGCCGGCCCGAGTTCGACGAGCTGATCCGGGCCCTAGGCGTCGTCTCGAACGCCTCCCGCCCGCGCTGAGGCCCGCTCCCCCGGCGACCGGGCCGGGTCGCCGCCGGCCTGGATCCCGGCGCCGGCCGCACTGGACCGGACCGGGCGTCCGGGCACGACGCTGCGCACGGCCGGAAAACTTCCCGAATAATGCGAGTCGCCCCGCCGTCAAATCTGGTAGAATCGCACATGAACTGTTCTGTCAGGGACACCCCCGGGTGAACCCCCTAAGCCCGGCTGGTGCAGCTGGTTCGGTCGGCGATTTCTTGGCGGATGACGACGTCCGATTCCGCTCCTCTCCGGGCGGGATCGTCGTGTCGAGGTCGATCGGCGTCGTCCCTGGTGGGCGGAGGAGTGCGCGGGACCATGGGTGATCGCATCAATCGCAGTCGGCGACGGGCTCACAGGCCGGGCCTGGAGGCGCTCGAACCGCGCGACGTGCCGGCGACCTTTGGCGTCCCCTGGGCGGACCCGGGCCACCTCACGCTGAGCTTCGTGCCCGACGGCACCACCCTGGCGGGCAGCGCCAGCACCCTGTCCCGGACGCTCAGCACGTCCCAGGACGGGCCGGAGTCCTGGCAGCGCACGATCCTCCGGGCGTTCCAGACCTGGGCGGTCCACGCGAACGTGAACATCGGGCTGGTCGCCGATGGCGGCCAGGCGCTCGGCACCGCCGGCCCGACCCAGGGCGACGCGCGGTTCGGCGACGTGCGGGTCGGGGCCGTCAAGATGGCCCCCTCGGCGCTCTCGATCTCGCTGCCCAACGACCCGGCCCTGCCCGGGACCCTCAGCGGTGACCTGCTGTTCAACAGCAACACCGACTTCGGGACCGTCGACCTCCAGGCCGTGACCCTGCACGAGGCCGGCCACATCCTGGGGCTCGATCACAGCGCCGACCCGAATTCGCCGCTCTCGCCGCAGTACAGCGGGGCCACTCGCCTGACGGTCGGCGACATCGCCAGCCTCCAGGCGCTCTACGGGGTGCGCGCGGCCGACGCCAACGAGGGGTCCAACGGCAACAACTCGATCTACCGGGCGACGACCGTGGTGCCCCCCAGCAACTGGACCGGGGCCACCCCGCTGGTTGAGTTCGGCGACATCACGACCTCCCGGGATGTCGACGTCTTCGCCGTCCGGGCGCTGGACTCCTCCAGCAGCCCGATGACGATCCGGCTCCAGTCCAGCGGCATCAGCCTGCTGAGCCCGCGGCTGACCGTGCTCGACGGCCAGGGCCGGGTCCTGGCCAGCGGCCAGGCCACCAGCGGCTTCGGCGACGTCGTCACCCTGCGGCTCGACCGGACCACCCCGGGCGCCACCTACTACATCCAGGTCCAGGGGGCCACCTCCGACGTCTTCGGCATCGGCCGCTACGGCGTGGCGGTCGGCTTCGACAGCCGCAACGTGGTCCCGACGGCGACCCTGAGCGACGTGCTCCAGGGCAGCAACGAGAGCCTCACGCCGAACGACCTGGCCGCCCTGCTGCTGAACCCCGGCGGCTCGCTGGTGCAGGACGATCACGGGGCCGACGACTCGGCCGCCACCGCCCTGGTGCTCGCCTCGCAGCCCGGCTACGCCTCGAACTCGTACTACGAGGTCGTCGGCAGCCTGGCCGCCGCGACCGACGTCGACTATCTGCGGGTCCGGGCCGGCGACTGGAGCTCGAGCAACACCCCGCTGGTGCTCACCGTCACCGCCAGGGCGCAGGGGGACAACGGCACCACGCCCCGCGTGAGCCTGGTCGGTCGCGACGGCAATGTGATCCCGAGCCGGATCCTGGCGCACGGCAACGGCATGTTCGCGATCCAGGCCACCGGCCTCAAGAGCGGCAGCCGGTACTACTTGCGGGTGGCCTCCGACCCGAGCACCGGCGGGCCCGTCACCGGCAACTACGCGATCTCGGCGCAGTTCGGCACCGCCGTCGCCTCGTACGACAGCGTGGCCACGATCCCCCGGCTCGATGCCCAGACGACCGCCGCGTCCAGCCTGTATGTCGCCCAGCCCCAGTTCCTCAACCTCGTCTTCTCGGCACAGTCGATGGCGGCCGCCGCCGGCAGCCTGGGCCTGGTGGTGCGCGACAGCAAGGGCAAGGTCGTCTACAGCCTCACGGCCACCTCGGGCGACACCGTCAGCGGTGCACCGCTGTTCCTGGCCCCGGGGGCCTACACCGTCAGCTTCACCGCCGCCGGCTCGGCCATGGCCGGGTCAGTGGCCCTCAAGGGCGTCAGCGAGCCGATCGGCCCCGTGCTGCTCGACCCCACCCTGACCCCCCTCTACGGCTCGCCGACCACCCCCGGCTGGTACACCTACCCGGACGGCACCACCACCCCGTCCGACTACCTGCTGACCCCGATCCTGACGGCCTGAGCCGGCCGGACCGACGGCCCCGAACCAGCGACCATCCCACCCGGGCCCCGGACGAGCCAGCTGCTCGTCCGGGGCCCGCGGCGTTTCGGCCCCGCCTCAACGCATCGTGGCGTCGGTCAGCGGCACCCCGTTGGTCTCCAGGATCTGGAAGTGGTGGATCCCCGGCGCCCTCGAGTCGCGGTGGGTCCACACCACCGTCTTGTCGGGGGAAACCTCGGTCAGCCGCACGTCGTCGCCGGTGGCGTGGTGGCTGGTGACCACCGTGTTGCCGTTGGGCAGCCGCTGCACGCCGCAGGCGTCGTTGATGTGCTTCGTCGGCAGGTCGGCGTTGCTCAGCGACCAGACCGTCTCCCCCTTCGGGTTGACCTCGATGACCAGGTCGCCGAGCGTGCAGCCGATCAGGGTGTTGCCGTTCGGCAGCCGGATCGCGGTGAACGGCATGTTCGGCGTCTTGACCTCCCAGACGATCTCCCCGGTCGGCGTATACTCGCGGACCACCCGGTCGAGCAGCTGCGGCACCAGGTAGTTGCCGCTGGGCAGCTTGCGGGTCATCCGCGTCTGGAGGTGATGGTCCTTCGTCTGGGCCTGGATCTTGACCTCGGCGACGACCTTCCCCTGGGCGTCGAGCTCCAGGATGCGGGGGTTGTCGCCCGCCTCGGTGAGCAGGGTCCGGCCGTCGGCCAGCCGCTGCACCGTGTTGACCTCGGTCTGGGTCCCCTTGTAGGCGAGGACGACCGTGCCGTCGCGCTGGACCTCGACGACCCCGCCGCCGGGGTACTCCGGGCTCTTCGTCGCGGCCAGCAGCACGTTGCCGCTGGGCAGGACCCAGCCATCGCGCGAGCCGATGGGGGACGTCCAGGTGGTCTTCCCCTGGCTGTCGACGATGTACGTGGCGCCGCCGGTCGCCAGGAAGCCGTGGCGCACCTCGGCCGCCGGCACCTCCACGCGGCAAGGCGCCGCCAGGTCGGGATCGCCCAGCGCCTCCAGGCTGGCGCAGTAGGCCTCGACGTTCGGCCTCGGCGTGACGGTGACCTTCGCACCGCCCGCCCGCTCGACGGTCACCGGCTGCTTGAGGTCGACCAGCCGCTCATCGAGGCGGAGCGCCAGCGGGCCCTCGGCGTTCGAGGTGACCACGATCGTGTTGCCGTCGACCGCCACGTCCACCCGCTCCTGCGCGTGCGGGTTCGCAGACTCGACGTAGTAGAAATTCTTGAGGACGCTGTCCGAGAGGGTCCAGATCAGCCGCTTCGGCCAGGCGTCGCGGGGCGGCAGGACCAGGAGCTTCGCGAGGTGGTCGCGGTCGGGCACCGAGTGGCCGACGCCGGGCCGCCACTCGAAGCCGCCGGCGAACCCGCCGTGCTGCTGGCGAAGGTCGTCAAAGACCTTGGCGAACTCCTGGCAGCGGTCGGCCCGGCCGTACGCCGTGTCCTTCTCGCCGACCATGAAGGTGAAGTGCGTGTTGCGGAGGTTTTCCCCCATGGTGCGGCCCGGCGTGGGGGCCGAGGCCGAGGCGTGCACGGCCATGAACCGGTCGGGGATCTTGGGCCCGATCACGAACGCGCCGTAGCCGCCGTGCGAGGCGCCCAGGATGACCACGCGGTTCGGGTCCACGTCGTGGAACAGCACGAACTGGCGGATCAGGCGCTGGACCAGCGGGCCGATGGCGTCGTCGTAGAACCCGTCCCAGGCGTCGTTGGGGGCCCGGAGCGCCAGGTACACGTAGCCGCCGACCTCGGGGTGGTCCTTGTAGTAGCGCTCGAACATCCCGGTCCACTGGCTGTCGTTGACCGCCTTGGGCGCCCCGCCGCCGCCGTGCATGGCGATGACCAGGCCCCAGCCCGCTTTCGGCTTCTCGCCGACCTCGCGGTACAGGTACGGGCTGGTGCGGTCGGGGGTGCTCACGGTCTTGGCGTCGTACTCCTTGCGGAGCTCGGCGTGCTGGGGCGACTGCTTCCAGGCGCCGATCGCCGCGGCGCGGGCCTCGGGGCTGAAGGGCAGCTCGGCGAGCAGGCGGCGGGCCACGTCGCGCTTGCCGGCATCCGCGCCGAAACGGTCGGCGACCAGGGCGGCCAGCCGGGCGCGGGTCTCCTCGGTCTCGCCGGCGCCCAGGTCGAGCTTCACCAGGGTATCGCCGGCGGCGACCACCCCGCAGCGGGCCGTGGCCTGGCCGGCGTGGCGGGCGACGACCAGGAACTGCTGGCCCTCGCGGGCGTCGGTGCGCAGGTGCAGGTTGATGTCGGCCTGCGGCCCGAGGCTCTTGCCCGTGAGGGTCGCGTTGCCCGTGGCCAGGTCGTAGATGGTGACGTCGGCCTCGACGCGGTCGGCGCCGTCCTTGACCTCGACCATGAGCCGGGGGGCGCGGGGCGGGTTGGTGACGCCGCCGGTGTAGCGGGCCGTGACGTTCTCGGCGTTGACCTTCGTCCGCGGGGCCCAGACGACCGGGAAGTACTCGCCGGTCGGGCGGTAGGTGACGGCGTACACCGCGTTCTGCGGCACGCTGGCGATCGCCGTGGCGGCGTCGCCGGCGAACCAGGCGTGGTCGAGGCCGGCGGGGTCGGGCTCGGCCGAGCCGACGAAGTGCCAGCGGCCGCCGTCCCAGACCTCGGTCCAGGTGTGGTTGCCCCCCCGGCCCGGCCAGGCGCTGATGCCGGCCACCCGCGCCGGCACCCCGACGGCGCGGCAGGCCTCGACGAGCAGGATCGAGAGCCCGGTGCAGGTGGCCATCCCCTGCGCGATCGTCTCCTTCGAGCTCTGGTCGGTGCGGATCCGCCGCGTGTTGTACTTGACCTTGTAATCCACGAACACGGCGGCGTTGAGCTTCAGGGCCGCCGCGCCGGGCGTGCGGCAGTCGGCGACCAGGGCGCGGTACTTGTCGTGGAACTCGGCGCGCATCAGGTCGCGGGGCTCGGTCACGCTGGCGTGCGGCAGGACGGCGTCGAGGAACACGGCCTCGGGCAGGTCCTGGCCCCAGGCGGCCTCCGACCGGGCCTGGTAGGCGAGCCGGACGTTTTCGGCCAGCCGCTCGGGGGCGAGCCCTTCGAGGTCGCGCAGCGGCAGGTCGGCCATCAGGTAGGCCGCCCCGGGGCGCTGCTCGGCCGGCACGGCGCGGAGCATCGACACCCAGGCCTCCCGGCGCTCCGGTGCGCGGTCGAGCGAGGCCGCCACGGTCGCGTCCCACCACGGGGCCGGCACGTCGGCCCCGAGGGTCGCCAGGGCGGTGAGGATCCAGAACAGACCGGTCGACATCGGCACTCTCCCTGGCATGAGCGGGCGGTGGGCCGCGGGGGCGGGTTGGGCGGGATCGATCCTGGCGGGCGCCGGCGCACGGGGCCCGACGTCCCGAGATCCTAACAAAGTGTCGACACCCTGCCTCGCCCCTGGCGGCCTCGACTCCCGACCGGGCGGCATCGCCCTCCAGGTGCCGGACCGGGCGACGGCGGGCGGCCCGAGGTTGGCGGCGCCGGGCGCCCGGGCGTAAGCTCGGGGCTCGGCTCGCAGGTGGGCGGGCCGGATTCATTCCGACGTGACGGGCGACTCGACCGGGAGGCCTCATGGGTCCGAACCTGAGCAGGCGGCGATCGCAGGTCGTCGCGGCCGTGCTGGCGGGGCTCGCACTCGCGGCCGACGACCCGACCGCCCCGGTGGCGCCCGATCGGGCGCGGCTGGTCGTCACGGTGACCGACGACGCGGCGCCGGCCGAGCCCCCACGACCCCGGCCGGTGCGGGTGATCGTCACCGCCAGCGACGGCAGCCACCCCGACGGCTCGGGTCGCGGCACCTACGCCGACGGCCGGTTCTTCGCCGATGGCACGTTCACGGTGGACGTGCCCCCCGGTCGGACGCGGATCGAGCTGCGGAGCGGCCCGGACTTCGAGCCGATGACCGTCGAGGCCGACGCCGTCGCGGGTCGCGCCACCTCCGTGCCGGCCCGGATGCATCGCTGGTTCGCGCCCGAGGAGCGCGGGTGGTACGGCGCCGACAATCACGTGCACGCCCAGCATGACCGCACGGTCGCCGTCCGCACCGACCTGGGCTATACCGCGCTCCAGGCCAGGGCCGACGGCCTGAACTACGTCACCGAGGCCGACGGCGGCCCGAACCCGCCCGACCTCGATCGCCTCAGCACGGCCGGGTTCCTGCTGCGACGGGCCCCCGAGATCCGACCTGGCCCGTTCGTCGGGCACCTGAACACCCCCGGGCTGGGCGGGCAGATCGCCGACGACCGCTATGCGGCGCTGGTCGCCGACCCGCTGCCGGTGGGCCGGATCGTCGAGGAGGTGCACCGTCGCGGCGGCGCGGTGATCCACACGCACCCGCTCACGCCGCCGCATCAGCTCCACTGGATGGGCGCGACCGAGATGCTCTCGGACGCCGTGCTGGGCCGGTCGGCCGACGCGCTCGACCTCGACGGCCAGGCCAGCGAGCTGCTCTGGTTCGCCGTGCTGAACCTGGGCCGCCGGGTGGCCGCCAGCAGCTACACCGACTGTGCCCTCGGCCGGCTCCAGACCCCCTCCCCCGGCGACCGCCGCGTGTACGTGCACGCCGACGAGCTCTCCGACTGCGCGGTGGTGGCGGCCATCCGCGCCGGGCGGACGTTCGCCACCAACGGCGGGCCCGTGTTCCCCTTCCTGACCCTCGACGGCGAGGAGCCGGGCGCCGTGCTCCGGCCCGGCGGCGACCGGCCGCACGCGCTCCGGGCCGAGATCCACAGCCTCCACCCGCTCGACTCCGCCCAGCTCCTCCGCGACGGCGTGCCCGTGCGCAGCCTGCCCGTCGCCGGCCGGCAGGGGGCCGTCATCCTCACGGAAGACCTCCCCGCCGAGCCGGCCGACGCCCGCACCTGGTACGTGCTGCGGGTGCAGGACGTGAAGGGCCACTGGGCGATCACCAGCCCGATCCGGGTCGAGCCGCCCGATCCGGCCCCGATGCGCGCGGCCTCGGCGCTGGTGCTGGAGGTGCACAACGCCTCGCGGTTCGCCGCCCTGCGCCGCGAGTTCTTCGCGCACCTGATCGTCACCGTCTCACCCGACGACCCGCTGGAGTCCGTCGATTTGACCCGCGACGGCGCCGTGCTGCACACCTTCCGGCCCGCCGACGGCGAGCGCCGCGATGGCACGAAGGTCCCCGTCACCGGCCCCGACGGCGACTACTCTCCCGGCTGGAGCTGGCGGGGCGCCGACGCCCCCGGCGCCTGCCACTTCCAGGCCGACTGGCCGGTCAGCACCACCGGCTGGTACGGCCTCCGCGCCCGCACGACCGCCGGCCGGACCCTGAGCACCGAGTCGGTCCGCTTCGACGCCGACCAGCCCGAGAGCCACGCGCTCAGCGTTGCGCGGCTGGAGGCCCCCGGCACCGTCTGGGAGCATCGCGGCTACGGCGAGGAGCTGCCGCTGGCCGAGCTGAAGCCGCCGTACGAGGGCGACCACTGGTGGTACCCCCGGCGGCACTACTGGCGGGTGCAGGCGACCTTCGGCGGCACCCGCCGCGCCGTCGGCGGCGGCGACGAGCCGTCGGCCGCGCGGTTCCGGCCCGCCGACGGTCGCTGAGCGCAGGTCAGGCCAGCTCGGCGATCGGCTGCGCGTCGGCGTCCACCAGAGCTTGCGGCCGGCCCTCGACGTCGTCGACCCAGGTGCCGGCGACGTCGATTCCGAGGTTGCGGTACAGGGTCGCGTACAGCTCGCCGAAGGTCACCGGCCGCGCGACCGCCTCGCCGCCGATCCGGTCGGTGGCGCCGATGACCTGGCCGGTGCGTATCCCGCCGCCAGCCAGCAGGGCGAAGTTCACCTGCGGCCAGTGGTCGCGGCCCACCTGGGCGTTGATCACCGGCGTGCGGCCGAACTCGCCCATCACGACCACCGTGCAGTCGTCGGCCAGGCCGCGGAGATGGAGGTCCTCGACCAGGGCGCTCAGGCACTGGTCGAAGGGGGGGAAGTCCTGCTTCTCGCGCTCGAAGATCGAGTTGCCGGCGCCGCCGTGCCAGTCCCACTTGCTGTAGTTGAGCGTGACGACCCGCACGCCGGCCTCGATCAGCCGGCGGGCCATCAGCAGGCTCTGCGGCACCCGGGGCGCCCCGTTCTCGTCCATGAACACGCGGGGGTCGCCGGTGCCGTAGCGCGCCACGGTGCGGGGGTCCTCCCGCGACAGGTCGAGCGCCGAGGCCACCTTCGACGAGGTCAGCAGGCTGAAGGCCTGCGCGTTGAACGTGTCCATCGCCGCCATCGCGCCCCGGGCGTCGGCGTACCGCCGGACCGCGTCGAGCCCCTCCAGCAGCCCGCGGCGGCTGGCCAGCCGGTCGACCGACAGCTCGCGCACCCCCAGCTCCTTGCGGCCGGGGTCGATCGGGCGGAACGGCGCGAACGGGGTGCCCAGGAACCCGGGTCCCGGCTCGTTGTACGGCGGGTGCGTGCACGGGTAACACAGGCTCACGAACGCCGGCACCGCCGGCTCCACCGCCCCTTGCAGCCGGGCGACCACCGAGCCGAACTGCGGCCAGTTGCCCCCCGGCTTCGGCTTGCGCGGGTCGCGGCCGTGAAAGACCTGGCCGGCGTCGTGGTCGGCCTGGTTGCCCACCAGCGAGCGGACGAGGACGAACCTGTCCATCATCCGCGCCAGCATCGGGAACGCCTCGCCGATCTCGATGCCCGGCACGTTCGTCGGGATCGGCTTCCACGGGCCGCGGATCTCGGCCGGCGCGTCCGGCTTCAGGTCGAACATGTCCTGGTGCGGCGGGCCGCCC
>CAZUZD010000098.1:0-19076 GCA_964624465.1 uncultured Isosphaeraceae bacterium
ACGATCGAGATCTTCGACGACCCGAAGACGATCGAGAAGAAGTGCAAGCGGATCGTCACCGACAGCACGCCCGTCGAGGCGCCCAAGGACCCGGACACCGACAACCTGTACGCGCTCTTCAAGCTCTTCGCCCCCGAGGCCGACCGGGCCGAGGTCGAGCAGCGCTACCGCGCCGGCGGCATCGGCTACGGCGAGGTCAAGAAGCGGCTGGCCGAGCAGATCAGCCGCCACTTCGCCGACGCCCGCGAGCGCCGCGCCGACTGGCTGGCCCACCCCGAACGCGTCGCCGCCGTCCGCGCCGCCGCCGCCGACCGCGCCCGCGCCCAGGCCCGCGTGGTGCTCGACCGCGCCCGCGCCGCCTGTGGAGTCAATGCATCTTCATGATTCCAGGACAGGACGCTTGACACACCACGTCGACGTCCTTTAGATTACGACGTAGCAATATGACTTGCTGGACTCGCCGAGCCGCATGACGCTCGCCGGACCACGGCCCTCGCCACGGGGGGCGCGGGGCGGCGGGCTTCCGGACCGGTCGAGTCCCCCAGGCGCGGCCCGGACGTCTGCCCCCGACGGGGTGGTCCGGCCCGCGTGTCCAACTCGACCCGGCGCCACGACGCCCGCGGACCGCCGTCCGCGATGCACGTCGATCGGTCGCCTTCGGCCCTGCTGGGGCTCTGCGCGGCGGTTCGCACCGGCGCGGCCGGAACCCCTGCGCGCCCGGGGCGGCCGGGAGGCCCGACCCTGGTCGGGTCCGGCGCCACGCCTGACCCCACGAGGCCGCGCCCCGGAACGGCGGCGACCTCGCCCTGATTGGAGTTCGTGCGCCGGACCTCGTGGAGCGGCGTCCCGGCCCAGGGGACGACGCCGGCGGTGCGCCCGCAGCGGGCGATCCGACCGGTCGGGCGCCACGCCCGTGGCGGATCGGGCCCCGCTGGTCCCATCGGGGGGCGATGGCTCACCGCGACCCAGGCGCCCGGCCGGCGCCCCGATCCCGACCGACCCGGGCCCGGCCCCGGGCGGTGCGGGCGGCGCCCGGCCTGCGCGCCCGGCTCAGCCCCGCTCGCAACCGCTCCCGCCCCCCGGGGCGAGCGCGGTGACCGTTCCGAGATCCGGATTCGCCACCACTGGAGGCAGACTCACATGGCATCGTCATTCGGCTGGAAGGCCTCGCTCACCACCCTGGTTCGCCGCCACCGCACTCGCCGCCCGGCCGGGCGCCGCCGGCTGCCGCGGTTCGATTGCTGCGAGCCGCGCACCCTCATGACCACCGGCGCCATCTACACCACCCTGAGCACCGGCGCCACGGTCAACGCGAACATCTACGACTCCAAGGACGACGTCTACCTCAACGGCGGCCCCCAGAACACCAACTCTCAGGGACTCACGCCCGGGACCTACTACTTCCAGGTCACCAACCCCAGCGGCAGCCTGCTGCTCTCCACCGACCCGGCGGCCCACCGGGTCGTCGTGGTCAACGAGTTCGGCGTCTTCGCCAATGACCAGCCGCTGACCACCCACAACCTGGGCAGCTTCAATGCCGCCAACCAGTCGCGGCCCGTGCAGCTGATGCCGTTCGACGACACCGACAACCCGGGCGGCGAGTACAAGGCCTGGCTGATCAGCACCGCGGTCGCCGAGCCGCGAACGGACGATCCGCTCACCGGGTACGACGAGAGCCGGATCCTCGATTTCGAGCAGGGCGCCGACGTCAAGACCGACAACTTCAAGGTGAAGTACTCGCTGCCCGATCAGTCGGTCGTGAGCCTGGGCGGCCAGAAGTTCGAGGACATCGACGGTGACGGAGTGTTCGACGCCGGCGAATCCGGGCTCGCGGGCTTCGTGATCCACATCCAGCTCACCCTGCCGGACGGCTCGACGATCGACCTGAGCGACACGACCTCCACGGCCGGGATGTGGAGCGTGCAGACCGCGCTGCCCGTCGGCGTCACGCCGGACGAGGTCACCTTCACCGCCCAGGAGGTGCAGCAACCCGCCTACACCCAGACCGCCCCGACCGAGGGCCAGACGACCGCCGACGCCACCGCCGCGGGCTTCGTCTGGAGCGGTCAGTTCGATGCCACCACGGGCAACGACTCGGCCACCGGTCTCGACTTCGGGAACTTCAAGGAGTTCTGCCTCTCGGGCACCAAGTACGAAGACATGACCGGCGACGGCGCAACCGTTGGCGACCCTGGCCTCGGCGGCTTCCAGATCTTCGTCGACCTCGACAACGACGGGACCTACGACGAACTCGAGCCGACCGCCACCACCGACGAGTCCGGCAACTGGTTGATCTGCGACCTGGGCCCCGGCCTCATCGGTACGACGGTCTACGAGGTGCAGAAAGACGGCTACACCCAGACCCTGGGCATGGCTGGCTACACCGTCACCGGCACCTCGGGCGCCGACCAGGCCGGCCTCGACTTCGCCAACTTCGAGACGGTCACCATCACCGGGCTGAAGTACTACGACTACGACGGCAACGGGGTCTGGGCCAACACCGCGGTCGAGCCGGCCATCGCGGGGTGGACACTCTACATCGACGCCAACAACAACGGTGTGAAGGACGACGGCGAGGCCTGCGCCTCCACCGACGCGAATGGAGATTTCCAGTTCAGCAACCTGGGGCCCGGAACGTATCGAGTCCGCGAGGTGCTGCCCGCAAACTGGAGTGCGACCCAGGGGAGCGGGGGCTACGAGATCCTGGTCGGTGGCGCGGGCGTCCCGAGCGGCGGCACGGCCAGCGGCTATCGGTTCGGGAACTTCAAGTTCACGCCGGTGACCGGCGGGTTCACGCTGGGCTTCTGGTCGAACAAGAATGGCCTGTCGCGGATCCTGAAGACTTACGGGTCCGAGGCGGCCGCCGTGGCCGACCTGTCGAACAACCTCAACCTCCGGAATCCCGACGGCAGCCCCTTCAACCCCGCGACGCTGGCGGCGTTCCAGACCTGGCTGCTGAACGCCAGCGCCACGAACATGCAGAGCATGCTCTCGGCGCAGCTCGCCGCGACGTACCTCAACGTCAAGTCGGGCTCGATGAACGGTAACGCGATCATCCAGCTGAGCGCCTCGTTCGCCGGCTCGACCTACGCCCAGATTCTCCAGGCTGGGGGCGCCCACGTCGTCAACGGCTGCATCAGCGTCAACGACCTGATGGCCGCCGCCAATCAGGCGCTGAGCGTGAACACCCCGACCATCAGGGCCAGCGCGGCCCGGACGTACCAGGAGGCGATGAAGAACCTCCTCGATGCCCTCAACAACAACGGCACGGCCAGCGGCGTGAGCCTCAAGTTCGTGATCGCGGTCGACCCGACGAAGGTCCAACACGTCGACACCGACGGCGACGGCGTGAACGATCGCCACGTCGTGACGCTGGGCACTGGGATCTGACCCGCGCTGTTCCGGGCCCGGCCCGGACCGGTTGATCCGCCAGAGGCCCCGGGACATCCCGGGGCCTCTGCGTCGGCGGGGGCCGGGTTCAGAAATCGAGCGGGGCGGGCTTGCGGGTGGGGTCGCCGTAGGGGTGCGGGGGCGGGGGCGGGGGGAAGGCGGGGCCGAGGGGAGCCGGTTCGAGGAAGGCGACGATCAGGAAGGTGGCGATGGGGCCGAGCAGCAGGGAGACGGCCCACCAGAACAGGCCGCTCTTCCCCTTGGTCTGGGCCAGGCCGGCGTTGATCAGCGACAGGGTGCCCCAGCCGATGGCGTAGCCGGGGCTGCCGGCCTGGAGCTCGACGACGGCGGCGAACAGGGGCGTGATCGGCATGGTCGCACTCTCTCCCCAGGCCGGCGTCCAGGCGCATCGCACGCCGGGGGCGCCGGACCGGCCCGGACCCGGAGCGGTCCCTTCCGAGGGGTCATTCGTCGCCGACGGCCCGATCTTGAGCGGAGCCGGGTCGATCGGCGCGGCCGGGACAGGAACCGGTCAGTTGCGGTTCGAGGCGGGGCTGGTCTGCCGGTTCCGGCCCGGGGCGGCGTAGCCCTCGCCGCGCGAGACCACCGGCGCCGCCGGTCGCGAGGCGGGCACCGGATCGGCGGCCGGCGCCACGACGGCGCCGGGCTCGGGGGCGGTCATCACGTCGAGGATGGTCGGGTAGCCGTCGTGGTTGGTGAAGGTGCCGTGGCACTCCACCACCTGGCGGGCGTACTCGTCGTGCGACTCCTGCAAGAGCTGGTGCAGGGCCGGCAGGTTGTAGTGCGGGATCGCGGGGAACAGGTGATGCGTGACGTGGATGTCCTGGCCGTAGACGAACACGGCGAAGCGGGTGAACGGGTCGGTGCGGAAGACCCGCGAGTTCGTGAGCCGGCCGTCGTCGGCGTTGGCGTGCTGGTACACATCCCGCAGCAGCAGGAAGAACAGGAACGTGGTGAAGTTGGGGATCACCCACAGCAGCCAGGGGTACAGGGCCCCATGCAGTCCGAGCCGGGCCCGGGTCAGGGCCACGCCCGTCAGCAGCGCCGTGTAGTACGACAGCCGCAGGGCCGAGGCGAACCGCGCCGAGTACGGCTGCCGGAACGGCGAACGGAAGAGCCAGCCCTCGGGCACCAGGGCCACGCCGGCCACCGCCACCGCGGTGCAGAGCACGCCGGCCGGCACGATCCAGGCGGTGCGGCCGGAGAGGTTCAGGACCCAGAACATCGCCAGGAGCCCGACCAGATACGCCAGCCCGAGCGCCGTGCCGAGGCGCGGGCGCGGGTCGTGCGCGTCGCCGTCGGGCACCCGGCGCATGTACACGTTGTTCCCCTTGCCCAGGGAGTTCACATAGAAGTAATCCCACTGGTAGCGCATCACGGTGAACGGCAGGCCCAGGACCCGCAGGTAGTACCGCTTCACGAACTGCCCACGCGAGATCGGGAAGTCGGCCACCTGCTTGCTCTGGCCCATGTTCACCAGGTCCGGGTCGTGCTCCGGATCGTTGGTGTACTGGTGGTGCGCCAGGTGGAACAGACGGTAGAGATGCACGGTGCTGAAGATCGGGAACATGCAGAACAGGTCGGCCACCAGGTCGTTGGCGAACTTGTTCCGCAGCAGGGTGTAGTGCGACGCCTCGTGCCCCAGGCCCGCCAGCCGGTGCTGCAGGGCGCCCATCAGCACGATCGCCAGCGCGAAGACCGGCACGTTCCAGCCCCACGCCAGCCCCCAGCCGGCGTGGGATTCGGCGAACCCGACGGCGCCGACCACCACGGCGGCAATCGCCAGATAGTCCAGCGCCAGGTAGCCCAGGTTCGTCCGGTTGTCGACCCGACGCAGCCGGTGAATCTGGGCGTTGAGCGCCGGGTCATCGAACTTGGCGTGCCGGCCACTGGCGATCATCGGGAAGCCCCCTCTCAGCCCCGGCGGGTCGTGATCCCCTGGCAGGCCACCGCCCGCCCACCCGGACGGCCCGGCTCACCCACTCCCGAAGGCAGCGAAGATTCGGACGATTGGAGAACCTGGGCAACGAAAGTCAACCCAGGCAAATGCACGACCTGGGAGATTGTCCACGATCGGCGAACAGGCGCCGAGGGAGCCATAGGGGATCTGGGGGAACGGGACACGGGCGACAGGTTGCGCGGATTGCATCGACTGCCCGGCGGGGCGTGGCGGGGTGGGGGGGCGGCGGTGAGCAACCGAGGTGCCCGGTCGATCGCCCTTGACCGGCCGGGGGGGGCCGACTAGGGTGCCGCGATCCTCCCGGAGGTGCCGGACGCACGGGCCAGGGCCACGGCGTTGGTGGCCGAGGGGGGTGCGTGGCGAGACCCCAGGGACGGGGCCGAGACCCACTTTGATGCCGATGCCTCAGCGCGCCGGGATGGCCCTCGTGGTCGCCGTCGGCCTGACCCTGGCCCTCGGGGGCGGGTCCGGGTGCGCCTCGGCGCGCAAGCGTCCGGAGGCGGGTCCGACGCAGGAGGCCGAGCGTCGCGAGCTGAGCCGCCAGGCGCAGGCGGCGATCGACGCGGCCAACTGGCCGCAGGCGCAGATCCTGCTGCAGCAGCTGGCGGTGGCCGAGCCCGATTCGGCCGAGGTCCAGCAGCGGCTCGGGCGGGTCTGGCAGGCCGAGGGCCGCTACGACCTGGCCGAGGCCGCCTATCGCAAGGCGCTGGAGCTGGACCGCGAGTATCCGGCGGCACTGGTGGGCCTGGGCGAGGTCGAGGGTCTGACCGGTCGGCTCTCGCAGGGCCTGGAGCACCTCGACGCGGCGATCGAGCTGGACCCCTCGCGGGCCGAGGCGCACCTGGTGCGCGGCCGATTGCTCGAGGCGCTGGGCCGATCCCCCGAGGCGCTGGCGGCCTACCTGCGCACGATCCAGTACCAGCCGACCTCGACGCCGGCGATGATCCGGGTGGCGGCGCTGCAGCTCGGCCGGTCGCGGCCCGAGCTGGCCCTGGCGCGGCTGGACCGGGTGCTGGAGCTGACCCCCGACGACCCCGAGGCGCGGCACCAGCGGGGCCGGACGTACCTGGCCCTGAACCGACCCGACCGCGCCATCCCCGACCTCCAGCGCGCCGCCGAGCTGCGGCCCGACGAGCCCGGGTTCCACTACGACCTGGCCGTCGCCCTGACCGCCACCCAGCCCCCCCAGCCCGAGGCTGCCCTCCGCGCCGCCGAGCGGGCCCAGACCCTGGCCCCGAGCTGGTCCGAGGCCCGCGACCTCACCGAACGCCTCCGCCGCTGAGCCCGGTCGGCGTTCCGGGCCTGGATTCGTCGACCGGCCCCCGACGCCAGAAGATCCTGGCCAGCAGGACCCAGGCGCCGAGCAGGCTCAGGACGACGGCCAGCAGGATCCAGGGGGCGCCGGCGGTGCCGACCGGCTGACCCTGGGCGCGGAGGCGCACGATCAGCACGAACATCGCGCCCAGGCCCAGCATCAGGGTCGTCAGGGCAAACAGGGTCAGCCCCACCACCAGCCGGTCGCGCGCCGGGCCCGGGGTCACGATCCCGAGGGTCAGGACCGCCCAGGCCAGCGGGACCAGCATCAGGCTCACGACACCGACGAGGGTGGCCTGCGAGTGGCCGGGAACGCCGGGCGTCGTCAGCGCCATCGGCACGGCGAGGCCGACGGCGCAGAAGACGATCAGCTTGAGCATCTGCGCCAGGGTCAGTCGCAGCATCGCCGGGAACTCCTCGGGGCCCATGGCGACCGCTCATTCCCAGGGGATCGACCGCAGGCGGTGGGCCAGCTCGGTCTGGACCCGGGTGGGCCAGGGCGGCTCGGGCGATCGGGCCCGCCCGAAGGCGTAGAGCCAGGGGCCGGCCAGCATCCCCACCCCGACCACGGCGCCCCAGACCTGGAAGGCCGCACCGTCCGGCTCGGTCAGCAACTGCAACACCCCGATCCCCAGGCCTCCGATCAGGGCGAGCATCAGGAGGCTCAGCGGCGCCAGCAGCAGGCGCCACACCAGGCAATCGCGGGCCGGGCCGGGGGCGACGATCAGCAGGGCCAGGCCCGCCCATGCGACCGGGATCAGCAGCAGGCTGCCGATCAGGGTCACGATCCGGTCGAACTCGTCCGGTCCCAGGCTGGTGCCCAGAACAACCGGCACGGCCAGGCCGACGGCGCAGAATGGAATCAGCTTGAGCATCTGCGATGTGGTGACCTGCACGCCGGACCTCGCATCTGGACATGCTTATCCGAACAGGCTCGTCAGCGGCTGGCCGGCGGCGATCGGCAGCGGGCGGCCGAGGGTGTCGATCACCTCGGTGGCCGGGTCGATGCCCAGGGCATGGTACATCGTGGCGGCAATGTCGTCGGGCCGCACCGGATCGCTGGCGGGGTAGGCACCGATGCGATCAGAGCTGCCCCAGACGGCGCCGGGGCGGATGCCGCCGCCGGCCAGCAGCACGGTGTAGCAGTTGGGCCAGTGGTCGCGGCCGTCGGGCCCGAACTGCGGCGTGTTGGTGACGCGGGGGGAGCGGCCAAATTCCCCCATCCAGACGACCAGGGTCTCGTCGAGCATCCCGCGCGCGGCCAGGTCGTCGATCAGGGTCGGCACGGTCTGGTCGGTCATCGGTAGCAGGCGGTTCTTGAGGTCATTGAAGTTGTTGCCGTGGGTGTCCCAGCCGCCGCTGTTGCCACCGCCGATGGTGTCGGAGAAGTAGACGCTGACGAACCGGGTGCCGGCCTCGACCAGGCGGCGAGCGAGCAGGCAGCTCTGGCCGTAGGTGGTGCGGCCATAGGCATCGCGGAGCTTCGGGTCCTCGGCCGAGAGGTCGAAGGCGCGCTTGACCTGGGGCGAGGCGAGCATGGTCAGGGCGCGGTCGTAGAAGGCGTCGACCCCGCGGGCGGTGCCCGAGGCTTCGAGGAGCTGACCCTGGCGGTCGATGCGTTCGAGCAGGCCGCGGCGGTCGTCGAGCCGGTCCAGGGGCATGGTGGCGGGCAGGCTCAGCTCGGGCAGGCGGAAGCCGGGGCGGCTGGGGTCCTGGCCGATGAAGAACGGGTCGTACGCCTTGCCCAGGAAGCTGGCGTGCTGGCCGGGGGTGACGCTGCCGTCGCGGAGCACGTGCGGGAACGAGACGAACGTGGGCAGCGCGGGGTCGTCCGACGGCCGGAGCTTTGCCACCGTGCTGCCGTAGGCGGGGTACAGCTCCAGGGTGTCGCGAAGCCGGATGTCGTCGATCGGCGGCGCGTGGCCGGTCAGGCTGTAATAGCCGGCCGAGTTGTGGTTGCGGGTCGAGTGGTGCACCGACCGCACCTGGGCGAACCGCCCCAGCACCCGGCTGAACCGCGGCAGGTGCTCGGTGAGCCTCAGGCCGGGCGTCCCGGACTGGATCGGCGTGAACTGCCCGCGGATGCCGTCGGGCGCCTCCGGCTTCATGTCGAAGGTGTCGAGGTGGCTGGGCCCGCCCCACTGGTGCAGGAAGATGACGTGCTTCGCCCTCGGCGGCGGTGAGACGACCGCGGCCGAGGATCGCTCGCGCGCCAGCAGGCTCGTCAGCCCCAGGCCGGCGAACCCCGCGGTGCCGACGCGCAGCAGGCTCCGGCGCGAGTGCTGGCCCAGCGCCTGAAATTCGAGGCAGGTCCGGGCCATGGCTGGCGGCCTCCGCGGGGTCGAACCGTGCCGCGCCGGCCCGGGAGGGAGCCGGCGTCCGACGGTCCCCGGCATTCTAGCCCGTCCGGCCGGCCCCGGGAAATCTCCGATCCGGGCCGATCGACACCGGGCCAACCCGCCACCGCCAGTCCGGCGCGGAGGATGGAACCCGGGCACCCAGGCTGTTCCTGGATTCCCGGAGGGCGGATCAGCGCCAGCGTCATCCGCCGGGCGGGGTCGGAGGCCCCGCTCCTGGCGTGGTGGATTGCGCCGCCTCCTGCGGCGGATCCACCCGCCAGGAAACCAGCAGCAGCAGGGAGGATCAGGGCCGCGCAAGCCGCCGAGATGGGTCGGAGGCCAGCCGCGTGACCTGCTCGCTGGGCCGATCGAGGGGCGTCCACTCCGGGCGCGGCGGATGACGCTGGCGCTGATCCGCCCTACGGGCTCAGCGGCAGCGGTCGCCGATGAGCTTCAGGTAGTTGGCGATGTCGTGGGCGCCCAGGCGCTTCAGGACGTAGGCCCAGACCTCGTCGATGAGCGTCAGGTTCAGGACGCCGCTGACGGCACGGGTGGAGATCTCGTGCATGGCGGCCGACGCCGGGGTCGCGTCCGCGGCGGCCGCGCCGGCGACCGCGGCGGCCTTGAGCCGGACCTCGGCCGGGCAGTGGTTGTAGCTGTTGGCCAGCATGCTGACCATCGGCAGCAGGGGGACCGGGTCGGGCTCGTCGACGTAGCGGAAGATCTTGCCGCCGAGCTCGCGCTGGAAGGCCTCGGCGGTGGCGGCGTTGCCGATCATCGGGGCGCCGAAGGTGTACACGGCCTGGATGTCGCGGAACTGCTGGTGGAACCGCCACGAGGCGAGCAGGGCCAGGGCCCCGCCCAGGCTGTGGCCGGTGATCCAGAGCGGCCGCTCGCGGGCGGTGACGGCCGCGTCGACGGCCGCGGCGAGCGGGTCCCAGACGTCGGCCAGGGCCTGCATGAAGCCGCGGTGGAACCGGGCGCCGACGCCGGCGGCGGCGAAGTCGGTGCCGAGCCGGCCCTCGGGCAGGATGAGCAGGTTGTTGGCGTTGGTCAGCAGCCAGTCCTTCAGGCCGTCGATGCTGGTGGGGGCCTCCGAGCCCCGGAAGGCGACGGCCAGGGTGCGGTCGTCCTGGAGCAGCCACGCCTGGGTGTTGCCGACGCTGATCAGCCGCGCCTCCAGGCCCAGCTCGTCGCGGTAGGCCGCCGTGCCCTCGGCCTCGGGCCGGTACGCCAGCCGGCAGGCGTGCGCCAGGAAGCGGGCGTTGCGGTCGTCGCGATCGGTGGCGTCGTGGTTCAGGCTCAGCATCGGGCGGATCTCGGCTCGGGGCAGGGCGGCAGGGCTCGGGGCAGGGCCGGGAAACGGGCCGTCATCCGGATCAGCGCTGGGCGCGGCGGTCGGGGCCGGCGGCCTTCCAGGCGGCGACAGCCTCCGGGGTGACGGCGGTGTCGCGCAGCTCCAGCCGCCGCAGCGAGGGCATTGGCATCAGGTGGGCGCGGAAGCCCAGGTCGGTGATCGGCGTGCCGCGGAGCCGCAACGTCTGGAGCTTCGGCAGCCGGGCCAGGGTGGCCAGGCCGGCGTCGGTGACCCGGCTCGTGTTCAGGTCCAGCTCGCGGAGCCGGTCGAAGCCGGCCAGCAGGGCGACCGTGTCGTCGGTCACGTCGGGGTTGGCCATCTGGAGCACGACGGCGTCGCGGCACTCGGACAGGACGTTGTAGTCCTGGCGGTCCCAGCCGGTGAGCGTCAGGTGCCGCTCGCCGTTGACCTGGCGATCGAGCGGGCCGAGGTCGACCGGCATCCGGGTGATCAGGAACGGCACGGCCGCCACGATCGCCCCCAGGACCAGCAGCCCCAGCGGGCCCCGCCCCGCGCGCCAGTGCCGGATCGGGAACAGCAGCCCCAGCGGCGGGAACACGAGCACGCCGATGCCCCAGGCGGCCCGCTCGCGGAACGCCGCCAGCACCAGGCCGATGAACCCGATCAGCACCAGCAGCATCCCCAGCGCCACGATCAGGACCAGGGTCTGCTCGCGGAACAGGAACGCCTCGGCGCGGCCCAGCGTGCGGACGGCCTCGGTGCCTCGGTAGCGGTGGATCAACGCGACGGCGCCGGCCAGCACGCCGCCGGTGGCCAGCAGGCCCACGGGCTCGCAGGCCAGGTCCCACGACTTGCGGGCCGTCAGCGCCAGGCTGGGCGGGAAGACGACCCCGAACAGGCCGCGGACGAAGCTGGCCTGAAAGGCCACCGCGATCAGCCAGAGCAGGCCCAGCACGAGCAACGCCAGGCCGGTGAACAGGAGCACGAACTGCGCGGGGGAGATCGCCATGGCGGGTGCGGTCGCGAGAGGGCACTCGGGGCGGAGGCGGGTCGGCCCCCGGAACATCCCGGAGGCCGGCGAACCGATCATCGCATCCAGTCCAGAGCATCCCCATCATCGGGGCCGAGCGGCCGCTCGGCAAGCGGGCGACGGCCGGTTCCGGGCCGATCGGACCGCCTCAGCGACTGCCACCGGGTCGGGCCGGGGCGCCAGCCGGGGCGTCCTCGGCGATCGGCTCGGGGGGCTGGCGGTCGGGCAGCTTCAGCCCCCTGGGGAGGTTGGGCAGGAGCTTGCGGATGCTGGCGGCGCCCGGGGCGCCGTCCACGAACGTCCAGCTCGCCCCCTGATCGCCCGAGACGCCGACCAGGAACGAGCCGCTGCGGAATCGCCCCTGGGGCAGCCGCAGCACGATCCGCATCGGCAGGACGCAGTACAGTCCGTCGCGGCTCTCCAGGAGGGCCGCCGCCCGGTCGACCTCGGCGCCCTCCAGGGCCAGGCCCTGGTCCTTCATGTTCGCGAAGCCCCGGGTCATGATCTCGACGAACTTCTCCGGGCCGCCGACGCCCGCGACGACCTTCGGGTGCGTGAACCGGAGCAGGGTGGCCGCGTCCCCCGCCACGGTGGCCGCCGCGCAGGCGCGGGCCTGCTCCAGGGCGGTGTCGAGCCGCGCATCGGCCTTCGGCGCCGGATCCGGGCCGCCGGGGGCCTGGGCCAGCGTCGTCAGGGCCAGCAGCCAGGGGGCGAGCAGGGGCATGGGCAGGCTCCGGGATCGGGCAGGGCGGGGCGGTGGCGGTGGCCGTCCGGGACGCGAGCGACGCGGCGGCTCAGTGCCGCAGCAGGAATTCCTTGCTGTTGATCAGGGCCCAGGCCACGTCCTCCCAGCCGCGGCGGCGGTCGGCCGCGCCGGCCAGGTGGGCCAGGGCGCCGTCGCGCTCGGCGGGGGCGGGGAACCGGCCGAGGGCGGCCAGGTACAGGTCGTCGAGGATCACGTCGTCGGGCGCCGCCGTGGCGAGTAGCCGGCCGATCCGGTTGCCGGGCGCCTCGAGCGCCCCGCGCACCAGGTCGCCGTTGATGAGCTGGAACGCCTGGGCCAGGGTGGTGGCCTCCGACCGCTCGCACTCGCAGGTCAGGAGCCGCTCGGGCTTGCCGAACGTCCTGAGGAACCCGCCGCCGGCCTGGCCCCGCTTGCCGGGGACGCCCTCCACGTTCACGCCGGCGGCCTGCACGGTGCGGGCGCCCACGGGGGCCCGCTCCAGACGGTCGGGCGCCTCCAGGGCGGTCAGGATGGCGTCGCGGAGCACCTCGGCCGGCAAGAGCCGCACGGCGGCGCGGGCGAAGTGCGACTCGTCGTCGGCGTTGGTCGGGTCGGGCGTGGCGCCCAGCTGGTACGCCTGCGACCGGAGGATCAGCCGCACCAGGGGCCGCAGCCGCAGGCCGCCGCGCACGAACTCGTCGGTGAGGGCCTCGAGCAGCTCGGGGTGGGCCGGCGGGTTCGAGTCGCGGAAGTCGTCGACCGGCTCGACGAGGCCGCGGCCCAGCAGGTGGAACCAGACCCGGTTGGCCATCGCCCTGGCGAACTGGCGGTTGTCGCGCGTGAGCCACTCGGCCAGGTCGTCGAGCGCGTCCGGGTCGTCGGCCGCCAGGGTCGGGGCCGGCCCGCCCGGGGGCTTCGGGTCGAGCAGCTGCCCGGTCCGGGGGTGCGCCAGCTTTGGCGGGCGGGTGCCGGTCCGATAGACCAGCTCGTCACTGGTCAGCTCGTGCTTGTCGAAGCTGTCCTTGCGGTCGTGGTTGACCGACTTGCGGCCCACGTTGGCGAAGTAGGCCGCCAGGCCGTAGTAGTCGTCCTGGGTCCAGGTGTCGAACGGGTGGTTGTGGCAGCGGGCGCACTGCAAGCGCACGCCGAGGAACACCTGGCCCAGGGTCTCGGCGCAGGTCTGGGGGTCGCGGTTGGTGCGGTAGAAGCTCGACGCCGGGTTGCGCCAGGTCGAGCCCTGGGTGCGGATCAGGGCGCGGGCGAACTGGTCCATCGGCACGTCGGCGGCAATCTGGTCCCGCAGCCAGCGCTGGAAGATCCAGAGGCCCTTGGGCCCCATCGTCTTCTCCTCGTTGCGGAGCAGATCCGCCCACTTCAGGGCCCAGAAGTCGGCGAACTCGGGCCGCTCCAGCAGCCGGTCGATCAGGGCATCGCGCTTGCCGGGGTCGGGATCGGCCAGGAAGGCGCGGGCCTCGTCGGGCGTCGGCAGCACTCCGATCGTATCGAGGTAGACGCGGCGGAGGAACACGGCGTCGTCGGCCGGGGCGCTCGGGCGAATCCGGAGCGCCCGCAGCCTGGCGAACAGGGCCTCATCGATCCGGTTGCGCGCGGCGATGGCGGGCCAGGCGAAGTCGGGGCGATCGGGCAGGAACGCCAGCCGGCTGGTGGCGCGGCCGTCGCGGTAGCGGACCGAGACGGCCAGCTCGCCGGGCTTCTGGACGACCACCCGCCCCTCGGGGCTGACGACCGCGGCGGTCGGGTCGCTCAGGTCATAGGCGGCGGCGCGGGTGACGTCGCGACGACTGCCGTCGGCGAACTCGGCGGTGACGATCAGCTGCTGCGACCGCCCGGGGGCGGCGCTGAGGCGTTCGGTCGGCCAGACGCTCAGGCGCGTCAGGGCGGGGGCCCGGTCGCGGTCATCGGGCGTGCCGGCGGCGATCCAGGCGCGCAGGATCGTGGCCTCGGGGGAGTCGGGGGCGAACCGCCGGCCCCCCTCGTGCGGCAACCCGCCGGTGGGCTTGAGCAGCACCAGGCTCGCCTCCGGGCGCGCGGGGTCGACCCGGCGACCGTGGGCGTCGTGCGTCAGCGCCAGCCAGTCGAACTCGGGGCTGTCTCCGCGCAGGCTGAGCCGGAAGCCCCCCTTGCCCGAGAGGTTGCCGTGGCAGGGGCCCATGTTGCAGCCCGCCTTCGAGAGCAGCGGCGCCACGTCGAGCCGGTAGCTGACCGGAGTCGCCCGGCCGGCCTCGCTCACGACCACGTCGGCCGCCAGCATCAGGCCGGCGACGCTCACCCGCAGGCGGGCGGTGCCGTCGCGCAGCGGGGTCACGACCCCGGCCGCGGAGACCGCCGCGACATCGGGCGGCTCGATGGCAAACCGGGCCTCGGCCGTGAGGTCGCGCACGCCGCCGTCGGCCGAGTGCCCCGTGACGGCGATCTGCTGGCGGTCGGAGCCGCCGCGGAGCGCCACCGTCGACGGCTCCAGGCTCAGCCGCTCCGGGACCGACGCGCCCGGGCCCTGGGCGCGCGCGGAACCCGGACCGAGCGCGGCGAGCAGGATCAGCCCGAGCGCCCCGAGGGGCAGCCGGCCGGAGCCTCGGGGGGCGCGGGGCGAGCGTGTCATGGCGACGACCCTCGGGGAGGGCGGGGCGGGGCGGGACACGGAGCCGGGGGACCTGACCCGCGAGTTCCGGGGCCGCCCAGGGGCCGCGCCGGAACTCGCAGCCTCAGAGCTACCCGGCCCGAGCCCCGAGCGTCAAGCGGCGCCACCTGGCCGGCCGAGTGGCCCGATGCCGCCGGCCAAGGCCGACCGACGGCCCAGCCCGATCCAGATTTTCCCGCCAACCCTCACAATCGCAATCTCTTGCCAATCCTCCACCAGAGATTGACGATCTCTGGTCCGTGGGGACATAATCCCCGAGGTTCCATGGACGAGGCCCCGGGGTGCCCCAAGTGGACCGCCGCGACGCTGCGGCGGGCTGCGGAACGGATTTCCCCCCCGGGGTTGCAGTTCAGCTGTCTGGTTCGCTCCGGCCGCGTGCGATCGCGGGGGCAATCCTCCCGCAGATCGCTCATCGGTCCCGGGCCGCCAGCATGCCGCTGGACCGTCTCCCGAGGGTGGATCTCTCCGCAGCGGAGCTCGGACTATCGTGGCGAACTACTTCGCGATGACGTGCCCGCGTTGCTTGCGACGTCGCCGGGTGCGCGAGCAATACCTCGGCCAGGTCGTGGTCTGCAATCGCTGCGAGCACGAGTTCGAGGCGCGACCGGACCTCGAGTCCGGCGAACCTGCCGGGTCCCTCGCAGCCGACCTCCCCGCCGGGACCGAGCCGGGACCGATCGACCCGGTCGCGGCCCACTCCGGGCCGACGCCGCTGGACCAGACGGGCGAGCTCGCCACGATCGCCCTGGAGCGGGACCGCCTGGCGGGCGAGCTCCGCGACCGCGACGGCCGGCTCGCCACCTTCGAGGCGAGCCTGGCCTCCCAGCGCACCCTGCTGGAGAGCACCGTGGCGCAGCAGGCCGCCGCCCTGGCCAGCCTCACCGCCCGCCACGACCAGGACCGCGGCCGCTGGGACGCCGAGCGCCTGCAACTGAACGAGGCCCTCGCCCGGCTGGCCCGCAGCCAGGACGCGGACCAGAGCGGCCGCGAGGCCGAGCGCCTCGCCTTCGAGGGTCGGATCGACGCCGCCCGCCAGGAGGCCCTCGCCGCCCAGGCGGCGCTGGCCGACGCTCACCGCCTGGCTGAAACGCTGACCCTCGAGCGCGAGCGGGACCAGCTCGCGGTCGACCGCCTGACCCGCGAGCTGGCCGATCGCACCCTGGCCGGCGCGGACCTCGAACGCCAGCTCGCCGGGACCCAGGCCCAGGCCGCCGCACGGCTCGAACAGGCCGAGGCCGCCCGCGCCGCCACCGAGGCCCAGCTCGCGCAGGCCCGCACCACCCTCGACGCCGTCGAGATCCGCCTGGCGCAGGCGCAGGACCACGGCTCGGCCCTCCAGGCCCAGCTCGACGGCGCCCTGGCCGGCCGTCAGACCGTCGAGTCCCGCGACGCGGCCTCCCAGGCCCGGATCCAGACCCTGCAGCAGGACCTGGCCCGGAGCGAAACGGACCGGCAGGCGCTGGCCGATCGCGTCGCCGGCGCCCTGGCCATGATCGAGCGGCTGGAGACCCGGGTCACCGAGCAGGCCGAGGCGCTCGACCGCGCCCTCCACGAGGCACAGGCCACCGACTCCGAGCGGATCGCCCAGCTCACCACGCTCGCCGCCAGCCGCGAGGCGCTGGCCCGCTCCCTGGATCAGCGTGGGCAGGCGCATGCCCAGGTGCTCGCCGCCCTGCAACACGCCCATGAGCAGCAGCTGCTCGCCCGCGAGGCGGAACGGGTCGAGCTCTGCCGCCAGCACGAGGCCGACCTGGCCGCCCTCCAGGCCCGGCTCGCCAGCGAGCAGCAGGCGACGGACCGACTCGCGGCGACCGGGCAGGCGCTGACCGGTGAGCGTGACGCCCTGGGCGCGGAGCTGGCCGCCACCCGCGCCGCGCTCCTGGCCCTCCAGGCCGAGCACGCCGCCGCGCTCGACCGCACCACCCTGGCCGAGCGGACCATCGACCAGGCCCAGGCCGCCCGGCAGCAGGCCGAGCAGTCGGTCGCCTCCCTCCAGGCCCGGCTCACCCGCGCCGAGCTCGACCGCGACGCCCTCCATCAGCGGGCCGAGCACCTGGGCCTCGAACACGAGCAGGCCCGCGCCGCTCACGAGGCGATCACCCGGGAGCACGAGGCCGCCCGGTGGGAGCTCGCGTCGGCCCGCGCCGGCCACGACACCCTCCGGGTCGAGATCGAAGCGACCCGCGCCGAGGTCGAGCGGCTCCGCGAGCAGCTCGACGCCGAGACGCTCGACCGGCAGGCCGAGACCGCGCGGCTGGCGGCCGACCGGGACGCGGCGCTGGCCCGGCTCGAGCAGGAGCGCACCGAGCTGGAGCAGGCCCGCGACGCCGCGATTGCCCGGGCGACCCAGGCCGAGGCCGATCTCGTTCGCTACGCCGATGGCCTGGTCGAGGCCGCCGAGATCCAGAACCAGGCCCAGGCCCGCTGGGAGAGCGAGACCTCCCGCCTCGTCGACGACCTGGTCAGGGCCCGCCGCGAACGCGACGAGGTCGACCGCCTGGTCCGCCAGGGCCAGGCCGAGCTGACCGCCCTGCGGACCGAGCTCAAGGCCCGCGAGACCTCGGGCCGCCTCAGCGCCGCAGGCGCCAGCAGCCGACCGGCGTGGAGCTGGACCGGCCCGCCGCAGGGCGGGCCCACCGCCAGGCCCGCCCTGGGCCACGGGCCCGGCAGCCACCCGACGAGCTTCCACGCCGAGGCCCACGACCTGGGCGAGGCCCGGCGCCAGATCGCCGAGCTGTCGGCCTGGCTCCAGGACGCCCTGGCTGCCAACGAGCGGCTCTCCGCCCTGCTCGAACAGCGCCGGCTGGCCAGCCTCGCCGCCGGTCAGGCCCCCGGCGCCGCCAGTCGGCCCGCCCCGGCCGCCCCCCGGCCCGAGCGCACGGCCGAGAGCTCCCGCGAGCAGTACGAGCGCGAGCTCGACTGGCACATGCGGATCGCCAGCCGTCAGAGCCAGCTCAAGCGCGGCCGAACCCCCTGAGCGAGCCCCGGCGACGGCGGTCCGCTCAGGCCCAGGCCGAGAGCGGCTTCACCACACCGTCGCGCACGACCGGCGGGTCGAGCCAGCGGGTCTTGGGGGTGATCGCCGGCACGAACGCCTCGACCTTCGCCGGGTCGAGGTGGGTGATCGCGTGCAGCGTCGCGTCGATGCGGGGGCTGCGGGCCGCGCGCAGGCAGGCCAGCACGTGCTCGTCGTCGGCGAGCAGGTCGTCCTTGCGAAGCGAGCCCAGGCGGATGCCCTCGCGGAGCGCATCGGCGAACTCGTTGTAGATGTACCCCTCGATGGGCCCGGCCCACCAGCGGCGGTTCATCTCGGCGAACCGCTCGACGGCGTCGCGGGCGGCGTCGAGGTCGTCGAAGCAGATCCGCCGCCCGGCGACGACCAGGTGGGCCAGCGTGTGCTCGATGCTGGCGGGCGTGGTGACGCCGCAGGTCTCGCCATCGCGGAGGAAGTAGTCCACCCGGTCGGCACAGAGCGCCGGCAGGGGCTGCTCCAGCAGGGGGTAGATGGCGTCGTCGTAGAACTGCTCGGGCCGGTACCCCAGCCGCCCGAGCGCCGATCGGACGTCGGGCCGGTTCAGGAACAGGGGCTTGAGGCCCTCGTGGTGGTCCTGCTCCTCGCTGGTGAACAGGAAGTCGACGGCGTGCGAGAAGGCGGTGTGCGAGATGTCGTGCAGCAGGCCGGCGACGCACTCCTGGCGGTCGGCGCCCAGGCGCCTCAGCAGCAGGTAGACGCCCAGGCTGTGCTCGAAGCGGCTGACGGTCTTGAACGGGTGCGCGAAGGCGCTCGGGCCGGCCTGGCGGATCCCTTTGAGCCGCTGGAAGGTGGGGCCGGCGATCAGGGGCAGCAGATCCGGGTCGTCGATCGTCGACTCGCCGTAGACCCGGTCGTTCCAGTGCATCGGCCTCGGATCCCGGCGCCGGCTCGTCGCGGGCCCCATCGGGGGGCCGCGCTCCAGTGAGCATGATCGGTCGGGGGTGGCGGGTTTTCAAGGGGGGCCGACCCGTTGGCCGGGCGGTGCGGTCGGGTTAAGATGGCCCGCAATCCTTCCTTCCGCCGGGCCGGGCGTCGTGCCCCGACCGTGGCGGTCCCCTCGCCTCAGCTCCCTGCTTGGCATCGCCAGGAGAGTCGCCGTGGATCTCAGACGGTACGTGCGCGCGGCCGCGCTGGTCGCGACCGTGGCCTGGGCCGGTTGCAGCAACCCCGAGCAGGACGCCGCCGCCCCGGCCGCTGGCGCCAGCGGTGTGCCCGCCGCCGGCAACCCCGCGGCCGTGACCGGTACCGCCGCCGTGTCGAACGACCGCGCCAGGATCAGGCAGTTGT